>CAIRNV010000274.1 GCA_903880005.1 uncultured Verrucomicrobiota bacterium | reverse complement strand
GGGTCCAGCATCGAGATCGCGCCGCGCGCCCCGCCCCTCACGAGCGAACGACGAGGGATGTGCGGGAGCAGATCGAGCAAGCACGACCGAGCCAACAGCAGCGTTCCGGCTAAGCCGTAACGATTCAGTTGGGTCGGTCGTGCTTGCTTGATCTTCTTTCGCAAGAGCTTCGTCCTTCGCTCGTTACGGGCCACGTACCGGCCCGCGCCTCGCTCACTCCTCGTCTTGCGAAAGAATCTGCGGCGCAATCACTTCCCTCCCAACTGAATCGTTACGGCTAAGGTGATGAATTCAAGGTGGAGTGCCCGACGGGCTCGAGCCGGTTCATGACGCTCCGCGAGGCGGCGTTGGGGATCGAGCGACGCCTGGCCTCCCTCTTCCTGCCGGGACCCGATGGACGCAGGCCCGCGATGTCCGGGCATCCGGTGTTCAGCGAGGACCCGCATTGGCGGGGGTTGGTGCAGTTCCACGAGTACTTCCATGACGAGACCGGGCGCGGTTGCGGCGCCAACCACCAGACGGGCTGGACCGCCTTGGTCCTGCGGTACCTCGGCGACGTGGCACGTCGAAGGCATGGGGCGTGAGGCCGGCGCATGGAGGGGCGGATGGGCTGCGGCTGCCCCATCGATGCTGTGCGCGTGGCATGGGCTTGTTCCGTCGAGGCGTGAGCCATGCTCGCGTGGGCGACCAGCGAGCGGGGGGCCATGGCCGATGAAGGACCCACCTGCACCGACGGGCCCGGCGACAATGCCGGCTGGCGCTCTGGGTTTGGACTTGACTTGCCGCCGGCTTGAATGCGCAAGTTAAAGCAGGCTATGAAATCCCCTCGTTGTTCCGCCGCTCGGTCCTACCTGGCCTTGGCTGGAGGCCTTCTAGCCCTCGCATTGGGCAAGGCATCCGCGCAAACATTCACCCAGACTTGGACCGTGGCGAAGCCGGTCATCTCCGGGACCTCCACCGTGACCAGTTCCATCGAGGGATTTTATGCGAACACGTCGGGCCCCGATGCATCGGACTCACAATCCATCCTAGCCACGATCTCGGTCGGTCAGGTGGTCTATTCTGCTCCCGTGCCTGATGCACCCGAGGGCTGGATGTGGGAATATCGGCCCGGGCAGAGCGTCCCACCCACCGATATCTCCATCGACCTGACGGTCACGGCCTCTTGGTCCGGAAACCTGACCCTCACTGTTCCTGCCGAGGACACGCATGCAGCCGCCACGGCCGGAGCAACCCTGACAGGCTTCAGCTTCACGGCCCAAATCTTCGATGTAAGCCATCAGTTCAGCTACAGCCACGACAAGAACTACACGTTGGCTCCAGGAGGCTCGTTCTCCCTCTCGGGACAGGTTTCCACCTACATTTATGCACCGCGAGTCTATCCTGGGAATGTTTGGGCCCAAGCCACGGTGTCTCTCTCGGTCAGCGGCGACGGCGCCCAGGGATACGAGACGTATGAGTTGGTCAAGATCCCAGGGCCTCCGGGGCCTCCCATTCCCGAGCCTGAAGAGTGGGCCGTTGTGGCCTTGATGCCCCTCGGTGCCTGGGGCCTCGCCCGCAGTTTCCGTCGCGTGCGCTCCGTCGCGAAGGCGACGCGCTAGCCCTACTTCGCGGCCGCATCGACTTCGCGGAGGTTGTCGTCGGACTTGCGGTCGATCCGGTAGTGGAAAGGGTCCACGCCGACGAAGCGCGGGGGCTTGTCGGCGATCCATTCCAGTTGCTGGGAGCCGGAGTGGAGGCGACGGCGCTCGAGGGCGAGGATGGAGGCCTTGCCGAAGCCCTTGGCGCCGGGCTTCTCGGCGAAAAGGCCGATCTCGAACGGTTCGTCGAGGGGCGCCTCCTTCTCGGCCCCTTGGCCATCCGACTGGAGTTTCCTGGCCTCGACGGTCATGACGACGTCGAAGCGACCGTCGGGCCGGCGGGTGGCCTTGGCCGAGCGCACGGAGAGGTCGTAGAGGGTGATGCGCTCGAAGAGGTCCGTGATGAGTTCGGCGTGCTGGGGCCCGCATTCCTCCCGGAGGATGCGGAGGAAGTCGAGGGCGTCGGGGTAGGGGGCGGGCTTCAGGCCAAACTCGCGGATGAGGCGTTGGAGGGTGCGGTTGACGGCCACCTCGCCGGCCGCCTCCTTGAGCCACCACATGGCGAGGGCGCCCTTTTGGTAATGGATGTAGGGCTGGTCCTCGACGCGTGCGAGGGGCACCTCCTCCCGCGCCTCGGAACCGCGGGCGCGCAGGTATGAGTCGAGTTCGTGCTTGAGGAACTTCCAGATTTGCTCGCGGCCGTAGAGCTTCTCCATGACGAGGAGGGCCGAGTACTGGGAGAAGGACTCGGAGAGGAGGGTGGCTCCCTGCTTGTCGGCCCCGATCACCTGGTGCGCCCACCATTGGTGCGCGATCTCGTGGGCGGTGACGTAGGTGACCATGTCGATCTTCTCCGCCGAGTCCTTGTCGTCGAAGGCCTGGATGAAGCCGATGGCCTCCGAGTAGGGGACGGTGTTGGCGAAGGACTGGGCGAAGGAGGCGTAGGCCGGGAACTCGAGGATGCGGAACTGCTCGAATGGGTAGGGGGAGAAGCGCTCGGCGAAGAGGGCGAGCGAGGCCTTCATGGCGGCGAGCATGCGGTCCACGTTCCGGGCATGAGGCGGGTGATGGAAGATGGCGAGCTGGATGGGTTTTCCCGACGGCGGTGACCAGGTCTCGGAGCGCACGGCGTAGCGGGCGGACTGGATGGAGAAGAAGTTTTGGATGGGGGCGTCGGCCTTGAAGACGCGGGTGCGCCGGCCGTTGCGGACGTCCTCACGTTCCATGCGGCCCGGGGCGATGGGGACCTGGTCCTCGTCGGTGGTGACGGTGATGTCGGCGGTGACCCAGTCGCTGTCGTGGCGCAGGTAGTGGTGCCGGTTGGCGGTGCGGTCCTCGAGGGCGGGCGGGCGGAGGTCCGCAGGCAGGCCGTGCTTTCTGCGGCGGGCGCGGTCCTGGAGGAAGGATCCGCGGGACACGCCGAGCGTGGGGGCGATGGAGGCGTTGTCGAGGAAGGTGCCGTTGCCCACGACGCGCGTGGCGGGCGAGGCGTTCACGAAGCCGGGTTCCTCCTGGACGGTCTCGAAGGCCAGGTCGCGTTGCTCGCCGGGCTGCATCGGCGGGGACAACGTCAGGATGCGATGGCCGAAGTTGGTCATGGCCTGCTTGAGGGAGCCGCCGGCGATCTCCATGCGGTGGACTTGCAGCGTCGATGGCGTCTCCACGTGGAGCGTGTCCACGGGTGTCTCGTGGCGGTTTTCCAGGCGATACCGACCCACGGTCCGGGCCCTTGCCTTGGCAGGCCATAGCTCCACGGCGAGATCGACGTGGCGGATGGTGGGTTGCGGGACCTTCTCGAAGGGCAGGAGCGCCTTCTCGGCCTCGGCCGTGATGCGTTCCTGCTCGGTCGAGGGGATGTAGGGGTTTCGGAGGTTGGTGTTGAAGAAGATCCATGCACCGAGGCCTGCCCAGGCGAGCGTGGCGGCGGCCATGACCGCCCCCGCCGGGCCCCGGAGGCGACGGGGCGCGCCCAGCAAGCGCGGGCGCCAGCGCGACTCGGCCCCGCGCACGCGAACGACGTGGACGCCGGCCAGGAGCAGCACGCAAAACGCCGTCCAGTAGGCCTGGTGCCATGCGCGGCCCACCCAGAAATGCCCCATCCCGTTCATGTCCGAGAGCGGCACGGCGGCGGCGTCTCCGAAGTTATAGAGGGCGTGTTGGAAGCCGAGCGTTCGCAGCGAGGTCTCGGCCACGAGATAGGCGAGCATGACCGCCCAGCCGAACGGCTTGGACGGCACGATGGACTGCACGGCGACCGACAACACCGCCAGTTGGGTCGCGACGATCCACGAGGGCAGCAGGAACCACAGCGCGTAGCCTTGGAACTCGAACTGGAAATAGCCGTGGGCGGCCTGGAACACGATCCCGGTCAGAGCCGCCGCCACGAGCGTCCCCAGCAACACCCACGCGACCGCGAGGACCTTCGGAAGCAGGAACGCCCAGTTGGGCGCGGCCGTTGCGTCCACGATCTCGTGCATGCGGCATTGGCGGTCCCGCCACACCAATTCGCCGCCGTAGTAGATGGCGATGATGACGGGGAACAGCGTGAACGAGCCGAGCAACGCGGAGACGACCTCCCGCGTCACGGGCAGGGACGCGACGCCGCGGAACTCCGCGACGCCGCTGAGGCCCCCGAGTGAATTGAAGACGCCGAGGGCCACGAGCACGAGGAAGGCGGGGCTGCGCAGGACGAGCGACGTCTCCATGCGCGCCAAGGCGAGGCATTGCGCCCAGGCGCCTCCCGGCCGTCCTGCCGTCGCGGGGACGAGTCGGGCCTGGGTGGTGGACGGCCTCGCCTTGGTCGTGGCGTCCGTTGCCTCCTCGGGAGCGGGGTTCCTCGACGAGGCGCCCTTGGCCGGGCGTTCCTCCATCCGGAACACCTTCAGCGCGACGCCCGACGCGATGGCTGCGAGCCCGAGCCATAGAACGCGGTTCCAGAGCAGCAGGCCCTCGAACGGCACCACGAGACGGTTGCGGTCGCTGGCGGTCCAGTACTGGGTCGCGCGGCCCATCGCCCCGAGGCCGAACGGGTCGAGCAAGGCCGACAGCACCTCGTGTTGGTCCTCGCGAAGCAGGAAGCGGCTGGCGGTGTAGCCCACGAGGAAGGCCACGACGCCCACGTAGGTCCACATCATGGAGCGCGTGGCGGTGGCCACCGCGAAGAAGAACGCCGCCAGCACCACCTGCGTCGGAAGGCCGAACACCAGCACGGCATGGACGTAGTGGCCCGGGATCAAGGGCCCGATCTTCTCGGGGTCCTGCCATGGCATGAGGCTGCCGACGAGGATGCCCATGGGGACGGCGAGGCATACCAAGGCGGACACGATGCCCGCGCCCACGAATCGTCCGGCGAGATAGCTCGTCTTGCGGATTCGCGTGGACCGGAGGATGGGCGAGAAGCCGGTCTCGTCGTCGCGCACGACGGCGTTGGCGGCGAACGCGGTGGTGACGAACATCGCGAACAGGTTGAGGACGGCGACGGCCTGGGCGATGGCGAACGGGCTGTTCTTCCAGACGTTGCCGCGGCTGCCGATCTGGATCTCGTCGAGGGTCGTCGCGCCGAAGCTCAGCAGGAAGAAGATGGCGAACGACACGAGGAAGAGCGGCGACGCGACCTGGTGTCGGAGCTCGAAGGCGACCAGCGTGCGGAAGATCATCGGGCGTTCGGGCTGGGGTTGCCTTGGCGACGCGCGGCGAGCGTCGCGAAGTAGAGGTCGTCGAGGGAGGGCTCGACCGGCTCGAAGCCGTCGGCGGGGGAGGCCTCCGATAGCACATGGATCACGGTTCGCCCGCTTCGGAAACGATGGGTGATGACGCGATGGGAAGCCTGGCAACGGGCGAGGTCGCCGTGGTCGATCACGCGTCGCCACACCTTGCCCGCGAGGCCCCGGACCAGCTCTGGAGGCGCCCCGTGGAGGACGATCTCGCCGCGGTCGATGATGGCCATGCGAGGGCAGAGGTCGGCGACGTCCTCGACGATGTGGGTGGAGAGGATGACGACGACGTTTTGCCCGATCTCGGCGAGGAGGTTGTTGAAGCGGTTGCGTTCCTCGGGGTCGAGGCCCGCCGTGGGTTCGTCCACGATGACGAGGCGCGGGGAGCCGAGCAGCGCCTGGGCGATGCCGAATCGTTGGCGCATGCCGCCCGAGTAGCCGGCGACGGCGCGCTTGCGGACGTCCCACAGGTTCACCTGGCGGAGGAGTCGTTCCACCATCTCGCGGCGTTCGCCGCGTTGGGAGATGCCCTTGAGCACGGCGAGGTGGTCGAGCAGGTCCACCGCCGAGACCCGTGGGTACACGCCGAAGTCCTGGGGCAGGTAGCCGAGCATGGCGCGCAACGACTCCGGTTGCCGCAACACGTCCAGGTCACCGAACCGGATCCCACCGGACGTGGGCGTCTGCAACGTGGCGATGCATCGCATCAACGTGGACTTCCCGGCGCCGTTGGGCCCGAGCAACCCAAACATCCCCGTGGGGATCGCAAGGCTGGCGTCCGACAGGGCGCGGACACCGGACGGATACACGTGGGAGACGCGGTCGAGGAGGAGGGCGGACGCCGCCGCCGGGGAGTCTGGGGGAGATGCTGGGATCATGGGTGGGGAGGGTGGGTGGAAGTCGCCTTGGCTTGATTCGGACATCGGCACGCATCAGCGGCGAGACACCGCCACGCGTGTGAGGCCACGCACCGTAGTGCGGGATGGTCCGGCTTCGCCCCCGAATGGTGAAGCATCGGCATGAAGTCGTGCGGGGTCCGTACCGCGGGCTCTTGTGCTCATTCTCTGGGAAGCAACCCGCTCCCAAAGGGTTGGGTTTCAACTTTCTTCCGACCTGGAGGGCGCAGGGACGGGAATGGGAGCGGGCGATGGAGCACCGCGCCGCAGGCTGGCTTCAACCCAACCGCTTGTTGCGTTGCTCCCGCTGGACGGTGAGGGGCGGTCCCGCGGCCGGTCGCGGGTGGCGGGGCTGCCGTGGGCGCATGTCAGGCGCGCAGCTTGCGGGCGAGGATGTCGCCCACGAGGCCCGGGTTGGCCTTGCCCTTGGAGAGCTTCATGACCTGGCCCTTGAGGAAGTTGAGGGCGGCGTCCTTGCCGGCCTTGAAGTCGGCGGCCGGGCCGGGGTTGGCGGCGATGGCTTGGTCGCAGAAGGCCTCGATGGCGGACGTGTCGCTGACCTGGGCGAGGCCCTTGCGCTCGACGATGGCCGCCGGGGCCTCGCCCGTGGCGAACATGTCCGCGAAGACGTCCTGGGCGATCTTGGAGCTGATGCGGCCGGATTCGACCAGGGAGCCGAGCTCGCGAAGGTGGGCGGGCGGGAAGCGCAGGTTGGAGATCGAAAGGCCGGAGGCGGCGAGCTGGGCGGGGAGGTTGTTGATGACCCAGTTGGCAATGGCCTTGGGGTGGGGATAGCCCTCGGCGGCCTTCTCAAAGAGGGCGCAGAGGTCGGGGTTGGACTTGAGGACCTCGGCGTCGCCGGCCGGCAAGCCGTATTGGGAAGCCAGCCGTTGCTTGCGTGCGAGGGGAAGCTCCGGCACGAGGGACCGCAGCGACTCGACCCAGTCGGCGGCGGGCGTGAAGGGGAGAAGGTCGGGGTCGGGGAAGTAGCGGTAGTCGTGGGCGTCCTCCTTGGAGCGCATGGGCTCGGTGATGCCGGCGACGTCGTCCCAGCGGCGGGTTTCCTGGCGGAGGGTTTCGCCGCGTTGGACGGCGGCGATCTGGCGGGGGATCTCGTAGTCGAGCGCGCGGCGGACGCCGGAGAACGTGTTCATGTTCTTGATCTCGATCTTTGCCCCCAGCGTTGGGGAGCCCTTGGGCCGGACGGAGACGTTGACGTCGCAGCGCACCATGCCCTTCTCCATGTCGCAGTCGGAGATGCCGCCGCGGACGAGCACCTCGACGAGGGCGTTGAGGTAGGCGTGGGCCATGTCGGCGGAGGTGATGTCGGGCTCGGAGACGATCTCGAGGAGCGGGACGCCGGCGCGGTTGAAATCAACGCCGGAATGGCGGTCGAAGTGGACGTTCTTGCCGACGTCCTCCTCGAGGTGCGCGCGGGTGATGCGCACGGCGTGGACGGCGCCGTCGAGCTCGAACTCGAGTCTCCCCCCCCGGGTGGAGGGTTGGTCGTACTGGGTGATCTGGTAGTTCTTGGCGGAGTCGGGGTAGAAGTAGTTCTTGCGGTCGAACTTGGCGTAGCCGGGGATGTCGCAGCCGAGGAGGAGGCCGGTGAGGACGGTGAGGCGGAGGGCCTCGGCATTGGCGACGGGGAGGGCGCCGGGGAGTCCCAGGCAGGTGGGGCAGACGTGGGTGTTGGGGTCGGCGCCGAAGGCATTGGCGCAGCCGCACCACATCTTGGAGCGGGTCTTGAGCTGGACGTGCGTTTCGAGGCCGATGACCGCTTCGTATTCCATGAGCGGGGAGGGTTATGCCACGGCGGCGAGCCGGAGCCAACCCTTGGGATGGTTTGCCGGGCAGGAATGATCCCGTTGAATCGTCCCGCCCTTCGCGCGGCTTGAAATCATGCTTGTCGAAGGCACCGGATCTTCGATAGGAAATGGGCTTTGCAGTAAAGGAACCAAAGTTATGTCTCGGATTTGCAGCGTGACCGGCAAGCGGCCCTCCAAGGGCCACCACATTTGGCGTTCCGGCAAGGCCAAGAAGAAGGGCGGCATCGGCACGCACGTGACGGCGATGACCAAGCGCCGCTTCTTTCCCAACCTCCAGCGCGTGAAGGTCCTCTTGCCCTCGGGCGAGGTGAAGTTCATCCGCGTGGCCGCCTCGGCGATCAAGAAGGGCCTGGTGACGAAGGCTCCTCCCCGCACCTGGAAGAAGGCGAAGGCCGCCTGACGTGCCGCCGGCACGCCCACGCGTGCCGTCCCGGCCATCGTGGTGGGTGAATCGGGCCGCCGTGCAACACGGCGGCCCTTTTGCGTGGTCATAGCCCCTCGGCCGGGATCCCTCCCTTGGGCGCGTGCTCTGCCCGGCTTCCGTCGGTTTACCGCGCGCACAGGCGCAGGGCCTTGAGGGCGAGGCGGGCGGGTTGGGTTGTTCCTTGCGTGATGCGCCAGAAGGCACCGGGCTCGATGCCAGGGACCACCTGCGGCGCTGGGTCCCCGGGCCATTGGATCGTGACCTTGTCGATGGCCAGGGCGTCGCCGAGCCCGATCTCCTGGCGCAGGGGATTGTTCCCGAAGCTTCCGGAGGCTCCCACGGTGCGCTGGATGGATCGCGGTCCGGCAGGCGTCTTGAGATCCACGCGCACGCGGGCGCCGATGGCGGACCGGTTGGCGCGGGTTCCAACGAGTTGAAGCGTGACCCAACGGTTGGACGAGCCCGGGTTCAGGAACAGGGCGTTCCGCGCAATGTCGCCGGAGTAGGCCCCGCCGAGGCTGACGTACACGTCTTGATCACCGTCGTTGTCGAGGTCGGCAAAGGACACCTGGTGGCCCTTTTGCAGGTGGCCGGTGCCCGTGGCGGTGGTGACGTCGTGGAAGCGAAGGCCGCGGTCGTTCCGAAACATCCGGTTCGGGATCAAGGTGGCCAGGTCGGGGTCGCCCGTGGCGAGGTAGAAGTCGAGCCATCCGTCGTTGTCGAGGTCGCCAAAGGAGCAGCCCATCGTGTGGCAGACGCGGCGCAGCCCCACCTCTGCCGTCACGTTGGTGAAGGTGCCGTCCCCCAGGTTGCGATACATGCGCGGCGTGCTGCCCTTGCTGGGCCGATGCAAGTAGTCGTCCGCCACGTCCCCCACGTGGTTGATCCCGTAGCCGCATGCGAACAGGTCCTCCCATCCGTCGTTGTCGAAGTCGAAGAACCACGTTGCGAAGCTTAAGTTGGGCTGGGTGACGCGTGCCGGAATGCTGACGTCGGTGAAGACCCGGCGGGAAGCCTTGGTGGGCGAGGATGGGGATGGGACGGGTGCGGTGGCGTCGTTGCGGAGGAGGACGTTGGGTCCCGCCCGAACGGAGAGGTAAAGGTCGGGGTCGCCGTCGTTGTCGTAGTCGGAGCAGGCCACGCCCTTGACGAAGAGCTTGAGGGCGAGGCCGACGTCCGCCGCGCACTCGGTGAAGGTGCCGTCGCCGTTGTTGCGAAACAGCTCGCAGGGCTCGGGGTCGTTCGGGTCCGTGGTTTCGTTGCCCACGAAAAGGTCCAGGTCGCCGTCGAGGTCGAAGTCCAGCCAACGGCAGGCCTGGGTGGGGCGCGCGCGAAGGACGCCGGCCTCCTCGGTCACGTCCGCGAAGGTGCCATGGCCCTCGTTGCGCAGCAGCGAGCCCGGGATGCGACCCGCCTTGCCGAGCCACGCGCCTCGCGGGATCCACAGGTCGAGCCGGCCGTCGTTGTTGTAGTCCGCCGGATACACCTGCAACCCGCCCAGCAAGCCGACCAAGCCCGCCTCCGACGTACGTTCCACAAACGTGCCGTCGCCGTTGTTGTGGTAGAACCGAAGCTGCCCGTCCAAGCCCCAGGACGAGGCCATGACGTCGAGCAGTCCGTCGTCATCGAAGTCGTCGCATGCGACCCCTCCGGCGAGGTCGAGGAGATCCAGGCCGGCCCCGGTCGCCACGTTGGGAAAGCGGGGCATGGAATGCTCGGAGGCGAACGTGTCCGGCGGGATGAGCCAGTGCTCGGGGACCTTGTCCGGGTATTCGCCCAGGGTCATGTAGGCGATGTTGAGCAGCCACAGGGCGCGCGTGTCGGCGGCGTTTTCCCCGAGGATCTGCGAGAGGATCTCGATGGCACCGCGCGATCCGCGGCCAACATGGTGCCGCGCCGAATCGGAAAGAGGGAACAAGCAGGACTCGGCGTGGGGCTTGCCGATGCAATTCTCCTGCTCGCCGAGGCGAAGGAAGGCCACTGCCCGCGACAAGCGGAGGTCAGCCATGGCCCGGGCCGGCAGGGCACGACTGCCGCCCGCCAGGATGCGGTCCATGTCCAGGTAAAGGTTGAGGGCTTGGTCCGGACGACCTGCTTGCATGGACTCGCGCGCGAGATCGAAGCGGATCCGCAACGGATCGTCGGGGCCGGATGCGGCGGGGAGGGCGGCGGCGAGGGATTCCGCAGCCTTGTCGTTGAAGAAGATCGTGGAGCCTGGGATGCGGTCGCGGTGGATTTTGGCGAGGCGCTCGGCCATGCGGATCGTGCCGGGATGGCGCTTGCCGGGCGTGAGGCTGGCCCGCGGCGCCGGCGTGTAGCAGACGGGGTCCAGTTGATAGGGCCCCGGCACGTCCACCGCCCCGACGCGTGGGGACACGAGGCCGGTTCCTGCAAAAAGACCCAAGGCCCACATCAAGAGCCTCGGCCCGTGCCGTACGTAGGCCGCCCACTGGTTCAACATGTCGGGTCCGATGACCCGGCAATGCCCTTGGACGTATCGTAAAATGCTCTTTTTCAGCTATTTACGATGAAAAAGGCAATCCGCTGATAATGCCAAATCCAATGGCTCGGCGCGGACTCCTTCCTGACGTGGATCCACATCGATCCTGACGCGCGCGCGTCGCCGAAAGCCCTTCCAAAGTGGGCAGGCCTCCGCCTTGGAACGTCCCGGCCGAGCGGGGCTTTCGGCGGTTACCGCGGAGCCCGGAATTCCTGGAGCCAACGAATCAACACGGGCGCCGTGACGACCCGCGTGCCCGGGGGCAGGCGTTGGATCGTGTCGTGGATCGCCTCCATGGGTCCTCCCTGCTTGGCGAACGACCACGCGTGAACCTGGATCAACGCGTAGGCGTCGTCGGAACCCTTCGGGTCGGCCGGCTGGCTCGCCACGGCGGCGGCGACGCCCTCGGGCAGCCAGTCGGGTCGCAAGGATCCGTCGGCGCGGCGTTGCTCCCATAGGAGGTAGCGATAGGCCACGACGGGCTTGCCCTGATGCCAGGTGATCGCCCCGCGTCGGCGGTTGTAGGGGGCGTAGTCCTTGTACAAGACGCCTTCGACGCCTGGGTTGGCCAGCAACGACGCCACCTCGCCGGGGTCGCCCCCGTCGTTGAGGACGCTGGTGACCGTCAGGCCCGCCTCCGACAGCAGCCGGGCGGAGGCGTGAGCGGCCTTCACGGGATCCGGATGCCAGTGGGGAAAGTAATAGCCGCCGCCGCTGGGGCCGCCGACGAAGGCATCCTGCGCCGTCGCCGTGGTTCGCAGCCAGCCATCGGCGGCAGGCGCCCAGCGGCGAAGTTGCGGGGCCAATTCCCATGTGACGGCAAAGGATCCTCGGCGCGGGCTTGCCCAAAACCCCGGGGCCTCCGTGAACCGGCCGAGCAGCCATTGGAGGTTGTCCCCGTCGGAGATGACGAACGCAACCACCCGCTCCCCGAGCCTTGGCGGGGAAGGGGGCGGGGCCGATTCCACGCGCGGCGTCGTCGCGGGCTTGAGCCAGCGGTGGGCGGACAGGTTCAACGCCCAGTCGGCAGGAAGGACCCATCCGCCGCCCTGGGACACGGCCCCCACGAATTCGCGCTCGTCGCTGCCCCAGCCGAGGACGTCGGTGCCCGGGCCCAATTCGCGAACCATCGTGGCCAGCGGGGTGTCATCAGGATGGCTCGGCTCGAAGTCCACCCATGCGCCAAGTGCCACCGCGAGGTCGCGCAGGTGCAGCGCCTTGGACGGGGGTTGATGAATCAGGATGCCGCGGGCTGCCTGCTTGCCATGCCGAGCAAACGCGCCGGGCTTCGCGCCCCGTGCATCCATGGCCTCGTGCAGCCCGAGGGCGAGGGCCTGGCTCCGTAGGGAGGCATCGACCACCAGCCAGCCCCGCTGCCCGGCCAACGAGGTCGCGAGGTTCAGGGAATGATCGGCGACGTTGCAGGTGATGAATGGGCCGAGGCGCGATCGGTTTGAAGCGATGACGGCCCAGGGTCCGGGGACGGATTCCAACACGGGCCTGGGCACGAGGCTTTCCAACGTGCGCGCTTGGAGGCCGCCGGCCTTGAGCCAGACGCGCGCGCCGTCGCGATTCAGGAGGCCCTGGGCCGACGCCAACAGCGCCTGCTCTGCCGCGCCGAGGCCGGCGGGATCGACTGATTGCATGGCCGGCGACGCGCCCGAGAGCGCGCAACTTGCCCACAACCACGCCGCCATCTCACGCCACGCCGGATGAAGTCTCGTTCGCCTCAAGCGTTCGCAGGGTGGGACCGATGCGTCCCCGGCACCACGTTGAAGTGGTGACCCGTGCCGCCGGCGGGGCTGGGACCGGCCGGATGGCCCCGAAGGGCCTTCATCGAGTGGCGATGTTGAGGCTCATGGCGCCGCCCATCAGATCCACGACGTGGGTGTCATGGAATCCCAGCGCGCGGAGCTGCTCGTCGATGCCGCGTTGCCCGGGGTAGCGCAGGAGCGACTCCAGGATGTAGCCATGGGTGTCGGCGTCCCCGCAGAAGAGACGCCCAAAGACGGGCACGACCCATTGCAGGTATTGGAAGTAGAACCAGCGCCAGGCGCGCCCGGGCGGCTTCCCGAATTCCAGGACGACCAATCGTCCGCCGGGTCGGAGCACGCGCCGCCACTCGGCGAGCGCGCGCGGGATGTCCGCCACGTTCCTCAGGCCATAGGCAACCGTGACCACGTCGGCCGAGGCATCCGCCACCGGCAAGGCCATGGCGTCCCCTTGCACAAACGTGACGGAAGGACGGCCAGGCCTGCGGCGCGCGACGTCCAGCATGGCGGCGCTGAAGTCGATGCCGGTGACGACGGCGCCCCGGTCCGCGAGCGCGAACGCGACGTCGCCCGTGCCGCAGCAAAGGTCGAGGGCGACGTCGCCGGGGGCCGGGCGTGCGGCCTCGACGAGTTGCCGCTTCCAGAGCCGGTGCATGCCGAGGCTTTGGATGTCATTGATGAGGTCGTAGCGAGGGGCGACGGCGGCGAAGAGGTCCTCGACCTTGGACGCCCTCTTGGTTCCTTCGACGTAGTACTTGCTCGCCACGCCGGCACGCTATCGCGTGTCGGGTGAATTGCCACCGGCGAAGCCCGGCCGTGCGGGCGGCATGGAGTGGCGTCCCGAATGGGCGGGAGGATCTCCCGGTGTTGAGCGATCCACGACATTCTCGGGATCACCCACAACTTTGGGATGCGCGGTACGCGGCGACGCCCCGAGAATGGGATGGGAACGCCGTGGCCGAGACGCCATGGTCGGGGCCAAGTTGTTTCCCATGAACGAGGGCCATCCACTGAAGACGACGGCGGGCGATGACGCGTGCCCGCCGCGGGAGGAACGCGCGCCATGATGGAGTTCCTGCGCAGGTTCCTGCCGTTCGTGCGTCCCTATCGAGGCCGGGTCGCGCTTGGGATTGCGAGCGGCGTCCTGTTTGCGGCGACGAACGCCCTGTTGCTGACCGTGGTGCGACTGGTGGTGGACCTGGTGTTTCCCACGGCGGGGAAGGCCCCGGGCGCGGCGATCCTGGAGGCGTTGCCGGCGTCCATGTCGGGTTGGGCCCGGGGCATGATCGAGCGTTTGTCGGCCATGGAACGACCCGGGGTGATGGTCTGGGGGATCGCCTTGATTCCGGTGGTGATGTTGTTGCGCGGGGTCTTCGAGTACGTGGGGGCGTATTCCATGAATTGGGCGGCCACCCAGACCATGGCCGCCGTGCAGCAGGCGGTGTTTCGCCACTTGCACCATCTTTCAATGGGCTTCTTTGGCGCGAGCCGGACGGGCGAGCTGATGTCGAGGATTTCAAACGACCCCTCCATGTTGCGGCATGCGGTGGCGCATGGCTTCTCGGTGGCCGTGCGGGACCCGGTGCAAGTGCTGGTGCTGGCGACGTTGCTCGCCACGCAGCAACCCAAGCTGATGGTCCTGTCGCTGGCGTTGTTGCCGGTGTGCGTGGTGCCGGTGGTGGTGTATGGGCGAAAGGTCCGCAAGGCGGCCCAGGCGTCGCAGTCGCACCTGGCCGAGCAGGCCTCGACCATGAACGAGAGCTTCGCCGGTCAACGGGTCGTGAAGGCCTACGGGCTGGAGGACTTCATGGTCGGGCGTTTCGCGCGGGCGTCGCGTCGATTCGTCTCCGAGACCATGCGCACGGTGCGCGGCGTGGAATTGCCGGGGCCGATGATCGAGTTCGCCGGATCACTCGGCATGGCGGGGGTCTTTGCCTACGTCGCCTTGACGCCATCCACGGGCGTGACGGCCGGGGACTTCCTGCAATTCGTGCTGGGGCTGTTCATGCTGTACAAGCCCATCAAGGAGCTGAGCCGCCTCCAAGCCCTGTTGCAGCAGGCCCGCGCCGCCAGTGAACGCGTGTTCGAGCTCCTGGCCACCCAACCCGAGTTCGCGGACCCGGCTCACCCGGTCCCGGTGTCGGCACGAGGCCGGGACATCGTCCTCGACCGGGTGACGTTCGCCTACGACGAGAGGCCCGTGCTGCGGGACGTGTCGCTGACGATACCGGCCGGGAGCTTCGTGGGGGTCGTTGGACCGAGCGGATCGGGCAAGAGCACGCTCGCGGCCTTGCTGCTGCGGTTGCATGACCCGCGACAGGGGTGCATCCGGTTGGGGGGCACCGACCTGCGCGATGCCCGCATGGCCGAGGTCCGGGCGCAGTTTGCCATCGTGACGCAGGATCCCGTTCTGTTCTCCGAATCCATTGCCACCAACATCGGGCTTGGGCGGCCGGGGGCGACGGCCCGGGAAATCGAGGAGGCGGCGCGCATGGCGAATGCCCATGACTTCATCATCGAACGTCCCGGCGGCTACGACGCCCAGGTCGGCGACCGCGGGTCCGCGTTGTCGGGCGGCCAGCGTCAACGCATCGCCATCGCGCGGGCCATCCTGCGGGACGCCCCGGTCTTGGTCCTCGACGAGGCCACCAGCGCGCTCGATTCAGAGTCCGAGAAGTTGGTCCAGGACGCCCTGGAAAGACTCATGACGGGGCGCACGACGCTTTGCATCGCCCATCGACTGTCCACCGTTCAAAAGGCGGATCGCATCGTGGTGATGGAGGATGGAAGGATCGTGGAACAGGGGACGCACGCGGAGTTGATCGCCCTGGGAGGCCTCTACGCTCGACTGCATCAATTGCAGTCCGGGGGTTAGCGGGAAGGAAGCCGAGCCTCGGCGCGCCGGTTCAGGGGACGGCCTCGATGGACTTGACCTTGATCACGCTGCGGGTGCGCCACCGCGCGTCACGGTATTCCTCGCCTTGGATGACCACCTGCTTGGCGCGCCATTTCTCGAAGTCGAGGGTCGCGTCGTCGCTGATCAAGAAACCCAGCGTGCCCTCGCCGCGGCGGAAGCTATCGAGTTGATAACGACCGGGTGCTTGGGGGCTCACGGCCAACGCCACCACGCCTTGGCGAACCACTTGGCGCGGCTTTTCGTTCATGAAGACAAGTTCCGCCTGGCGACCAGACCCCGAGGTCACGGGAATCGAAGGTTCCACCGGGGCCGCGGACGGCAGGGACGGTGTGGGGGGCGCGGATTCCGTGGGGACGGCCGCCGCGTTGGCCGTTTCAGCCGGAGTGGGAACAGGCGCTGGGAGGGCTGGCACGGTGTTGGCCACGGGCTGGCTCGCGGGCACGGGCGGCGGCACCACGATGGGGCGTGCCGCGACGCTGGAGCCCGGGGGCACGACGCGCCCAGCCATCACCACTGGTCGGCTGGCGTTCGGCGGCAAGGGCGTGGTGCCAGGCCGAAGGGCGGGCGGGCGTGAAGGCGGCGGAGGCACCATGCGGGCCATCGGGGGATTCGTGGGTGCGGGAGCAACCTTGCCCGAGGACGCGTTGGCGGGGTCGGTGGGGCCTTGGTCCACGGGCCGGGTCAGGCTGGCGGCGACGTATCCCTTGACGGCGCCCGCAGGCGCGGAAATCCGGATCCAACCGTCCAGGCGATTGGCCACGTCCACCTCCGTCCCCTTCGGCACATGGCCTACCTCGGCGAAGTTGGTGCCGGGACCGGCACGAAGGTGGGCGCGCTCGGCCTTGACCTTCTTGGAGGGCACGTCCACGAGCGCCGCGGCGATCCAAACCTTGGCGGAAGCCGGGGCCGTGAGCTCGACCCATTCCGTGGGTTCGTCGGACGTGGCCTTGGGATTGGCCACGACGTTGGGGGATGCCTCCAGGACGTCGCCCTTCTTCAGGGAAGCCAGGATCTCCGCGTCCAGGGACGGCTTGGACCGGAGGTTGGCGTTGCCCGTGAGGGCCACGCGGTTCCCGGCGGCCCAGGCGTTGGGGTACGAGGAGACGAGCGCGAAGGCGCCCAGTAGGGAGAGTGCTAGCTTCATCAGCGCAATGAGGCCCGGGCGACCGCCCGAGCTTGGCAACGTTCCTTTTTCAGGCGTGACCCGGCAAGAGCGATTTGACCTCGGTCGGGGTCAACACGCGCCACTTGCCCACGGGCAATTCCCCCAGTCGGATGGGGCCGACCTGCGTGCGGCGGAGTTCCACGACCTCGTGTCCCAGCGCCGCGAAGAGCCGGCGCACCTCGCGGTTTCTGCCCTGGGCCAACTCCAGTTCCACGGTGCTGTGGCTGTTGTTGGATGCCAGCAACCGGGCTCGCTCGGCCTTGAGGATCTCGCCTTCGTCCTCGATGCCGGTCGTGAACTGGCCGAGCGCAGACTCCATCAACTTGCCCTCGATGACCGCCACGTAGCGCTTGCGCACCCCGTAACGTGGATGGGTCAGTTGAAGGCTGAAATGCCCGTCGTTGGTGAGGAACAGCAGGCCCTCGCTCTCCCGATCCAGTCGGCCGACGGGGAAGAGGACGCTCCATTCCCTCGGCAGCAGGTCCATCACGGTGGGCCTGCCCTCGGGGTCTGATCGGGTGCACAAGACGCCGCGCGGCTTGTTCAGGGCGATGTACACCTTGCGCCGGGCACGGACGGGTTGGCCATCCACGGCCACGACGACGGCGTCAGGCTGGACCTTGTAGCCCAAGGCGTCCACGACGGCACCATTCACCGTGACGTGACCGCCCGTGATCAGCTTCTCGGAGGCCCGACGCGAGGCGATGCCTGCGTCGGCGAGCAATTTTTGGAGCCGCACCAATGCCATGGGCGGGGACGGCAAGCCGTCAAACCGGAGGCAAGGTCTTGCGAAGGTTGGTCACGCGGTCCCCGTCCTTCCATTGGCCACGGGACTTGAGGACGGCGACGCGCTCGAAACGCTTGAGGACGTTGCGCTTGGCGCCGGTGGTTCCGGCCGCCGCACGAAGGCTGCGATGCTGCGACATAAACTGAAATGGGATGAACTCGTTCAGGCCCCAAAGGCCAAGAACCAAAGGTGGTATCAAATCCGGGCCTTGAGGCAAAGCGGTTTTTCGCGCGCTTCGCCCTCGCGGTCCGCGTCCCCCCGAACGCGATCTTCATTCCCTGTCGCAGGGGGCCATCCAGGAGGGCCAGCCTCACGGCGCGGGCGCGGGCACGGCGGGCTTAACCGGGACGATTCGATTGGATCGGTCGTGCTGGATCGATCCGCTTGCGCAATCGCTTCCCTCCCAACGGAATCGTTATGGCTTGGCATGCAGCCGGCGCAGCACGGGCTCGAGCGTGACCCACGCGTTGCTGGCCACCAAGTCGTGTCCCGCGGGCGTGGGATGAATCAGGTCCTCCTGGTTCAGGTCCGGCACCCCGCCCACGCCCTCCAGCAAGTGCGGTATCAACTCCGTCTTTTCCTCGCGCGCCACCTCGGGGAAAACCTTGCGAAACAACTCGGCGTGATCGGCGCCCATGCTCGGCGGCATCTGCATGCCGGCGACCACCACGGTGGCGGCCGGCCAACGCGCCCTCGTGCGCCGGACCATCGAGACCAGGTTGGACTTGGTGGCGGCCGGGGCGATGCCGCGAAGCCCATCATTGCCGCCGAGCTCGATGACGAGGACGTCCACGGGTTTGCGGAGCACCCAGTCGAGGCGTCGCAACCCGCCGGCGGTGGTGTCGCCCGAGACGCCGGCATTGACGACGTCGAAGGGCAGCCCGGCCTTCTGGATGCGGGCACCGACGCGTTCGGGCCAGCCCTCGCCCCGATCGACGCCATAGCCGGCCGCCAAGGAATCGCCCAGGACCACCAGCCGACGCTTGGCAACGGCGACGTCCTCCGCGAACGCCCGCCCCATCACCACGCCGAGGCTCGCGATGACTGCGGCCAAGGCCGGGGTCACGAGCGCACGGAGCCGCGCCCCCATTGACCGATGGGTTCCCATGGCCGGCATCCTGCCCACGGCGCGCATGGGGTCAAAGGCGAGCCACCAGCAACTCGCGCTGGAAGATCATCTCCTTGGGCAGGAACGAGTAGAGCTTCATGAAGAGCTCGTCCTGGGACAGCACCTCGCGGCGCCATTCCTCGATGTTGATGTTTTGCAGCGCCTCGAAGTCGGCCGCGGAGAAGCCCTCCATGCCCTCCAAGGGGAAGTCCTGCGTGCGGGGGACCCAACCCAAGGGCGTCTCCCATGCGCCCACTCGGCCGGCCGCGCGATCGATGATCCACTTCAACACGCGCATGTTCTCCCCGAAACCCGGCCACAGGTAGCGGCCGTCGGCGCCCTTCCGGAACCAGTTCACCTGGAAGATGTGGGGCGGGAGCTTCACGCGGCGGCGCATGTTCAGCCAGTGACGGAAGTACCACCCCATGTTGTACCCGCAGAAGGGCAGCATGGCCATGGGATCGCGCCGCACCTGCCCGACGGACCCGGCCGCCGCCGCCGTGGTCTCGGAGCCCATGGTGGCCCCGAGATACACGCCATGGACCCAGTTGAAGGCCTCGCAGACCAAGGGGAGCGTGCTGGCGCGGCGACCGCCGAAGATGATGGCCGAGATGGGGACTCCCTGGGCGAGGTTGGCCTCCGGCGCCAGGGACGGGTTGTTGGCCATGGGCGCCGTGAAGCGTGAGTTGGGATGCGCGGCCTTGTCCTTGGACGACGGCGTCCATGGCCGTCCCTGCCAGTCGATGCACTCGGCGGGCGGGGGATCATCGTGGCCTTCCCACCAAACCGTGCCGTCGGGCTTCAAGGCCACGTTGGTGAAGATCGTGTCGCGGGACAACGTGGCCATGGCGTTGGGGTTGGTGCTCCCGTTGGTGCCGGGCGCGACGCCGAAATAGCCGGCCTCGGGGTTGATGGCCCAGAGGCGTCCATCGGCCCCGGGGTACATCCACGCGATGTCGTCGCCGACGGTCCAGATCTTCCAGCCTTGGAAGCTCGTGGGCGGGACCAGCATCGCGAAGTTGGTCTTGCCGCAGGCGGACGGGAACGCGGCGGCCACGAACGTCTTCTCGCCGTCGGGCGACTCCACGCCCAGGATCAGCATGTGCTCGGCGAGCCAGCCCTCGCGCCGGCCGAGGTAGGATCCGATCCGGAGGGCGAGGCACTTCTTGCCCAGCAACACGTTGCCGCCATAGCCGCTGCCCACCGAGATAATGGTGTTGTCCTGGGGGAAATGGCAGATGAGGCGGCGCTCCGGGTTCAGGTCGAGCATGCAATGCAGCCCGCGGTTGAAGTCGTCCGAGTCGCCCAGCTGCTGCCACGCCACGTCGCCCATGCGCGTCATGATGCGCATGTTGAGGACGACGTAGATGGAGTCGGTGAGCTCGACCCCGACCTTGGCGAGCGGGGAGCCCGGGGGCCCCATGAGGTAGGGGACCACGAAGAGGGTGCGCCCCTTCATCGCGCCGCGCGTCAGGCCTTCGAGGCGTCGATACATCGCCCGGGGCTCGGCCCAGTTGTTCGTGGGGCCGGCCTCTTCCTCCGTGGGCGTGCAGAGGTATGTCAGTTGCTCGACCCGCGCGACGTCGTTCGGGTTGGACCGGTGATAGAAGCTGCCCGGGTGCTTGTCCGGGTTCAACCGGACCAGGATGCCCTCGCGCACGGCCTGCTCCTGCAAGCGGTCCCGCTCCGGCTCCGACCCGTCGCACCACACCACGCGGTCGGGTTGGCAGAGGCGTACCTGTTCCTGGACCCAAGTGAGGACATGGAGGTTGGTCGTGTGCGATGACATGGCGTGCTCGTTCTAATTTCGTGAGGCGACCCGTGAACGGGCCAATGCGATGGCATCCAAAGACCAAAGGCACGGCCCCAAGGTCAAGCCTCGCCCGCCTGAATCGTGGGGCCCGTGCGTCCTTCAACCCGTCCATTCCTTGCCGAAACGGCGCCGTTTCGTGCTGGAGCCGGGACGATGCCATGGGGTCGTTGCGACCCGTTCCATGCGCCGGTTGCACATTGGACGATCGCGTCCACCCTCGCGGCCGGATGAGCATTGTCACACGAACGGGCGACGACGGCACCACGGGCCTGATGTACAACCGGAGGGTCCCGAAGTCCGCCCCGAGGGTCGAGGCGTACGGGACGATCGACGAGCTCAACGCGACGCTTGGCATGGCGCGTTCCCTCACGCCTCACGCGTTCATCCAGGAGGCGTTGCTCGCCATCCAAAGGGACCTGGTGCTGGTGATGGGCGAGTTGGCGACGCTGCCCTCGGATTTGGCCCGGTACCAGCAGGACGGCTTCAAGGTCACGGACCAGGGGTTCATCGAGCGGGTGGAGGCGGTGATTCGGCGGGTGGAGGCCGAGGGCGTTTCCTACAAGGGCTGGGCGACGCCCGGGGCGACGACGGACTCGGCGGCCTTGGACGTGGCGCGCACGACTTGCCGCAGGGCCGAGCGCCGCGTGCATGCGCTGGGGGCGTCCGGCGAGCCGGCATCCGAGGTCGTGCTCGTGTTTCTCAATCGCCTGAGCGACCTGCTGTGGTTGTTGGCCCGTTGGGTCGAGACCCATCACGACGGGGCGAGCGCCACTCCTTGAGCCGACGCGGGGCTCTTCCGGCGGGGTGACCTGACTCGCAGCGCGGAGCGACGCTCGCGAGGGTGGGCTTGGCTGGTGTCGTGGCCGGGAAACCCTGTGGTTCAACTTGGGGCTCCCCGCCGTGGCGATGGGCCGGTAGCGTTTGTCCAAGGCCATGGCACCTGATTTCGACAAGCCGATCCGCGCGACGACCCGTTTGGTTGCCGTTTACGGGCATCCGGTCCGTCACTCGGCGTCGCCGCCCATGCAAAACGCCGGCATGGCGGCGCTGGGGCTGGATTGGCGTTACGTCGCGTGCGACGTGCCTCCCACGCGATTGCGCGAGGCCATCGAGGGGGCCAAGGCGATGCATTTCGTGGGCCTCAACCTCACCGTCCCGCACAAGTTGCTCGCGATGGAGTTCGTGGACGAGGTCGCCCCGTCCGCCCGCGAGTGGGGCGCGGTGAACACGGTGGTGTTCGAGTCACGCGACGCCGAGGGCCAGTGGAGGCCGCTTGGGCAATTGGAAAAGCCCGAGGGGCCGGTCCGCAGCGTGGGGCACAACACCGACGCCGACGCCATCGTCCGGTCGCTGCGCGACGACCTCGCGATCGAGCCACGGGGTGCCCGCATCCTGCTGCTGGGTGCGGGCGGGGCGGCGCGCGCGGCCGCGTTGCGTCTGGCGGACGAGGGCGTCGCTGGGCTGTGGATCGTGAATCGAACGCAGGCGAAGGCGGAGGACCTCGCCGGCGAGATCAACGATCGATTCCCCGCCGTGCATGCGGAGGCCGGCTACCCGGATGAGTCGATTGAGATCCTTCTCAACGCGACGTCGGCGGGGCTGCGCCCGGACGATCCGCTGCCCCTGGACCTGGGGATGTATCCGATCAACCGGGTCGATGGCGTCTATGACATGGTTTACCGGCCCGCCGTGACGCCGCTCCTCGCGGCCGCGCGGGCGGCCGGATGCCGCGTCGCGAATGGCCTGGGCATGCTGCTGCACCAAGGCGCGGATGCGCTGGAATTGTGGTCGGGCAAGGCCGCGCCGCGCGACGTGATGCGGGCGGCCCTGGAGCACGAGGTCCACGGATGAACCCGCGCTTCGTGGAATGGTGGCTGGAGCATCCCAGCCTGCTGGGCATGCCGTTCCATTTCTGGACGGGGGTGCTGGCCATCCTGGGCGCCTTCGTGGGCAGCTTCCTGAACGTCTGCATCCATCGCATGCCGCTGGGCGAGTCCGTGGTGTCCCCGCCCTCGCATTGTCCCCGGTGCGGGTACCGGATCCCTTTTTCGCTGAACATCCCGGTGGTGACCTGGCTTTGGCTCCGGGGCCGATGCCGCTCCTGCCGCGAGCCCATCCCCGCCCGCTACCTGGTCGTCGAGGCCCTCACGTCCGGGGCGTTCGTCCTCGCATGGCTGGGCTTTGGGCATGACGACCCCGCGATGGCCCTCGCGCTGTGCGCGTTATTTGCATCGTTCATCGTCGCCACGTTCATCGACTTCGAGCACTTCATCATCCCCGACGAGATCACGCTGGGAGGGACCTTGGCCGGATTCGTGTTGTCGGCCGTGGCACCAGGGTTGCACGGGACGGCGTCGATGCCGGCCGCGCTTCGGCGGAGCGCGGTGGGCATCGCGGTGGGCTTTGGCGCCGTCTATGGGGTGGTACGACTCGGCAAGCTCTTGTTCGGTCGGGAGAAGATCGCCCTCCCGGCGGGCGCGCGGGTGGTCTTCCACGAGGAAGGCGTGCGGATGCCTGACCGTGACGTGCCGTTCGGGGACATCTTCTACCGGGCCTCGGACACGATCCGGCTTCGTGGGAGGCGGGTGGAGTTGGCGGACCGATGCTACCCGGAGGCGGACGTTTCATTGACGCAGGGCGAGCTTCGGGTGGGAGGCGACGTGATGGACCCGGCCACGGAGCCCTACCTTTCTGCGGAGGCGCAGGAGCTGGTGCTGCCGCGCGAGGCCATGGGCTTTGGCGACGTGAAGTTCATGTCGGCGATCGGGGCGTTCCTGGGATGGCAGGCGACGGTTTTCACGTTGGGGTTTGCTTCGATGGTGGGGGCGGTGGTGGGGGTGACGTTGATTGGGATTGGCCGTCGGGAATGGTCGTCGCGGCTTCCCTTCGGTCCCTACTTGGCGTTGGGGGCCATGGCCTGGGTGTTTGGCGGCGCGCGTTGGTGGGGGCGGATGTTTGCCGGCTAGAGCGAGCTCCGGTGTCGAAGAATTACGCAAGGCCCGGACGGGGCATGCGTGCGGGATTGGTCCTTGATTCCCGGGCGGGACGTCAAAGCATGGCCTGCATGAAGCCGTTGGGAATGCCGTGGGCGAGGGAGATCATGCTGGCTGTTGCTCTTGCGACGGGGCTTGGCGGGGTGGCGCTGGGGGAGGATTGGCCGCAGTTCCTCGGGCCTCGCATGGATGCCACGTCCTTGGAGACGGGGTTGTTCGACACGTTGGGCACGAATGGGTTGCCGGTGGCCTGGCAACGGCGGGTGGGCACGGGCTATTCGGCCCCGTCCGTGCGTGGGGATCGGTTGGTGTTGTTTCACCGCGAGGGCGGCGAGGAAGTGTTGGAGTGCATGCAGGCTGGGGACGGGAAGACGATGTGGAGGCATGCCTACCCGAGCCGATACCAGGATCCGTACGGGTACAACAATGGGCCGCGTTGCACGCCGATCGTCACGGCGGACCGCGTGTATGCGTACGGCGCGGAGGGCAAGCTCACGTGCGTGAGCCTGGCGACGGGCCAACGCGTGTGGCAGCGGGACACGGCGGCGGACTTCACCGTTCCCGAGGCGTTCTTCGGGGTGGGGAGCACGCCGGTGCTGGAGGGGGGACGCTTGCTGGTGATGGTGGGAGGGCAGCCGAATTCCGGCGTGGTGGCGTTGGATCCGGCGACGGGGAAGACGCTTTGGCAGTCCGTGGGCAAGGCCAACTGGGAGGGGCAACCCATGCACGACTGGCCGGGCGACCAGGTGGTGACGTGGCGTGATTGGGAGAAGTCGGCGAGCTATTGCTCGTTCCGGCCCGCCGACATCCACGGGCGCCGAGTGGTCTTCACGTGCATGCGCCAGGGATTGGTGGCGTTGGACCCATCGGATGGCCGGGTCCTTTTTTCGCGTTGGTTCCGTGCCCGGGTGGACGACTCGGTCAACGCAATGACGCCGGTGGTGCTGGGCAACCGCGTGCTGATTTCGAGCGCGTACTTCCGGTCGGGCAGCATCGCCCTCGACGTGCAGCCCGGGGGAACGAACCACGTCCAGGCATGGAAGGGCCTCGCGCTCGAAATGCACTGGAGCCAACCCGTCCTGCACCAGGGCCACCTGTACGGGTTCTCGGGACGCAACGAACCCGACGCCGTCCTGCGTTGCGTCGAGTGGCAGGGCGGCGCGGTGAAATGGGAACGCAACGAGCGATGGCCCAAGCACGGCGGGGAGCAACCGCCGGTGTTTGGGCGTGGTTCGTTCATCCTTGCCGAGGGGCGCCTGATTGCGCTGGGGGAGGGGGGCTTGCTGGGATTGTTCGCGCCGGATCCCATGCAATGCCGCGAACTCGGCCGATGGCAGGTTCCATCGCTGCATTATCCCTGCTGGGCCGGCCCCGTCTTGTCGGGGAAGAAGTTGTACCTTCGCTCCGAGGACCAGTTGGTCTGCCTGGAGGCGCGGCGTTAGGCGGCTCCAGGCCGTGCCGCGGGAGCGAGAACGACGTCGCGATGACGCTTCATCCTGAAGACGGCTGTTGGACCGCGCCGCAAGACGAGGGAACCCGGTCCCTTGCCCGCCAGCGTGGGGAAAAGCCTTGGGATCCGTCGGCCATCCATGCCGATCTCATGCCCGAACGCCGTCCCTCGGCTCCAAAGCTGCGCCACTAACGGGGGGATCCGCCCTTCGGGCTGGAAGCCTTGGTCTCCGGCGTGGCCAGCAACCCGGCCAACCAAGCGCGCCGATTCTTCCCAAGCCAACCAGGCTCAATGGCCTGCACCCAGGCTCGCACCGTCGATGTGGGTTCCGTGGGGGAGGCGCTCTCGACCAAGGCCACATGCCGCCATGTCCGCTCCCTTGGCCCAAGGCCTTCGGACGGCAAGCCCTTGAGCAAGGTCCTCGCCTCCGACTTGCGTCCCATCACCGCCATCACCACCGCGCGGTGGAGTTCCTCGATCACCACAGCCTCCCGGCCGGAATCCCGATCCAAGGCCTTTGGCTGAATGCCGTCGCGCACCCGAACGCCCTCGGCCAACGCCTCCAGCACGTAAATCCGGCTCATCGTGTCGCCGCCGCCCAACTCGAACATCCTCAGGGCCGCCGCCAGCATCAGGTCATCCATCCCCGCGCCCCGCGCCACGAGGGCCAGTTTTCGCCACTCCCCCAGGGTGCCGGGCTCCATCTTTCGCGACAGGTCCCTCGCCCTCGCCCCGAAGGCCTCGTAGCCCAGCAGATCGAACGTGCATGCCATGTCCTCCGCCATCCGTGCGTCCTTGGGCATCGCGTCGATCACCCGCCGGTACCGTTGCTCTGCTAGTTCACGCCTGGCCTCCGTGCTTCCATGGCCCTCGTCCAAGGCCATCCCGTTGAGGGCCACAAACTCCAGGAAGTCGGCGTAGGCATTGGACTCGGGAAACCCCCCGGAGCCGCGCAGCGCCGATGACCACAGGTTCAGGTCTGTCCATCGCCCGGCCTCGACCAAGCTCCGTGTGATCGCGGCCGCCAGCGGCAACGACGACCGAGCCGTGTCCCGGAACCTCAGCAGGAACTCCATCGAAAGCTCCGGCATCCCCAGTCGTGTCCAGGCCGCGACCACGTCCTGGGACGAGGACGTGGACGCCGCGACCATCCCGTAGGCGGCGGCAAGGTCCCGGGCTTCCTCGCTGCGTCCGCCACTGTCCAACGTCCGCCAATACGCCACGTGATCCCGGGGATGATCCTTCTTCATCCGCAGCAAGGACCGCAGGCCTGCCTCGGCCAACCGCACATCCCCAGCGCCCTTGGCCGCCAGGATCGCCCAGTGGGCCCGTCTTGCCGTTTCCTCTTCCTCCTCCTCCTTTTGCCGCACCCACTCGCGGACCTTGCGCAACCCTGGCCCACCCGGAGGCTCCCCCCATCCCGCCTCCCAGGCCTGATGACACTCCTGTGCCAAAGGATCTTCCCGCATCCCTGCTGGCAACCGATTCCAAAGCTCGGGGACCAACTCCGGATGACCCACCTCCAACGCCGCCTCGACCCCCATCCGCGCGGTCTCCCCCTCCGAGGCTTCGCTCACCGCCCAGGCACCGGGAATCTCATCGAACCGACCTGCCGCCCAAAGGGCTCGTGCCGCCCATGGTTGGCCGGCCTCGGGCCCCAGTTCCCCATTGAGGACCGCAAGCGCCCGGGCGCTCACCAATTGAGCCGTGACTTCGTCCAGCATGCCGGGGTGACGGGCCACCGCCGCGAGGAATCGCGCGCTGGCCTTGGGGTTGAGCCGGTGCGCCAAGGTGGCCGCCTTCCAGGTCTGGATGCTGGAGGCATTGCTGGCGTCGGACGTGGTCACCTCCGCCACCAAGACAGCCGCGCTGGCTTGAATCCACCGAAAGCCCGAAACCCGGTTCCCAGCCTCTCCCGCCGCCCTGGATACGGGCCAAGACGAGAACCCCAGGACGAGAAAACCCGCGAACAATGCCAACACCCCCGACGCGATAGCCAGGAACCTCGGGTCCTTCAGCCTCTCTTTCGTTTGCTCCACCCACCGCTTGACTTCTGTGATCACCTCCAATTCCGGCAAGATCACTCCCGGATTGGAAACCTCGAAGCCGAACTCACCCCCCCCGTAGCTGCCGAAATACATCATCAGGCCGCGCCGCATGCCCTGCCATTGGCGACGACGTTTGCGCATGCCACCACTCCCGCGCGGGGTCCGCCGCGCGCCGCTGCGCCCGGTCTTGGACGTGGAACTCTTGGGGTCCTGTCCTGGGCTGGGTCCCTGCTTTGTCATGGATAAGTATGTGACGGCAAATGTGACGGGCACCGATCCAAGGATGCCATGACCCGTGGCCGGGGCGACGCGCCGGGGCAGGTCATGTTCGCTGGATCCTCTCGTGCCACATCTCCGGTGTTCGTGTCTGGCCCACCTTGGGCTTGAATGCCCCGCTGACTCTCCGTCTTGTTGGATTCCTTGCCGCGCCATCAAGTTTTTTGCCGCGGAAAGCTTCCAAGCCGGGCCGCCTTCATCCCCTGCGCCGCATGGCTAACACTCCTTCATCATGCCCCAACCGCGACCGATCGTGTCAAGGAGCGGCACAGGCCATGTTTCCGGCATGGCGGGCGTTCCCGCGCCTGCACGCACGCGTCCGTGCGCCTATCGCCGGGATTCCCATGAATCCTTCACGAGTCCGTCCGCCAGGGTGATCACGCCGGTGCCTTCCGTGCCTTCTCACGCCCGGGCTGGAACAATTCCGTTTTTGGGGGGCGGCAGACTCTTCACCCGGACGAGGCGTGGGCGACCGTTCCCGCGTCTGCGGGATGATCGGCAAGGTACAGAGCGTGGGGGGGAAGGAGATCCAGCCAGCACCACCGATCCGACCGCGTTGTCCGGGCTGGGCCCAGCTCCCTCATCATGCAGGTGAGCGGGCCATCGCCGGAGAGGCGGGAAAGGTATCAGGCTCGGCGAGGGGTTCCTGCCCGCCATTTCCATATCTCGCAAAACGGGCTTGCCGCGGCGGCGTGATCCCGCGCATTTTTTGCGCCTCGCGCGGGTCGTGCCCTACGACCCGCCGCGCGGTCGCCAGGGTAGCTCAGCGGTAGAGCAGGGGACTCATAAGCCCTTGGTCGGGAGTTCGATTCTCCCCCCTGGCACCAATCGTTTTTGGCGGCGCGGCACCGCCATTCGACCACGTGCGTCGAGGCCGTCTTCGCAGTGCTGATAACTCAGGGCCTTCCTCCCGGCGGCCGCCGGAAGGCCCGATTCCTTGACACCGATGCGATCACCAGCAGCTTGCCGCGCGTTTCGCCTCGAACCGACCCGGCCGAGGTGATTCCTTTGGTTGGGAATGAAGGCGCGGCAGATCCCATTCCAGGCTGGCAGACGGGCATGAAATCAAACCCCGAGGGATTGGATTCATCGTTGCGGGCTGGGCCGGCATGAGGGGTTGAAGCCGTCCATCAGGCTCGTCGAAGGGAATTATTTCGGGAAGCGAGCGCCCTGCTTCAGGGCGTTTGGCTTGCCAGCCGACGGCGGGGTCGAAACGGGAAGTGCATCCTACGAATGGAAACGGGCTCGAAGGCGAAGCAATCAGGCGACGACTCGCAACGACCTGCGGCAACGCACCGGTTGTCCCGCGTCCTGGAGCAATTGGCGGGGTTGCTCGGCATCCCATTCCGTTCGGTGCCTGCCTTGGCGGCCGCCGACCACGGGCTGCGCGGGTTGGATCGTTCCCCGTCGGAGCACCACGATGATCCTGCTCGGGGTCTTGGGGATCTTGCGACGGCGGCCGAGGCGTGCGGGATGCGCGGGACCTTGGTTCGCATGCCGTTGGCCGACGCCGTGTGGCGGGCGACCTCCAGCAATCCCTTCGTCGCAGTCACGGCGGCCGGAGATTGGGTCGTGCTGGCGGGAAGGAGCCTCTTCGACGCGCGCGTGAGTCGCTCGGATGGGCAGCCAGGCTGGGAGAACGTGGGGCGCGTTGCCTTGGCGCGACGTTTGGGGTTGTCGAGCGCGCGCGAGTCCACGGACTTCCTGGTCGTGCATCCTGCGATGCCGGTCGCTCCCTTGGAGGGTCATCATGATCCAGGCCATGACGACGGGCACGGTCACGGTCACGGGCATCCGGAGCCGCATCAGCGCCTGTTCCGGCTGATGCGTGCCGAGTTGCCAGACGTGTGGGCGATCCTGTTGTTCTCGGTCATCACGGGCGTCTTGTACCTGGCGGTTCCGCTGACGGTGGACGCGGCGGTCAACAACATCGCGTTTGGGGGGCAGCAACCGTTGTTCATCCAGGCCCTGGTGGTGCTGGCGGTGGCGCTGTTGGTTTTCCTGGGCCTGATGGCCTTCGTGAGGGCCGTGCAACACTATCTTGCCGAGGTCATCCAGCGGCGCGTGTTCGTCCGGATCGTCGCCGACCTTGCCTGCCGGCTGCCCCGGGTGACGGCCGAGGCGATGGATCACATCCATGGACCGGAGCTGGTGAACCGCTTTTTCGACGTGACCACGGTTCAGAAGAGCGCGTCGTTGCTCTTGCTGGATGGCATCAACTTGGTGTTGTCGGCGGTGATCGGGATGGTGGTGCTGGCGTTCTACCATCCTTCGTTGCTGGCCTTCGACCTCGTGATGCTGGCGGCGGTCGTGGTGGTGGTGTTCGCGCTCGGCCGACGGGCCGTGCGCACGAGCGTGAAGGAGTCGATGTCGAAGTACGCCATCGCGGGATGGCTGGAGGAGTTGGCCCACTTCCCGAACGTGTTCAAGACGCCGGGTGGCAGCCGGATGGCGACGGAGCGGGCCGACCACCTCGCGCGGGAGTACCTGTCCCGGCGCAGGGAGCACTTCGGCGTGTTGATGCGACAGGTCTGCGGCTTGCTTTTGATCCAAGCGTTGGCGTCGTCGGCCCTGCTCGTCGTGGGCGGCATGCTCGTCCTGGAAGGCGAGCTGACCCTCGGGCAACTCGTGGCGTCGGAGCTCATCGTCAACGCGGTGCTCGCGTCGGTCGCCAAGCTGGGGAAGCACCTCGAAGCGTGGTACGATGCCCTGACGGCGGCCGACAAGCTGGGTTACCTGGTGGATCTCGGCGTCGAGCGCGTGGGCGGCGAGTCGGCGGTCACGATGTCGGGACCGGGTCGCATCGAGGTGCGCGGCTTCCGTCATGGAACCGAGCACGAGGTGTCCTTGGTGATCCAACCCGGCGAGCGCGCCGCCGTGGTGTCCCCGCAAGGGGGCGGCGCCTCGGATTTGCTGGAGTTGATCTTCGGGCTTCGGTCGCCGTCCGAGGGCCATGTGAACGTGGATGGGATCGACGTCCGGCAATGGTCATTGCCCGCGTTGCGCCAGCGCGTGGCGTTTGTGCGGCAGGATGAGGTGATCAGCACCTCCATTGAGGACAACGTCCGGATGGGCCGGGGCGACGTGGGGCACGAGGAGGCGCGCGAGGCCTTGCGCGCGGTGGGTTTGCTGGAGGACGTGCTGGCGATGCCAGCCGGCTTGGCCACGCCGCTGATGCTGGGAGGCAGGCCGTTGTCGAGGCATCAGCGCACGCGGTTGGTGTTGGCGCGAGCCCTGGCGGGGCGGCCGGGCGTCCTCTTGCTGGATGAGGTGTTGGACGGACTGGAGCCCGCCACGCTCGATGCCCTGGCCCCGGCGATCTTTGGCAAGGAGGCCCCGTGGACCCTGGTGGTTGCTAGCCGCGACCCCGACGTGATTCGCCGGTGCAACGTCCTCGCGCGGATGGGCGGCACGCCTCCGGCCCCGGCCACCAACCCATCGAACTGAGATGAAGACGATGCCAAGGCAGGGTTTTGGGAAGGCGGCGGCGACCGGGCTGGATGGGATGCCGTTGGGCGACACGGGGGGGCATCTGCCGGCGCTTGCCCTGGTGGGATCGGTGCGGTTCGCGCGCATCATGGCCCGGCTGCTGGGGCTTTTCTTCCTCCTCGTCATCGTGGGCTTGGTGTTCCTGCCCTGGCAGCAGTTCGTGAGCGGCAGCGGGCGCGTGGTGGCCTACGATCCGCTGGACCGAGTGCAGACGGTGGAGGCGCCGCTTCCCGGGCGCGTGGCCAAGTCCTACGTCGTGGAAGGACACTCGGTGAAGCAGGGCGAGGTGTTGTTCGAGATCGTTGACAACGATCCCAACCTGCTTGGGCGGCTTGAACTGCAACGGGCCGAGGCCATCTCGCGCAAGGCGGCGGTGCAGGAGCGGCTGGACGCCCTGGGGCGGCAGATCGACGAGCAGCAACGATCCTTGTCGCTCTCGATGGACGCGGCGCAGACGCGCCTGGACGCCGCGCGATTCGCGTCGGAGGCCGCACGCCTTCAATTCGACCGGATCGAGTCGCTGTACCGCGACAAGCGCGGGCTAGCCTCCCAGCGCGAGTTCGAGCTCGCCACCCTGGAGCGGGATCGCACGGCGGCCGAGCTCGCCCGGGCGGACGCGGACCTGAAGCGCACGGAGACCGATGCCCTCGCCTCCATCAATGCCAGCAAGGCGGCGCGTGAATCCGCGCGGTCGGACCTCGCCTTGGCCGCGCAGTCCGTGGTGAGCCTCGACATCCTCATCCAGCAGACGTCCATGCAGCGGGTGGTGGCCCCCCGGGACGGCATCGTGTTCCGGGTGCAGGCCACCGAGGGGACCTTCCTGCGGGCGGGATCACCTCTCTGCACCATCATCCCGGAGACGGAGAGCCGGATGGTGGAGGTTTGGCTGGATGGAAACGACATGCCCCTGGTGACGGCCCGGGAGACGGATGCGAACGGTCGCGTGGTCCACGAAGGCAGCCCGGTGCGAGTTCAATTCGAGGGCTGGCCTGCGATCCAGTTCGTGGGTTGGCCTTCGGTGGCCGTGGGGACGTTTGGCGGCGAGGTCGTGCTGGTGGATCCCACGGACAACGGCAAGGGGCAGTTCAGGGTCCTGGTGGCCCCCAACCCCGACGTCGTGGAGGAGGACGGAAAGTCCGTCGAAAGGCGTTGGCCGGGCACCCGGTGGCTCCGACAGGGCGTGCGCGCCAACGGTTGGGTCCTTCTCCGACGCGTCCCGTTGTGGTTCGAGGTGTGGCGCCGCATCAATGGTTTCCCGCCCGTGGTGGACGTGCGCGAGCCCGACAAGTTCTCGGGCTCTATCAAGCGGTGAACCATGTTGAACCCCCTCGCCACGACGTTGCCCTTGCTCCTCGCCGCCACGTGGGCGGCCTTGGCGGCACCTTTCCCAAGCGGTGACACGGCGGCGGATGCCGGCGCCACCAACGCGACGGCGATCCCCGGCAAGGTGCCGACGGTCGTCATCCCGGCCGCGCCGGGCGTCGAAGGCCCGCTGGCCTTGGGCGACGTGCTGCGGTCGGTCACCAATCAGTACCCGCCACTCCTGGCGGCCTTGATCGAGCGCGACATCGCCAACGGGCGACTCCGCAGCGCCCAGGGCGTCTTCGACTTCAACGTGTTCGCCAAGGCGTTTGGAAACCCCACCGGCTACTACGAGAGCCGCACGCTGGATGCCGGCTTCGAGCAGTTCCTGGGCGCATGGGGAAGCTCTGTCTTTGGCGGCTACCGTCTCACGCGTGGCACCTTGCCTGACTACGACAAGAACCGGACGCAGGCGGATGGCGAGCCGCGCGTCGGCGTCCGCATCCCCTTGCTGCGGGATGGCTCCATCGACCGGCGTCGGGCCGCCCTTCTCCAGGCCCGCCTCGATCGCGAGCTGGCCGATCCCTTCATCCAGCGGCAGCAGCTTGATTTCATCCGGGCTGCCGCCTTTGCGTATTGGCAATGGCTCGGCGCCGGTCAACGCCTTGGGATCGCCGAGGAGCTTCTCCGTGTGGCCATTGATCGTGGCCAAGCCCTCACCAACCAGGCCAATGCCGGCCTCATTCGCCCCATTGTCCTCACCGACAACCAACGGCTGGTGGTCTCGCGGCAGATCGGCGTGGTCCAGTCGCGTCGCCGCTTCGAGGCCTCTGCCATCGCCCTCTCCCTTTTCCACCGCGACGGCCTTGGCAACCCCATGCCACCGGGCCGGGACCGCCTGCCCAAGGCATTCCCTGTCGTTCTTGCCCCGGATCCTGCGCGGGTCGAACCGGACATGGTCGCGGCCCGCGTGCAACGCCCCGAGCTGCGTCGCCTTCGGCTCCAACGCGACCGTGCCGACATCGACCGCCGCCTCGCCAAGAACAACCTGCTTCCCAACCTCGATGTCGGTGCATCCGTGAGCCAGGACTTCGGGGCCGAGCGATACAAGGACAAGAGCCAGCTCGAGGTCGAGGCCGGGATCGAGTTCAAGCTGCCCCTGCAACGGCGCGAGGCCCAGGGCCGGCTGGAGGCCGTCGAGGCGCAAATCGAGCGGATCGGCGCCGAGGAGGCCTTCGCCCGCGACCGAATCGCCGCCGACATCCGCGATGCCTTTTCCGCGTGGGAGGCCGCCTTCGAGCAAGCCCGTCAAACGCGTCTCAACGTCGAGCTGGCCTCGGACTTGCAAGAGGCCGAGAAGACCCTTTTCGAGCGCGGCGCCGCCGACCTGCTGGCCTTGCAGATTCGCGAGCAAGCCACCTTTGAGGCCCGCGTGCTCGAGGCCGACGCTCTCGCCGAGTACTTCCGCGCCCGCGCCGACTACGACACCGCCATTGCTCGGCCGCCCCAGCCCTAGTGTCGTGTCTCACAAATCGCTGGTGTTTGGTTGCTCCAAGAATGCCCCGGGGCAAGGCGTGAGGACGGAGCATACCCGCAGCGGTCTGTGACGGACGAACAACGAAGCCCCGGGGCAATCTTGGAGCAACCCGAAGGGC
>CAIRNV010000273.1 GCA_903880005.1 uncultured Verrucomicrobiota bacterium | reverse complement strand
CTCATTGGACGAGCTGATCGCCGCGCAAGCCCGGAAGGTGGACGCGCTCAAGACCCACAAGAAGGGCCTGATGCAGCAGCTTTTCCCCCGCGAAGGCGAAACCCAACCCCGCCTCCGGTTCCCGGAGTTCCAAGACGCGGGGGAGTGGGAGGAGATTACACTCGGTGAATACTTTGATCCGATTCGGAACGGGTTTGTCGGCACCGCCACGCCCTATTACACGACTTCAGACGGCGTGCGATATCTACAGGGGAAGAACATCAAAGACGGAAGGATTGATCCAAGTAACCTCATCCTCATCACCTCCGAGTTCCATCTCCGGAAGACGAAGTCACACTTGAAGTCAGGTGACATTTTGATGGTGCAATCCGGGCATGTCGGCGAGTGCGCTGTCGTGGGCGCTGATTATGCGGGATGCAACTGTCATGCTTTGATCATTCTCAGCCCGAAGCGAAAACTGAGTTCGGATTTCTTTGTCCACTACTTCTATGCACCCGTTGGCGAGCTTGCGATTTTCCAAATTACCACAGGCAATACGATCAAGCACATCCTCGCGAGTGAATTGAAGACATTGCCGGTTTTTGTCCCTAAACCCGCCGAGCAACACCGCATCGCCACCTGCCTTTCGAGCCTTGACGCATTGATCACCGCCGAGACGCAAAGGACGGAGGCGCTCAAGACCCACAAGAAGGGCCTGATGCAGCAGCTTTTCCCGTTCCCGGCGGCGGGATGCCATACGTAAGTTTTCAAGCGCAACAACGACCATAGGCAACATGACTCAAACGACAGATCAGCAGTTTCACTGCGGCGCGGAATGGAAGCGCGTGGACTTTCACCTACACACGAAGGCTGACAAGGAGTTCAAATACACCGGCGATGAAAGCTATTACAATAGCGCTTACATCGATGCGCTCGAGAGGGAAGGCATCCACTTGGGAGTCATCACCAATCACAACAAGTTTGACTTCGACGAGTTCAAATCCCTCCGCGCGACCGCCCGAAAAAGGAAGATCGGTCTTCTGCCCGGTGTGGAGCTATCCGTCAACGACGGATCCAACGGCATCCACACGCTCATTGTGTTTTCCGATGCATGGCTGGAGAGCGGTCAGGATCACATCAATCCGTTTCTCACGATTGCCTTCGAGGGAAGGACACCTGCGCAATACGAACAGGAGAATGGCCGATCTTCGTTGAGTCTGCTTGATACCATCAAGAAGCTCGAAGGATACCACAAGGACTTCTTCCTTGTATTCGCCCATGTGGAGCAATCCAGCGGGCTATGGATGGAGCTTGATGGTGGCCGCCTTGCTGATGTGGGTGGAAACGAGGTCTTCCGGCGCAGAACTCTTGGCTTCCAAAAGGTTCGCACTCACGACGGCGCCGGCAAAGGCAAGCCTTGCCGAGTCCTTGTCCAGCAATGGCTAAAGCAATGGTATCCCGCCGAGGTTGAAGGAAGCGATCCAAAGGCCATCGACGAGGTCGGAAAGGGTAAGCCTTGCTACATCAAGCTCGGGGAATTGTCATTCGAAGCGGTCAAATTCGCCCTCTTTGATCATGAACACCGCGTTAAATCCGCCTTGCCGCAGCCACGGCGAGCGGTCCTTTTGAAGAAGGTTAGCTTTTGGGGCGGTGCACTAGATGAGATCACCGTTCCGTTTTCCGAGTCATTGAACTGCCTGATCGGACCGAGGGGAAACGGCAAGTCGGCGGTAATCGAGTGTCTGCGACATGCCTTGGGTTTCCGTGAGGGGGCGGATGACCAATACAAGTCCGGGCTGGTCGCGCGAATGTTGGCTCCCGCCGGCAAAGTCGTGGTGCATGCATTGGATGAGTTTGGGCGGGAAGTGCGGGTGGAACGCGAGCGCACCGGTCATCCATCCGTGTATCTGGACGGAGCCTATCGCGACGTATCGCCAGGTTCGGTGCTCAAGGACATCCTCTACTTTGGGCAAAAGGATCTTTCGGCCCGTTCGGAATCGTTTGACGAGAGCTTTCTCGACAAGCTGCTGGCCGATCGAATCGATCCAAGGCCGCAGGAAGAGGCCGCGCTCATCGAGGGGGTTCGGCAGGCCGCGAGGCAGCTCAAGGAGACGCTGGACGCCACCGAGGTCATGAAGGGATTGCAGAAGGAGAGGAACGAGTTGGAAGTGTATCTCAAGGTGTTTACGGACAAGGGCGTGGACAAGAAGCTCGCCGAGATGACGCTGTTTGACGGTGACCGGCAGGCGGTTGTTGCGTGGCAGCAGTCGTTGAATGAACTGGGCGCACGTCTTGGGGAGGCTGCGGATTGGGATGATGTGGACTGGTCCTTCCCCGTCTTGAAATCCCAGCGGACTGAAATGGTTGGCGCCGATCTCGGATTGGCGAAGGCAAGATCCGATGAAGCGAAGGCAGCCGCCCAGGTGGCACTCCAGGGAATCAGGACAGCCGGAACGACCGTTGGCGAGGCGCTGCAGAAGCTTGCTCCGGTGCAGGAAGAGATGCGGCGAGAGGTCACCGAACTCCAAAAGACGCTGAACGAGCCCCAGCTTGACCTTGAGCTTTTCCGGGCAAAAAAGAACCGGTTGGGACAGTTGGCGAAGCTGCTGGAGGCGGGAGCGCAGCGTGCAAAGACGGAGCAGACCGCACGCGACATGCTGGGGGCTGCCGTCAACAAGCTGCACGATTTTTGGCGTGAAAGGTTTGGCGAGCGCGAGAAGGCAATTCGTGAACTCGAATCACAACTCCCAGGCGAAATCAGGCTGCAGACTGCCTTCAAGGGCAAGCGCCGGGCTTTCGGGGATTTCCTGCGGTCGAAGTTCAGGGGCAGCGGGCTGCAAGGTCCTTCCTATGAGGCCATGGAGAATGCGTTCGTGGACGGGCGCGAGCTGTATCAAGACCGGGCGGGTCTGGAAAGGCTGATGAGCGAGAATGCGGCGGCGAAGGTACGTTCCACCTTGCTGGAGCATTTGGCGGATTTTCTGGCCTTCCGAACGCCCGATGAAACAGCCGTGCTTTTCCACCAAAAGCCCCTCGGTGAATACTCGCTTGGCCAGCGGGCCACGGTAATCCTTCACATCTTGATGCACCTTAAGTGGTTCCCGGTGATAATAATTGATCAGCCAGAGGATGATTTGGACAACGAGACGCTGTTCAGCCACTTCATCCGCCAACTGCTGGAGCGCAAGGAACGGACGCAGTTCATTTTTGCCACCCACAACCCCAATATCCCGGTGCTGGGCGATGCGGAGCAGGCCATCGTATGCCGCAAGGAAGGCGAGGCGTTTTCATTCGCCCACGGCAGCATCGATGCCAAGGATATCCAACAGCGCATCATCACGGTCATGGAAGGTGGGGCCGACGCGTTCAATCGCAGAAGGCAAGTTTACGATCTATGGAAGAGTTCGAACTGAGAAGCCAAATCCTGCTGGGCGAAGACAGCACAAGGCAATTCAAGCGGGAGCCGTCGGATGGTGCCAAGATGGCGGGCGAGATCATCGCCTTCGCCAACAGCGGAGGCGGACGCATTTTCGTGGGAGTTGGGAAGGATGGCACCATTGCGGGCCTCACCGGCGAGCAGGCGGAGAAGGTGGGTGAGGAAATGGCGAAGCTAGCCTGGGACAGTGTTCGCCCCCCCTTTTCCATTCTGTCGAGGTCGATTCCCACCACCGAGGGCATTGTCGTCATCATCGAGGTTCCTGACGGGCCATCCAAGCCTTACTGCGACAACAAGGGGGTCTATTGGGTCAAGAACGGGCCGGACAAGCGCAAGGTGCAGAGCCCTGAAGAGCTGGCACGTTTGTTCCAGTCAGGCGAAAAGCTGTATGCAGAGACCCAAGTCGTCGCGGCTTCAACCTTGGAGGACTTTGACCATGGTCGTTTCGAGCGTTTCTATGAGGCCAAGTACTCCGAGACACCGCCCAATCGATACGAGGAACGAGAGGATTACCGTAGGACCTTGGAGAATCTGGAGCTGGTGGATTCCGGCCGCGTGACGGTGGCTGGTTTGCTGTTGTTTGGAGATCGGAGACGTTTGCCTGTTCTCCTGCCAGAAGTGAAGATTGACGCGATGTGGTTCAAGGGTATCGAGAGGGCATCGTCCGAATGGTACGATCGACTCACGATCACCGGGACCTTGGCTGAGCAATTTGATGACGGCATGGGGTTCCTGAAGCGATGGAATGCCCAAGTTCAGGGCCAGAGATCATTCAACCAAGCTGGAGCCCCTGAGATTCCTGAGGCCGTGTTCGAGGAGCTTTTGGTCAATGCCCTAATTCACCGCGACTACTTCATCAAGGATTCGATCAAGCTCTTCATCTTCGATGATCGCATTGAAATCCGAAGCCCGGGAAAGCTCCCGAACAGCCTCACCGTCGATCAGATTCGCCGGGGCGTTAGGCGAAGCCGAAATGTGCTGCTCGCATCCTTTGCTCCCGATGTCATCAACTTCCGGGGGGTAGGCAGCGGCATTGTTCGCGCACTGAAGGCTTGGCACTCCATCTCCTGGTTGAATGATACGGAAGGCGAGGAGGTGGTCGCGACAATTCGATTGAATCGAAGCGCTCCAACTGCATGACCGACACCAACCAAAAGCAACTGGGCAACACCCTCTGGAGCATCGCCGACCCACTGCGCGGGGCGATGGATGCGGACGACTTCCGCGACGACATGCTGTCCTTCCTCTTCCTGCGCCATTTTTCGGACAACGACGAGACGGCGGCGGGGTATTGGCTGCGCCCCAGCCGCCAGGGATTGCTTGACGACTCGAAACGGAGGCGAGGCCGAGGTGCCGAGGAAACCACCGCCACTGCATGCGCAGGAGCGCGTCCAGCCCTACGGTCGCCCCTATGCGGCTCCCCAAATCCCCGCGCAAGGAGGTGGGAGGCTCGCGATCTGCAAGCGGGTGAGTTGCGGCAGGCTGCAGGCCAACACGCCGTCGTAGCGGATGGGATGAACCCCGTCTTGAGCACCCAAGCGCCCGAATTCTTCGTGTCTTCGTGTCTTCGTGTGAGGCATTCCCAGCTTCCTGGCCCACGGGATTGCCCAGCGACACGCTGTTTTATTGATCACACGAAGCGACGAAGACACGAAGAGGTCCTGCTAGGTCCACCGCGTGAGGCGAGGATTGGGCACTCTAGGCCGGAACGATGCAGTTGGATCGGTCGTGCTGGCTCGATCTGCTTGCGCAAATCCTTCGTCGCTCGCTCGTTACGGGCCTCGTACCGGCCCGCGCCTCGCTCACTCCTCGGCTTGCGCAAGCATCTGCTTCGCAATCACTTCCCTCCCGCCTAAATCGTTCCGGCCAGCTCTGTCGGCGGCCGTGATGGCTCGTGTCGTGTCCCATCCCCGGCGGGCGTTTCGCCGCGGGGGACCTTTGTGTCCACCGCCTACGCTTGCTCGAAGTAGCGGGCCTTTTCCCAGTCGGTGACGGCGGAGCCAAAGGTCTCGCATTCGAGGCGGGCGTGGCGGACGAGGAAATCGACGACGCCGTCGCCGAGCGAGCGGCGGGCGAGGGCGGAGCCGTCGAGGAGGGAGGCCGCCTCGGCCAGGCTGGAGGGGAGGCGTGCGAGGGCGGGATCGATGTAGGCGTTCCCATGGTAGGGGCTGCCGCAGTCCAGTCCTTCCTCCACCCCGGCCATGCCGGCCGCAAGCATCGCGGCGAAGGCGTGGTACACGTTGGCGTCGGCCCCGGGCATGCGGTTCTCGACACGGAACGACTTGCCGTGCCCGACGATTCGGAAGCCGCAGGTCCGGTTGTCGGTGGACCATGCCATGCGCGTGGGCGCCCAGCTTCCGGACTGGTAGCGCTTGTAGCTGTTGATGGTGGGCGCGAAGAGGAGGCAGAACTCCGGGGCATGGCGAAGGAGGCCGCCAAGAAATGAACGGAAGAGGGGCGAGCCGGCGCCGGTGGACTCGTCCCAGAAGGCAGGGCGGCCGTCCTTCCAAAGGCTGAGGTGGAGGTGGCAGGAATTGCCGGCCTCGGAGGGCGCGTACTTGGCCATGAAGGAGACGGCCTTCCCGTGTTGGGCGGCGAGTTCCCGCACGCCCTGCTTGAAGAGGACGTGCATGTCGCACATGGGGAGGGGTTGGTCGTGGGTGAAGTTGATCTCGTGCTGGCCCCGGCTCCATTCGCCCTTGCTGCTCTCCACGGGCACGCGCGCGGCAGCCATCTGGTTGCGGATCGCGCGCATCAGGGGCTCGTCGCGCCCGGGCTGCATGAGGTGGTAGTCGATACGGTAGTCGCTGGAGGGACGGAGGTCGCGGTAGCCGGAGGCGAACGCCTCGTGGTAGGTCTGGTTGAAGAGGTAGAACTCCAGCTCGCTGGCGCACTCGCAATGCCAGCCGGCGGCGTGCAGGCGGTCGAGTTGCCGGCGCAGGATGGACCGGGGCGCCTCGGCCACGAGGGATCCGTCCTCGCGGACGTAGTCGCACAACACCAAGGCCGTCCCCGGATGCCATGGGATCTCGCGGAGGGTGGACAAGTCGGGGCGCATGAGGAAGTCGCCAAACCCGGCGTCCCAGTTGGCCACCTTGAACCCGTCCAGCGGGTCCATGTCCAGGTTGACGGTGAGCAGGTAGTTGCAGCCGTGCGTCCCATGCGACGCGACGCTGTCGAGGAAGAACCCGGCTCGGAAACGCTTGCCGACCAAGCGGCCGAAGGGGTCTGGAAAGCCCACCATGACGGTGTCGATGCGGCCGTCGCGAACGGCCTCGGCAAGGGATTCGAGCTTCATGGGTTGGTTCCTGGATCGAGGTTGGGGACGATGGCGCGGGGCGACTAGGCGTTGACGAAGACGTTCTTGGTCTCGGTATAACCTTCCATGGCGGCCATGCCGAGGTCGCGGCCGAGGCCCGAGGTCTTGAAGCCGCCGAAGGGGGCCTCGACGTGGACGCTGTTGTGGCAGTTGATGCTGAGGACGCCGCTCTCGACGGCGCGGCTGACGCGCAGGGCGCGCGACAGGTCGCGGGTCCAGATGGAGCCGCTCAAGCCATACGGGGAGTCGTTGACCTCGCGGAGCATCGCCGCCTCGTCGTCGAAGGGCACGATGGCAACCACCGGCCCGAAGATCTCCTCCCGCCAGCAACGGTCGGACGACCCCACGCCCAGCAGGACCGTCGGTTCAAGGTAGAACCCGCGCCCGCCGGGCCGGCTCCCCCCGCAGGCGAACGTCGAGCCCCGCGAGCGCGCGTCGGCCAGGAAGGACTCGACGACGTCGCGTTGCGCGGCGGACGCCATGGGCCCGAGCTGGGTGGACTCCAGCGACGGATCCCCCACCACGAGCCGTCGCGTGGCCGCCACGAACCGCTCGACGAACCGTTCAAACACGGGTCGCTCGACGAACATGCGGCTGCGCGCGCAGCAATCCTGGCCCGTGTTGGCGAACACGCTCATGGGGGACGAGTCGGCCGCCTTCTCCCAGTCGGCGTCGGCGAACACGATGTTGGGGCTCTTGCCGCCCAGCTCGAGCGAGACCCGGGTCAGGTTGCCGGCCGCCAGCCGCATGATGTGGCGGCCGACCTCGGTGGAACCGGTGAAGGAGACCTTTCGGACCTTGGGATGGGTGACGAGGGCATCCCCGACCACGCCGCCGCTGCCGGGCAGGACTTGGAGCACGCCGGGCGGGAGTCCGGCCTCGGTGGCCAGCTCGGCCATGCGCAGCGCGGTGAGCGGCGAGATGCTGGCGGGCTTGAGGACGACGGCGTTGCCGGCGGCGAGGGCCGGGGCGGCCTTCCATGCGGCGATGGGCAGGGGGAAGTTCCACGGGACGATCGCCGCGACCACCCCCATGGATTGCTTGAGCGTGAAGTCGAATCCGCCGCGGCCCACCGGGAGCGTCTGGCCCCCAAACTGCGAGATGGCCCCCGCGTAATACTCGAACACCCGGGCCGCCAACCCGGCCTCGTCGCGGGCGTCGGCAATGGGCTTGCCGACCTGGCTTTGCTCCAGCCGGCCCAACTCGTCCACGTTCGCGCGCAACGACAGTGCCACCTGGTATAGCACGGCCGCACGACGCCCCGGGGCGAGGTCGCGCCAACCCGACTCCCACGCCGCCTGCGCGGAAGCCACGGCGGCTTCCACGTCCGCCACGGATGCCGCCGAGACGTGCGCCAGGACCTCTTCCGTCGCCGGGTTGACCAAGGGTGTTCGGCCTCCGCCCGTTGCCTCGCGCCATGTGCCGTCCACGAACAAGCCTGTGGGAATTTTCATCGCTGGGGCCAAGGGTAGGGAAGGACCGCCCGCGCGGGACAGCGGCAAGTTCAGCCGGGACACTTCCCTTGGGCCGGTCGTGCCGCGCGTGGGCAGGGCCTTCGACAGGGCGGGTGACTGGGAAATCCACGCTTGCGCCAGCAGCGGAATTGCCGGATGAAAAGCGCGTCAGTGCGAGGTTAGCTCAGCGGTAGAGCACTTGCTTCACACGCAAGGGGTCGCAGGTTCGAACCCTGCACCTCGCACCATTTTCCCCTGCTGAATGACCGGCCTCTCCAGCAGGATTCAGATTGTCAGGGCCGTCTAACCTGCGCGGGTAGCTCAATTGGATAGAGCGTCGGCCTCCGGAGCCGAAGGTTGTGGGTTCAACCCCCGCCCCGCGCACCAGATTTCTTCCTGCGCTTCCCACCACGCGTGCGATGGCCCTTGAGGACGTCTCGCGTCGTGCTCCTTGAACCGAAAAACGGCAGTTGAAGAGGGCTTCAAGGCAAGGAAGTGGCCTTCCCGTCAAGGCAAAGAGGCCCTGAGGGATCCAACCAAGACCTCACCCGGCGGAAACGTGGCAGAGCCGTCTCGGCTCTGGCTGGATCACGTCCAGCGGCAGGATGCCGCTGCCACTCTGCCCCAGAGACGCTCGGAGGTGCGGCATCCTTGCCCCCGCGTGAGGGCACGCGGTGCGTCGGCATCCATGGAAGCCCCGCATGCTTTGCCTGAATCATGCGCACGGCAGGTCCGGTGACGCTGCTTGCCCCGGTGCAACACGTCCGTAGGGTGGCCACAACGCGAAGGACTCGCGCGGCAAGAAGGCTCCCCTCATGGACGACGCGGAACGTATTGGGTTGGTCGTGGCCGACCCGGAATCCCTCCACCGACACATCAACCTGAAGCTGGCCGAACTTGGCCTGCCCACGGTCCCGCCAACGAGCGGGGGGCCGGCCCTCGACCCCGACCTCGCCCAACTCGTCGCGCACCATCGTGAAAAGGACCGGCTGCTCGCGTCCTACCTGTGCCCGGCGGACAACCGGGTCCAGGGGTTCCTCTACGACTACCTGCAAGACGTGGTGGTGCCGCCCAAGCTGCCCACCCGTACCCTCGTCCTGGACCGACCTGGGCTCGCTCGAATGCTGTCCTTGGCGCCGGGCAAGGACCTGGTGGCCTCGCCCTTGCTCCGGAGCCATCGCCTCGCCAACGGGGTGCTGCACAACCCCAAGTCGGATCGGCGGACCACCGCGGGGATTTTCCACGTGGCGGAGGGCGGGCTTCCCGTTCCGGACGACAAGAAGGCGGTTCCACGCGACGTCTTTGCCGCGTTGCTACGGCGCGCGTTCCAGCCTCCGGCCGAGCTGCAACAACTCCCCTTCACGGCGGGTTCGGGCGACGCGGGCTGCTTCGTCTCCATGCAAGTGCGGCCCCTCGTGAGCCCGGCCGTGCCGGGTTGGCTGCCGGAGCGGCGCATGGAGGTGCGGTTGCTGGTCCCGGGTTCGTTGGTCGCGAACCTGGACTTCGTGGAGCGCATCTTTGGAAATGGCGGCGACCCGTTCCTGCCCGAGAACGACGCCGCGTTGGACGTGGAGGGCTGGACGGGGCACACGGGCATGATCGTCGTGGCGCCCCACGTGACGGGCCTGCCGAAGAAGGACCTGGGGTTGCCCCGGTGGGAGGATGCCACCGAGCGACAGCGGCGGGACGGGATGTGCTGGCGCTCCGAGGACGAGCGCTACAACGACGGCCAGGCGTTCAAGCTCACCGCGCGCGACGCGTCGGGCGTGATCGTCACGATCATCTCCGACAACTACTTTGGGTACTGCAAGAAGGAGGTGAAGACCCAGGTGAGCTTCTCAGCCAACTTGATGGGGATGGCGGAGGAGGAGCACGCCGGCGGCGCCTTGGTGTTCGCACGCTACGACCTCGCGGGCGAGTACGACGCGACCCAGCATCGGCTGGAGCATCCGCACACGATGGCGGAGGCCTTGGAGATCCTTGGGGACACGGTGGCCTTGCAGCCACTGGGGCACGCGGTGGACCGAGCGCATCCCACCGTCGAGTACGTCCCGGAGACGGCCCGGTTCCGGATGGAGGACCAGTCGGTTACATGGCCGGGGCCCGGGGGCGTTGAATCGCGGATCAAGCTGCGGGCGGGGCATGTCTATGTGTTGCCGAGCGGCTTCAAGGTGCATCTCGAGCGGCCCGCCGCGAACCGTGCGTGGAGGCTCGTGGGCACCCGCCAGGAGGGCGTGCTCTGCCACAAGCCCTGCACCGTCAGCGGCGGCGGCAAGAGCGAGATCTCCAAGCCCATCACCGACGCCATCATCCACGGTCCTGTCTTCGTGGCCGACTTCCAGGCTGACTTCGACCGCGTCGATGAGATCCTTCGGCGCGATGTGTCCGGCCGGTTTGCCGACGCCTCCAGGAACGGGAAGGACGCGCGCAGCATCCTGTCGCCCAAGCGGTCGCTGGGATCCGTGATCAAGCTGCTGACGCCCGCCCCCGAGTTCTCGGCGGAGCACAACGCGTGGATGGCCTCGATCCCGCCCCACATCAAGGAGCTGGTGTTCGTCGTGAAGCGCTTCTGGAGGCCCTCGTGGGGGGAGGCATGGCGGGAGCGGTTTGCGGTCGATGTCATCAATGGGACGCCCGCCAACGAGCTGCGCCTGGGACGGCAGCGCCTGGCCACCCAGTTCCTGCGCGTGGGCTATGACGAGTCCGGGTCATGGAGAACGTTCGGCCTGCGCAAGGACTTCCAGCCCTCGTTGAAGCTCCAGGCGGAGGACGACATCACGGCCTCGGTCATCGTTCCCCGCGGGCGGGCCGGCCGCCTGGACCCGTCTGTCCAACAGCCCTCGGTCAAGCTCGTCCAGAACGTGGAGTATCGGCTGTTCCAGCGGCCGGACGACGCCGTCGTGCGCGGCTATGACAAGGCGGCCGAGGCGGACTTCGCCCGGGCGGACAACTTCTTCAGCAATTACGAGCCCCTGGACGCGAGGTTCGCGAGCGACCTTGTCGAGGACGCGATTGGCTTCGCCCAGTTCACGGCCCCGATGCAGCAACTGGTTTCGGGGGCGGCGGCCGGCGCGGGCACCTTCGTCTGCACGGCCTTCCCCCGCATCGTCGATGGGAAGCCGTCGGGCAACCCGCGATACCTGCAAGTGCGTCCCGACCTCCTCGACCCGCGGACGTGGCACGTGGCGGAGGTGGGCATGCGGCTGGCCCGGCGGATCCCCTCGGGGCAACCCGTGCCGGTGGCGGTGGGGGCGGTGTTGGCGGGCCGACGCAACAACCCGGCCGAGAAGGGGGTTCGGTCCTTGGCCTGCTACGGGCCGGTTCACTACATGGAGCTGCCGGAGCTTTTCATGGAGTTCATCTCGAGCATGACCGGCAAGTCGCCGAGCACGACGGGAGCGGGCAGCGAGGGGGCGTTGACGAAGGGGCCGTTCAACGCGTTGCCGCCCGTGTACGACCTAAACGCGGCCCTGTGCGGGTTCATCCTGACCGGGCACGACGGCTTCGTGACCAGCGCGGGATGCGTGGGGCCACGACTGCGGGTGGACCATGACATCTCGCTCCTGGTGCCGGAGCTGTGGTGCCGGATGGGCGTGGAGGAACGCGACCCGGCGTTCCTGCTGCGCGAGGGGTACCTGGAGCGTTGCAAGGACCTTGAGGTGGAGGGGCGGGTGGTGGCCGCCAGCCGCCTTGGCCAGCGCATCACCCCCAAGTTCGTCAGCGTCTTCTTCGGGCGGCTGTTCAACCACCCGCACTCCGTCCTGACCGAGTCCATGCTGAGGCCCGAGCAACAGGATGCCGCCCAGTTCGCGGACGCCGTCTCGAACGTGGTGGAAACCCATCGGCGCGTTGCCCAGCACTACTTCAACGACGGTTCCGTGGAGGATGCGTGCCCCCCGCTGCGGGCCTTGCTGCACGTGATGCGCGACGGGCACTCCGAGGGGCGGCAGCTTTCGGACCCCGGCTTCCGCGGCCTCTTCACGCGTGAATCCATGCTCGGCTCCGATTGGTACGGGGACCGTCTGCGTGCCCGGCAGCACATCGACCTGCGGCTTTGGCGCCGGCACTCGGATTACCTGGCCCGCTTCCTGGACAGCGCCGGCCATGCGGAGGAGGCGGAGCGTCTGGGCATTCGGGAACGCCTGGCCCGTGCGCGAGCCATGGTGGAGCGCGTCCGTTCGCCGGGCTACTTGGATGAATTGGCCGGCACCATTGGCGCGGAGCCCGCCATTGCGCGCGCGACGGGCTGGAAGGCCGGTTGAGGGGCAGGGGAGGGCATGGTTACGGCTTCAGGCTTGTCATGGGCCGGGGCACGGGCCCGAGCATGGGGTTGATGAACGACCTGGGATCCAAGGCTTGCGAGGCGTGGTTGAGCGAGCATGGAGAGGGCCTGCCTTGGGGCCAGGTGGTGGCGCATCCATGCCCAAACGGATGGGAACTGCGTCATGTGGCGGACGCCGGGCGCGACGCGGCGGGGCTACAGGCCTTGCCTCCCGGCGCCCTGCGTGAATGGGCGGATACAGCCGACGATGGATTGTTTCGGCCGTTGAAGTCGGCGCCCACCTTGCGGCGAGGGTGGCGATGCCTCGTGTCGAGCCATGACGATTTGGAACTCGCGTTGGGCGGCGTGTATCCGGGTGGGCTTGGCGACTGGTGGGCCGTGCGCACGGGGCAGGGGGGGCCCACGTCGTTCCGGGAGTTCATGGGGCGCCAGACCGGCGTCTATCGGGGCGTGCGCGGATTGGCGGACGAGGCGGCGCGGGCGGTGGTACGGGCTTGTTGCCATGCGGGTTCGTGCATCAAGGACCGGCGTTGGGCCGTCGAGGGGATGGTGGATGGGGAACCGGGTGGCCACGGATCCATCCCGTGCCTGGAGCCGTGCGCGTTGGTTTTGGAGGCGGCGCGGACGATGGCGCGGATGGCCTCGGCGGAGCGCACCAGCGTTGCGTTGTCCGGGGAGGACCTTGCGGTGCTTCGCGCGGCCTTGGAGCGGGCCTCGGCGTTGCGACCACCGCCGGGAACCCGTGAAGCCGAGCTTTCCGCCCCGGACAACCCGCGGAGAATGAAGTTGCTTCTGGAATGGCTTGGCCCGGAATGGGCCCGGCCAGCCGCATCCCCGCAGGAATGAATCGTGCCCGAGTTGGGCATGGGCCGCGCGAGGGGGTTGGCATGGAACTGATGACATGAACGTCCGCATGCTTTCGTTGCTGGCAGCCCTTGGCTTGCTGGCGCCCGCCGCAGGTCCCATGGCAAGGGCCCAGGCCCCGGCCAAGCCCGCCGCCAAGACCTTGCCCGAAGACGCCGAGGCCGCCTGGAAGGAAGTCACGAAGGCGATGACGCCGCCCGCGCCTCCCGTCGAGTGGAACCAAAACAAGCCGACCGAGGAGCAAATCAACCAGTTCAAGGCGTCGATGGCCAAGGCCGCGGGCGCGGCGGCGGACAAGGCCCGGGAGTTTTACGAGCGATTCCCCAAGCACGAGAAGGCGGGCGAGGCCAAGGATGGCGAGCGTCGGATGCTTTCGGCGGCGGTGAACCTTGGTGACGCCTCGCGGGAGGCGGCGCTCAAGGCGGCGGGTGGCTCTCCCCAGCCGCCCGAGCCCAAGCTGGAGCCCGTGCAGCAAAAGCTGCAGGAGGCGGCCCGGGCCGCGATGTCGAAGCAGGCGGAGGGATTGCCGGCCGTGTTCGCCGAGTTTGAGAAGAGCATTCGCGGGCTCCAGAAGGAGTTCCCGGATCGTCCCGAGATCTACGCAGCGTTGCTGGAGGTCTGCGAGGGGCTTCCCCCGGAGAAGGCCCTCGCCATCGCCAAGGAGGTCGAGGAGGCCAAGACCGAGCCGGGGATCAAGCAACAGGCCTCCACGTTCCGAAAGAAGTACGAGCGCCTCGGCAAGCCCATCGACCTCTCCTTCACCGCGACCGACGGCACCAAGGTCAGCGTCGCCGACATGAAGGGTAAGGTCGTCCTGGTGGACTTCTGGGCCACGTGGTGCGGGCCGTGCGTGAAGGAAATCCCGAACGTCAAGAAGGCCTACGAGACCCTCCACCCGAAGGGCTTCGAGATCGTGGGCATCAGCTTTGACGAGGACAAGGAGGCCCTCCTGTCCTTCATCAAAAAGAAGGAAATGCCGTGGCCGCAGTTCTTCGACGGGAAGGGCTGGCAGAACCAGTTCGCGGGCCAGTTTGGCATCCAGGCCATCCCCGCCATGTGGCTCATCGACAAGAAGGGCCACCTCCGGGAGTTCAACGCCCGCGAGGACCTCGTCGGAAAGGTCGAGAAGCTGCTGGCCGAGAAGTAGGCCCCCGCCTTGCGTGCCCGCGCGCGCGGGCCGACGCCGCCTCGGCGTCCGTTCGCGCTGAATCCAGGGGAGTCGCCGTGCGCGGCTCCCCTTTTGTTTCCGCCCGTTCCGTCCCGGATCCCTTGGATGCCAGCGTCAATGAGGAGTCGGGCGACCCGCCGTCCGAAGGGTGGGCCGATGCCGATGGCACCGGCCCGAAACCAAACGCGGACTTGAACGCCTCAAACGGAGCACGCACGTGGACCGGCCGCCCCGTGAATGGGTCGCGATAGGACAGGTCCACCGCCCTCAACCCGAGGCCCACCGGGTCGTGCCTGCCATACAGGATGTCCCCGACCACCGGGCAATGCGACGCGGCCAAGTGCAACCGGATCTGATGCGTCCGGCCCGAGCGCGGGAAGGCCTCGATCAAAGAGCGGCCGCCTCGGACGTCGAGGACCCGGAACTCGGTCTCGGCCTCCTTGCCGTCGCGGGGGTCCACCCGATGGCGGCCGGGTTCCCGTGGATCGGGCCCGAGCGGCAGCGTGCAGGTCCATTCGCGCAGGCGCGGCACGCCCTCGGTGATGGCGAGGTAACGTTTCGAGACATCGCGCGTTGCGAAGAGCCGGCCAAACGGCGCGATGGCTCCCCGGCTCTTCGCCATGAGCAAGACGCCGGTCGTGGGTGCATCCAGGCGATGGATGAACCGGATGAACCTCAGGCCTCGGCACTTGGCCCACCAGGCACCCTCCTCAATGCCCGCCATGAGCCCGAGGTGCAGGTTCCGTCGCGCGTGTTCCTCGTCCTCGGGACCGAGCATCCAGCCGGCCGGCTTGTCGATGGCAAGGATGCTGCGGTCCTCGAATAGGATCGGCACTGCGGTGCCATCCGGCAGCTCAACAAAGTTTGTCTTGGCCATGTGCGGCCGGGCTTACTGCATCTCGTCGTGGAGGGACTGCACCTCCGCCGGGGTCAGCGCCCGGTTGAAGATCCGAAGCTCGTCCATCCAGCCCGTGTAGGCGAGCCCCAGCATGATGACGGCCTTGCCGTCGTCCCAGTGGAAGGTCTGCTCGCGAGGCCCGATCCCGCCCGCCGGCCGGCCGTCCACGTACAAGCGCGCCACGCCGTCCGGGCGGCCGGTGTTGAAGTGCTCCCACGTGAACGCCACATGGCTCCAGCGGTCCCTCCGAAAGCCCGGTCGCACCACCCGAGCCAGCGGCTTCTCCTCGAGGCTCATCTTGTTCCAGTCGCGCCCGTCCGGGTTCCACACCTTCTTGTCCGGGTAGATGCCCAGCCGCATTTCACGCGGCTTCTCGTCCTTGGTGAACTCCACGAAGAAGGAGGCGTCGTCCCAGGCCTTGGACGTCACCTGGATGACGTCCGAGTAACCCGGCTCGATGTCCTCGTCGGGCGTGACGCGAATCCAGAACGAAACGGATCCCTGCCAATCCGCCACGGGCGGAGGGAAGTTGCCCGGCACGCGGAACCCCACCACCTGCGTGATCTTCTTGTCGAAGCGCAGGGCGTCGCCACGGACGCCGGCCCCGGGGTCGATGCGCACGACGTTGCCCGGTGGCAGGCCCGGGCGCGTGTCCCGGGGCGCCTCCCACGAGTCGCCGTGCTGGAAGCGGGCGTCGCCCCCGGCCACGCGCGCATCGGCCGTGCCATCAAAGGGTGCGTGCAAGACGGTGGCCTCGCGCAGCCGTCGCGTGGCGGCGGAATCCGGGATAAAGAGCCCCACGCAACCCGACACCGCGCCCGCCAGGGCGCCCACTACAACCCACGCTCGCAACTTCATGGCGGCGAGCATGGGCCAGCCCGTGCCCCGTCGTCCATGCAGGATGCAGAGGGCGCTATCCGCGTGCACCGGCACGTCCGTTTCTTGCCAGCCAGCGCAAGGTAAAAAATGGTCGTCTTGCCAAGGAACAGGACGTATGCACAACACAGGACATGAGTGACAAGCAACACAGGCCTTCGGCATCGATGAAGCGACGGGGGGTTTTCCTGAGGTTCGGCACCTCGGTCATCCTGCTGACGCCCGGCCTGATGTGGACGGCCGGCATCATCCTTGTCGTCCTCGGCTTGCTGGGCACGTCCCTGCTCAAGGTTTGGCGGGTGACCCCGGAGGATTTCGTCCCGGTGATCCGGGTGAGCTGGCTGGACATGGTGCAGGCGCGGACGCTCGCCATTGCCGCGCGCGAACACTTGGCGGCCGGTCGTCTCCGCGAGGCGGCCCATAGTTGGCGCGGGGCCGTGGCCAACAATCCCGTCCATGTCCCGCACCTTCGCGAGTGGGTGACCGCGGCCGTGGAGTCGGACGACCGCTTCATGGAGGACGGCGGAGCACCCTTGAACCAAGCGATCATGCTGGTGCACATGGGCGGCACCAACGTGGCGGACATCGAGCTGACCCTGCGGCTCCTTTGGCGCATGGGAAGGAAGGTGGACATGATTCAGCTGGGGCTCCCCTTTCAGGACAAGCTCGGGCCGAAGGCCGCCGGGCTCATGGCGAGGGCCTATTTTGAAGCGGGGGAGGTGGGTGGCTTCGACAAAGTATGGCAAGCCCATGCCAAGGACTTTGGGGCGGATCGCGAGTTGGCCCTGTACCGGGAGGCGTGGAAGGCCCAATGGGGCCCGGCATCGACCGCAAGGGAGGGCAAGGATCGGCTCGCCGAGGCGCAGTCTGACCCTGCCCAAAGGCCGTTGGCGTTGGAGTTGGCGCGAAGGCTGGCCGCAGCCAGGTCCGACATCTCGGAGCATGAGCGCCTGATGACCGTCCTGATCCAGGAGGGGAGTGCCACCATCCTGGCCCACGCGGAACGTTGGATGTTGCTGGCTTCCCAAGGGAGGCGGGACGAGGCCCTGCGCATGGCCAGAGCATCGGCGCCGTCGCTGGCGTGCAAGGCGGTGGACCAGACGCGCACCCTCGCGGAAACCCTTGCGAGACTGGGATTGACGCAGGAGGCCCTGGACGTGCTCAAGCGGCGGCCCCCGACGCAGAAGCGAGACGTCCAACTATGGGTCATGGAAGGCAAGCTTCATGAGTCGTTGGGACAATGGGATGATCTGGCCTCCCTGGCCGTGGCCGCGCGATCCATTCCCGGGATGGGAACCGTCATGGATGAGGTGTCCTATGCCATGGAGGCCGTCGCCAAGGCCAAGCAGCTTCGTCCGGACGCCGCCGCGCTGGCTGCCGGACGTGCGGCGCAGGCCCCCCGTGGGGATTCGTCGGCGTTGCCCCAGGCCGCCGCATGGCTCGTGGATGCCGGGTTCGCGAAGGCTGGCCTCAGCCTGCTGAAGAAATCCGAGCCCACGCCCAACGAGGCCCTTGGCTATTGGACGCAGCGGCTGATGACCGCCGCCATGGCGAAGGATGCGGATGAAATGGTGCTGGCGAGCGATCGGGCGGTAGCCTTGGCCCCCGGGAACCCAGCCGTGGCCAACAACCATGCCGCCACCCTCGTGATCACCGAGCGTCGGCCGGCCGAGGCCGTGAAATTGACGTTTGAAAACCTGGCCAGGTTCCCCAGCAGCCCGGACTTCCAGGTCAACCACGCCATGGCGTTGCTGCAAAACAACCGGGGGAACGAGGCCCGCGAGGTGCTGCTACGGGTGGACCCCTCCCCGTTGAATGCCATGCAGAGGGCCAATTTCCACCTTGCATGGATGGAGCTGGACGTCCAGGAGGCCAAATGGGCCCAAGCCCGGGAGCGCGGGATCCTCATCGACCGATCCCAATTGCTCCCCCTTCAGATCGCAAAGCTTGACGCCATGCGGGCGATCATTCCCGCCACCAAGTGAAGGGCTTCGGGGCTCGCGCTCCCCACCAGCCTCCGCCTCATCGTCCCGTTTGCATCCGCTCGTATTGAGCCACGGCGGCGATGGCGCGCTTGTCGCCCTTCTCGGCCAAGGCGTAGATCTCGGCCATCACGGCGGCGATGCTGTCCTGCAAGGCCATCCGTTGCTCGGGCGATAGCGCCGTGGCGGACCGCAGCAGTTGAAGGCGCGTGACCGCATCCTCCATTTTGCCAGCCTTGTAGTCCTCCATCGCCCCCTTGAGTTGTTGCGATGGCGAAACGCTGGCGGGCCCGTCCCCCGTTGCGGGCGAAGGCGCCGTGGATGCATCGGACTTCTCAAGGGCCACGGCGGCCTTTTGGAGTTCCGCCGTGGGATCCTGCTTGGACGAGCATCCGAGGAAGGCGACGACCCCTGCGACGAGCAAGGCTCCGTGGCGATGGCAGGCTTTCATGGCGACGAAGGGGCCTAGCGTCCGTTGGGAGTGCTGGGGTTGCACCAGAGGCGGTTCTTGCCCGGGACGTTTCCAAGCCTATAGAACTCCACCGTCTTCAGGTACTCGATGTGGCCGTCCACGACCCCGACGGTGGTGCCAAAGGAATGCAGCTTGGTGATGCCCTCGGCGGGGCTGCTCGAACCGTCGTTGAAATCCCCCGGGTTGGCCTCGAGGGCCTGCCAGTAGAGGATGGCTTGGGGATCGAAGGCGGTGGCCTTGTGGGAACCTGGCGACACGCCCCCAAAGCTGCACACGGCCCCGTTCATCAGGTAGCTGGACATCTTTTGGGCCCGCGAGCGAAATGCCGGCTTGTTGGTGGCGTCGGCCGGGCAGCGATAGACCACGGGGCTTTGCACGTAGGTGTACAGGAGACCCGTTTTATAGGCCGCGGCACGGTTGGTGTTGAACGGCGCGCGATTCGGGTCCGGGGGCGATCCCAAAGCGGCGTCATAGAGCCAGCCCTTGCGCACCCACGGCGAGTTCCAGTTGGGCTCGGGCAGGAAGTCGTTGAAGTCACCGATGTACATGTGCATGCCAAGGGTGATCTGCTTGACGTTGTTTTGGCATTGGGTGCGCACGGCCTTCTCCTTGGCCTTGGCCAACGCCGGGAGAAGCATGCCCGCGAGGATCGCGATGATGGCGATGACCACCAGCAATTCGATCAAGGTGAATCCCCCGGCCAGCGGACCCCTGCGGCGTGAATTCCCCGGCGAAGGCCATTTTTGCTCGGCGAGTTCTGACGGACCCTGTGTTGCATGCATGGCGGTGTTCCCTTCCTAGCCTTGGGGCCCGGCGCATCCCGCAGTCGCCATCCACCCGCGACGACAAGCAGCCAGGACGCGCTCCACCCATGGCTTTCCTCGGTTCTATATGCGGATCACATCCGAGGCAATACCTAAGCCGTGACGATTCCGTTGGGAGGGAAGTGATTGCGCCGCAGATCCTTTCGCAAGACGAGGAGTGAGCGAGGCGCGGGCCAGTTCCAGGCCCGTAACGAGCGAAGGACGAAGCTCTTGCGAAAGAAGATCAAGCAAGCACGACCGATCCAACTGCATCGTCCCGGCTAAGCCGGGACGATTCAGTTGGGAGGGAAGTGATTGCGCCGCAGATTCTTT
>CAIRNV010000272.1 GCA_903880005.1 uncultured Verrucomicrobiota bacterium | reverse complement strand
TCGTCGAGGGCCCCTGCGACTCCGTCGGCGTCCACGCGAGCGCGCCCGAGGAGGCGTTGACCGTCATGCCCGTGGGGCCGGTCACGAGGCGGTAGGTCAACGCCTGCGCCGGGACATCCGCGTCCGACGCGGACAACGACAGGGACAAGGGCGTCAGCTCGTTGAAGGTCTGGCTCGCGATGGTGGCGAGCACCGGCGCGGCGTTCACCTCGCGCACGACGACCGTGAACGCGTTGGTGACGTTGGCCACGCCATCGGTGACGGCCACGAGCACCGAGTTCGTCGAGGGCCCTTGCGCCTCCGTCGGCGTCCACGCGAGCGCGCCCGAGGAGGCGTTGACCGTCATGCCCGCAGGGCCGCTCACGATGCGGTAAGTCAACGACTGTGCTGGCACGTCCATATCGGACGCCGACAACGACAACGAGAGAGGCGTCAGCTCGTCGAGGGTGCGGTTCGAGATCGTCGCGAGCACCGGGGCGGCGTTCACGTCGTGCACGACGACCGTGAACGAGTTGGTCACGCTGGCGACGCCGTCGGTGACGGCCACGAGCACCGAGTTCGTCGAGGGGCCTTGTGCCTCCGTCGGCGTCCACGCGAGCGCGCCCGACGCTGCGTTGACCGTCATGCCCGTGGGACCGCTCACGATGCGGTACGACAAGGACTGCGCCGGGACGTCCACGTCGGTCGCGGACAACGACAACGACAAGGGCGTCAGCTCGTCGAGCGAACGATCCGCGACCGGCGCGAGCACCGGAGCGTCGTTCACAGCCGCCACGTTCAACACGAAACTTCGCGTCGTCGTGTTCAACCCGTCGCCCACGGTCACCGAGATCGTCGCGCTGCCCGATTGGTCCTTCGCCGGGCCGATCGCCAGCGAACGCGCGCCCCCGGCGGTCCTGCCCAGCACCAGCCCTGCGTTGGGTGCCAACCCTTGGTTTGAGCTGGTTGCCGCCAGCACCAGCGCCCCGTCCGCCGTCAGGTCGTCTGCGACCATGAAGGTGATCATGGGCGCGTCGTCCTCCATCGCATTTTGGGTTGGTAATGCGGAGATCACCGGCGGCGCGTCCGCCACCGTCGTCAACGCCCCGCCCACCCCAAACCCCGTCCCGTTGAACGTCGCGGTCCCCGAGAACGAAGCCGGCCCCGACGCGCCCGTCCCGACGTTCACCGTGTAGTTCAATGTCCGCACCGCGTCGTCGTTGAACGGCCCGAACCTCACCCGCCTCGCCGTTCCATCCCATGTGGCCCCGGCCGGCAACGTCGCCGGGCTCCACCCCGTCGGCAGCACCTCCTCCACCACGTACAATCCCACCCCCGCCTCCGGCGTCGCCACCAAGCCCACCGACGCCACCGTCCCCGGCGTCACCAACGTCGGCAGGGTGCGCGTCGCCATGCCGGCCGGGACTGGCACCACCGCCACCGTCGTCGGACCGTCCACGGCGACGGTCGCCGGGCCGAAGCTCGCCGTTCCCGCGAACGGCCCCGTTGCCGCCCCTTCGCCGGGCGTCAGCCGGTACCTCAACGCGACCGTGCCCTCGTTCGAGATCGGTCCCCACGTCACCGTGCGCGAGGCTGCCGAATAGGTCCCTTGGGGCGCCCCGGCGGTTCCCGGGGGCAGGCTCACGGCGTATCCTGCGGGAACCACCTCCTGCACCGAGTACAACGACACGTGTTCGTTGGGCGTCACGGTCACCGTCACCTCGAACTCCGTTCCCACCCGCACCGTCCCGGGCAGGCTTCGGACCGCCGTGCCGTTCTCCCTCGAAACCCACGTTGTGTTCGTGGCCCCGCCCGCCGTCACCACCGAGCCCGAGAAGTCGGCCTGGCCAACGAACCCGACCGTTCCTCCGACCCCGACCCCGGGCATCGCCTCGTAGGAGAGCGTCCTCGCATCCGAGTCGAGGAACGGCCCCCATTGGATCGAGCGGCCGTCGGCCGAGACCGTCCCGGCATGGCTGGCGGCCCGCGCGGTCCAACCGGCGGGCACCTGCTCGCTCACCGAGTAGCCCAGCACGCCCTCGCCCGGCGTCGCCACCAATGTCACCCCCAGCGCCTCGCCCGTGCGAAACGTCGCGGGCATCCCGCGTGCCAGCGTCCCGTGAACCTCCACGGCGCGGTTCAAGGCCGAGGCCCCGCCCGTGCCCACCGCCGTTCCATCGAACGTCGCGGTCCCGGAGAACGACACGCTCCCCGACACGCCCGGGGGCGGCGTCGCCGAATACGACAAGGCCCGCGACGCCCCGTCCGTGAACAACGGCCACGTCACCTTGCGCCCCGAAATCGACCCGCCGTGGCTGATCGACGCCACGTTCCAGCCCTCGGGAACCGTTTCCTCCGCACCATGCACGACCCCATCCGCGGCGGGCGTCACGGTGACCGTCACGGCGACGGCTGTACCGGGCCGGTAGGTCCCGGGGTTGCCGGGGAAGGATCGCGAGGCCGTTCCCGGGGGGCGGACCGGCAAAGAACCCAACCCGCCCACCGCCACGACCGCCCCATCGAAGGCCGCTTGCCCCGAGAACACGGCCGTCGCGCTGGCGGGGGAAGGCGCGCGAAGCACATAGGAGAAGGTCCGGACCAACCCGCCCAAGGCCACCCAACGCAAGGTCCGCGTCGATGAAGTCCATGACGCCGTCCCCGCCGAAACCAGCTCCCAACCCGGGGGAACCACCTCCTCCAGCGTGTTGAACGCCTCGCTCGCCAACGGGGCCAGCTCCACCGACACCGTCACTTCCTGCGATGGGACGTATTGAGCCGACGACAGGGACCGCGTCGCCGTGCCCGCCCATGCGGTGGGGAGGAGGGGCGGAAGCAGCAGCATCAGCGTCAGCATCAGCCTCGGTGTCAGCGTCAACCTGAGGAACGTCGGCATCAGCTTGAGGGACGGCATCGGGGGCGCGGTCGGGCTTGTACGGAGTGAGGTGGGCCGGCCGTGCGCTTGATCGCCATGCCGTGGGCGTTGCATGGGGGCTCCCCTACTGGCCCTGCTCACGGGCGCGCACGAACACCTGCGGCCGGTCCACGGGCATGGCGGGCCCGAACCGGAACACCCCCGCGCCGTCGGCCACGCCATTGGTGAGCAAACGCCATTCCTTCAGGTCCGCCGATTCCTCCACGTCGTAGCGAACCCCGGGCTGGCCTGACAGAGACCACGTCGAAAACTCCCCGGCCACCCGCAACGTTCCGCCCGGGACGGGCACCGCGCGCGCCCCGGACATGGAAACCAGCAAACCGTCGTGCGAGCCACGTCCCGTGAAGGCCAGCCCGGCCGTCACCTTGTCCGGCACCACCACGTAGCTGAAGTCCCGCGAGACACGGTCGAAGTACGGACCCCACTTCACCTTCCGCTCCGCCGCGTCCCATGTCCCGCCTGCGCTGATCGACTCGACCCGCCATCCCACGGGCGGGGCGTCCTCGACGGCGTACGTGCGCATGCCGTCGATCACCTTGGCCCGCAGCAAGACCATGGCCTTGGTGCCGGGGGCGAAGCGCGGAGGCAGGACCGACTCCACCTCCAGCAACGGGCGCGCGGCCGTGTCCCCGGCAAGGCCCGCGCCGCGTCGCGGAGCCACGGCGACCTCGCCCGGGCCCGCGTTGGCCGGGGCGCTGGTGTTGACCCACCACATGGGGGCGTTGGTGCCGAGCACCTGCTTGTAGAACTCGCCACCCTCCCAAAGCGTGCTGGCGCGGGTGACGTACTCGATGGGGATGGGGCTCGGCTTCACCGGCCAGTCGTTGGTGCGCTTCCATGCCGTGTAGTAGGCGGCCAGCTCGGCGATGGTGATCCGGCCGTCGCGCGGCGTCAGGTCCGCCGGGTGGGGCGCATCGACCTTGGAGGGGATCGTGCCGAGCCGGAACTCGTCGGCGTTGCTCAGCCCATCGGCGTCGGGGTCGTCTGCGGCGCCATAGCGCGTGTCCAGCAAGTTGGCCTGTTCCCAGCCGTCGGGCAGGCCGTCGGCGTCGAGGTCCACGTCGCCGAAATCGACGCGTCGGACGACGCCGCGGCCCTCGACGTCATAGGCGACCTGGGCGCGGACCTGGCCTTGGACGAGGACGGTGAGGTAGAGGGTGTTGCCGGGGACGGAGGCGTTGGGGCGGAGGAGAGGCAAGCCGCTGTCGATGGGGATGCGGAGGCTGTAGCGGGAGGG
>CAIRNV010000271.1 GCA_903880005.1 uncultured Verrucomicrobiota bacterium | reverse complement strand
GGGGTGAGGGTACTCGACCCGTGGTCGAGTATGAGCCCGACCCCGAGCTGCGCGACACCGAGCAGATCGCCTTCCTCGAAGCCCCGCCGTCTGGCCTCGCCGGTGGCCTCCCCACCGAAGCCTTGGCCCAGGCGGGCATCGAGTCCTTCATCCGACGCGAGGTGCTGCCCTACACGCGTGATGCCTGGATCGATCCCGATCCCAAGGCCACCAAGATCGGCTACGAGATCAGCTTCACCCGGCACTTCTACCAGCCGCCCCAGCTCCGCACCCTCGCCGAGATCAGCGCCGACATCCTCCAGCTGGAACAGGAGACCGAGGGGTTGCTGGGCGAGATCACCCGGGGGGTGGCGACATGAGCCCGGCGGCCGTTTGCGGCAAATGCGCACCTCTCTGGAGCTCTTGCGTTAAACAAATGCGGTTTTGTTTTCAACAACGCCCGTTGCATCAAATCCGCTTACGACAACGAGCCGTCGATGGAGATGAAGGACCTCGCGTAAGGGCCGGCCGGCGTCCCCACGTGCTCGCACTCGCCGAACTCATCAACCTCTGCGAAGGGAGAAAGGTCCTGTGAACCGCCACGTTCAAGCATCGCCGCATTCCCGTCCTCCCATCGGAATCAGCGCCGACATCCTCCAGCTGGAACAGGAGACCGAGGGGCTGCTCACCGAAATCACGAAACCAATTCCAGCCAAATGAGGGAAGAATCCAAACTCACCCCACCTGGAAAAACAGGCGGAGACCACGTGCACCTAGGTGCGCGTGCAATCATCTCCACAATCCCCGGTGTTGGCGGTCCGGCGCTGGAGATATTCAACGCCGTCATATCGCCTCCACTTGAAAAACGGCGGAATGATTGGATGGAATCAGTCGGATCAGCGCTCGAAGAACTTCTGAGGAAAGACAATCATCTCGTAGATCGGCTTCGATTGGATGCCGGCTTTCAATCCGTCTTGCTCCAGGCAACTTGGGCTGCCGTTCGTAATCATCACACCGAGAAGTTGATGGTGCTCAGAATGGCCGTTCAGAACTCCGCCATTCGCTCGAACGACATTCAACTCCTTTTCGTGAGATTCATTGACGAGCTTACGCCAACCCACTTGCAGGTGATGAGCTTCTTCGTGAAGCACGAGAAGGAAATTGCTTATCTCGAGTCTTACCAGAAGGCGGTCGAGGTGTTTGGTTCGATTCGTGACCAGAAGATCGATGCGTTCTTTTTCAAGATGGTATGCGATGACTTGAAAGCGCGCGGGTTAGTTCGAATTAGCCAGGACATCGTTGACCTGCCGGGGGTTTACAGCGAGTCTAGGATTTTGTCTGAGGAGACTAGCAAAGATCCAAGAATCGTTGTTACCGATTTTGGCCGGGGATTCGTCGACTTTGTTTTGACGTCTCACTTGGAGGATCGTGGATGATCGAAGGACTCCAGCCGTATCCGGAGTACAAGGAGTCGGGTTTGCCATGGCTCGGGCGCTGCCCGTCACATTGGAAGTTGCGACGCACCAAGGTCTTGTTCCAAGAGCGGATCCAGAAAGGATTTCCCAATGAGCCATTGCTTGCGGCGACACAGGCAAAAGGCGTTGTTCGCAAACAAGACTATGAAAGCCGGACGGTGACGGCGCAGAAAGACCTTCACCTTCTGAAGCTTGTTGAACCTGGTGACTACGTCATCAGCCTCCGCTCCTTTCAGGGAGGAATCGAATATGCCCACCATCGCGGCATCATCAGCCCGGCCTACACAATCCTGAAACCGGGCAAGCCTGCCCGGTCTGGATTCTACACGCACTTCTTTAAGTCTAAGCAATTCATCGACAGCCTTTCGCTATTTGTCACCGGTATCCGCGAAGGCCAGAATGTCGATTACTCAAGTCTCAGCCGCGCAGAGATTCCGCTACCTCCCCCCGAAGAACAATCCGCGATCGTGCGGTTTCTGGACCATGCGAACCGGAAGATCGACGGGTTCATCCGGGCGAAGCGGAAGCTGATCGCGCTGCTGGGGGAGCAGAAGCAGGCGATCATCCACCGCGCCGTCACCGGGCAGATGGATGTCCGGACCGGGAGACCGTACCCTGCCTATAAACCCTCCATGCCCGCCGCAGCCTCGGTGAAGGAGGGCGGCATCCCTTGGCTCGGTGAAATCCCAAGGCATTGGGAAGTGCTACGATTGGGCAGGGCCATCAAGCTGGTCACCGGTTTTCCGTTCAAAAGCGAAGGCTTCACACAAAAGGAATCTGCCGTTCGGCTGCTCAGAGGCATCAATGTTACGCCAGCGGGATTGCAATGGGATGCGACCGTTCGATGGGAGCGGACGCAGAACGATGGTCTTGACCCGTTCCGCTTGGAAGTTGACGACATCGTGTTGGGAATGGATCGACCCATCATCTCGTCGGGCGTCCGTGCGGCGCGGGTTGAAATGAAAGACACTCCCTCGCTGCTTCTCCAACGTGTCGCCAGACTTCGGCCAACGGAACGTTTGGATGGTGGCTTCCTGCTGCTTTTGCTGAGAGGAAAACTCTTTGCCGATTACATCGCGCCGATTTTCACCGGCATCAGCGTGCCTCATCTCAGCCCTGAGCAGATTCGGGGGTTCAAAGTCGTGCTCCCACCGAAACCTGAGCAGGAGGAAATCGTTCGGCACATCGAAGGCGAGACTGCTGTCTTCACCACCGCCATCACCCGCACCGAGCGGGAGATTGCATTGATGCAGGAATACCGGACGCGGCTGACGGCGGACGTGGTGACGGGCAAGCTGGATGTTCGCGCCGCCGCTGCCCGACTGCCTGACGTGACCATGGAGGCCGCAGAGCAGAGCGCAGGCGCGCTCGACGATGGGGAGGAATTGGAACAGGCTGCCGCACAAGACTGATCTTCATGTCCATCCCTCCCCAACCGAAGATCTACCACATCCTGCATGTGGACCGCCTTGCTTCAGTCTTGGCGGACGGTTGGCTTTGGTCGGATTCGATGGTGCAGCAGCGCGCCTCGCCCGGGACGGCCATCGGCATGGGCAGCATCAAGCTTCGACGGTTGAAATCGGCTCTGAACAGCCACCCAAAGCTGACGGTGGGCCAGTGCGTGCCCTTCTACTTTTGCCCGCGTTCGATCATGCTCTACCTGATCCATCAGGCGAACCATCCAGATCTGACGTATCGCGGCGGGCAGGGGCCGATTGTTCATCTGGAGTTCGACCTGCACGCCAGCATCGCGTGGGCGGAAAAACAAAGTCGCCGGTGGGCCTTTACTCTGTCCAACGCCGGATCGTCTTACTTCGAGGATCGGGCCAGGATCGAGCAACTGGGTGAGATCCATTGGGAGGCCGTCGGGGCGACCCGGTGGTCGGGCCATGGTGTGAATCCTTCCCTCAAGGAAGGGAAGCAAGCGGAGTTTCTGATCGAGGAATGCGCGCCTTGGAGCCTGATCGAACGGATCGGAGTGCGGACCCAATCCGTCTATCAACACGTGGCCGGTCTGTTGGCTGGGCAGACGCATCGCCCCAAGCTGGAGATCCTTCCCAACTGGTATTACTAACCCTCGAGCGTTTTCCATGATTCAATCTATCCAAGGCGACATCCTGCGCGACGATTCGGAAGCGGTCGTCAACACTGTGAATTGCGTCGGCGTGATGGGGCGCGGCATCGCGCTGCAATTTCGCAATGCCTACCCAGAGAACTACGAGGCTTACGTGGAGGCGTGCGAACGGGAAGAGGTCCAGCCTGGGAGGATGTTCGTCTTTGAAACGGGTGAACTGACCGGGCCGCGATACATCATCAATTTTCCCACCAAGCGTCACTGGCGTGGCAAGAGCCGGCTGGAAGACATCGACAGCGGGCTCCGGGCGCTGGTGGAGGTGCTCAGGGCCAAGAAGATCCGCTCCGTCGCCATTCCGCCACTGGGCAGCGGGCTGGGCGGGTTGGACTGGTCAGAGGTGCGGCCTCGCATCGTGGCGGCCCTGGGTGGTTTGGATGACGTGAAGGTGTCCATCTATGAACCCAGGGGAGCGCCCGCTAGCGAAACCATGGTGCGCAACCAGGAGGTGCCGAAGATGACGCCCGGCCGCGCCGCGCTGGTGGAGCTGATGCACCATTATCTGGGAGGTCTGCTGGATCCCTTCGTGACGTTGCTGGAGGTCCACAAGCTGTTGTATTTCATGCAGGAGGCGGGCGAGCCCCTGAAACTGCGCTACGCCAAGGCTCCCTATGGCCCTTTTGCCGAGAATCTGTCCCATGTCCTCAAGGCCATCGAGGGGCATCTGGTCTCCGGATATGCGGACGGAGGCGACGCACCCGACAAGCAGCTCAAGCTGGTGCCGCACGCGATCGAGGATGCGCGGCGCTTTCTGGAGGGGAGGAAATCCACGCGAGAGAACTTCAACCGGGTGACGCAACTGGTGGAAGGGTACGAATCCCCATTCGGGCTGGAACTGTTGGCGACGGTGCATTGGGTGGCGAAGCATGAGTCTCCACGATCGGTCGAAGGTTTGGTGAAGGCGACCCACGCCTGGAACGAACGAAAGAGGCAGTTCACACCGCGTCAGATCGAACGAGCGGCGGCCGCTTTGCATGCGCACGGCTGGATCGCACTGCCCGAAGCCGTATGACCACCGACCTTTCCGAAAAAGCCCTCGAAAGGCGGATCATGCGGCGCATGCCCAGCGTGGATGGGCTTACGTACGACGGTTCCCAGGTGGCCTTGGATCCCACCGACGCCCTTGCCGCCACCAAGGCTGTTGGCTCCGGCTGGTTCGCCGGCAACCCGAGGGACTACGACCGCACCCACGCTCTCGACGTGCCGCAACGGTTCTGCTTCCTTCACGCCAACGAGCCGGACACGTTTCAGAAGCTGGGCATCGTCTGGTACCAGGACGGCAAGGACATCCACCGTCAGAAGTTCCTGGCCCAGCTTTCGGGTGAAATCGGAAAGCGCGGCGTGATCGATGTGCCGCTCCAGGGGCTGCCCCAAGACCCATTCAATCTCGACCTTCGCCATGGCACAGCTTCGCCCGGCCATGGGAGGTCGCCCCGGTTGGGTGGACCCAACGACAGATCGAGGCCATCCCGTCCTTTTTCTGGGCCGCCCTGCCGGAGAGGGGAGGATGCCGGGGCTCCCTGGGCGGCGGCGAGCGAGGGCGAAGTGGAGGAAGCGGAGTGATTGTCTTTCGACGAGGGGTCCGCACCCTGAGGCCATAAAGTTGCTGCACTACTTGCCGAATCCCTCGGGGCCACCCCAAGCCGAGGCTTGCAAGCGGGCTGCTGGAAGACGGAATCTTAGCGGGATGCGTAAAGCTCGGTGAATCGGGCAGCCATGAGTCACCAACTCAGAATCCGCGTGGAGTTCAACAAGGGACGCGTGGGGATGCCGATGGGGAAGCTCTCGGCTGCCACTGAGCGCACCGTCCGGTTTCTTGCGTCCCTCGCCAAGGATCTGGGGGTGGTCGCAGGTGAAGGAGGGTGGCTGGCCGAGCGTTTTGAAAACGGCTCCGTGGACTTCGATTGCCGGCTTTCCACCCCGTTGACAGATGAGCATCACGAGCGGGGAAGACGGGCTTTGCGACAGGTTTTTTCAAACCGCTTCGACGATGTGGAAATGGAGGTGGTCATCCGGCCCGAGACGCGGCGTTGCTTTGGGAGGATTGCTGAGTCGTTGGACGCGGATGAGATCGCGCGCTTCGGCCTCTACCTCGCCGATGAGGAGAGGCCGGGCGAATGGTTCACCTTGGACCGCAGCCGCATGGTCACGTTGGAGGAGGATGTCGCCAGCCAGCGCCGGTCCTGGGGCGAGATTCAGGGAGTCGTGCATTCCTTTTTCAAGGAAGTCTCCCGGCCCTATTTCAAGATCCGCGAGTTGGGTTCCCGCCGGTTGGTGAACTGCCACTTCAAGCCGGAGATGTATCAGGCCGCCGTGGCAGTCCTCACGGACCCTGAATCCGTGGTCTATGTGGAGGGCTGGGTCCATGAAGACGCGGAGACGGGCTTCGCGACTCATGTCGAAGTGTCCGATTTCCGCTTGGCTCCTGATTTCTCCCTGGAGGTTTATCGGGCCGGCTTGGGCAGTCTTCCTGATTACACCGGCAGTCTGAGCACCGCCGAACATATCGCCACCCTGCGCGACAATGATGAGTGATCCAGCCCGCATTTACGTGGATGCCGCGCCCCTGATCGACTTGGTAAAGTTCAGGGTTGGCGTGGAGCCCAAGGGAGCGACGGCAAACGACAACTGGACTTTGGACCGTTTGCTCGCTGCCGGGCGAGCCGGCGACGTCACCCTGATCACATCGACGCTGACCGTTGCCGAATGCACCCACGTCAGTGACCCGGACAAACTGGACGCCGCCAAGCCCTTCTTCATGGGACTTCTGGCTTCGGGAAAGGGTGGGATCGTCTTTGTTCAACCCTCCTTCACCATCGCAGAGAAGGCGCGGAACCTGAGGTGGATTCACTCCCTGTCGTTCAAGGGGGCCGACGCGGTCCACGTGGCCTCCGCAATTCACATGGGATGCAGCGAGATCCTTACGGGTGACGGTCGGATCATCTCAGCGTCTTCCGCGTTACAGGCCATGGGCCTGAGGGCCTGCAAACCAAGTGATACCGCGCATCTGCCGTCCCAGTATCGCCAAAACAACCTGGACGTGTAACGGCAACCGCGAACGGGTGAATCGCCCTGTCGCTTCGACCGCGTATGAAAGCGAGTGGTTTCCCCAATGCCATCCACTGACATCAGCGAGCAGCGCCATGAGATGCGGGGCAGGCAACACATGACCGGGCCAGAGGCATGGTTTGGATGTGAGGTCGCCCCGGTTGGGTGGACCCAACGACAGATCGAGGCCATGCCGTTCTTTTTCCGGGCCGCCCTGCCGGAGAGGGGAGGATGCCGG
>CAIRNV010000270.1 GCA_903880005.1 uncultured Verrucomicrobiota bacterium | reverse complement strand
TGCCATCGCAACGCAAGCTTCCCGTGGCTCGCCCGCTCGAACACGGCCAGGGACGCCAGCATCCCGCCAAACGCGAGCCCCGTGGAGATCGCAACCAGGCGCCGGAACAGCGGGTCGGCGGCGGGCTCGATGGATGGACCTTTGTGGTTCATGGCGCCCATGGTCAGCCCACCACGCGCGACTCGCCCTTGCCGGGCACAATCTCGCCAATCGCCCACGCGGCATGGCCTGCCTTGCGGATCGCACGCAACACGGCGTCCGCCGACCCCGCGTCCGCCAAGACCACCATGCCCACGCCCATGTTGAACACCTGGTACAACTCGGCCTCGTCCACGCCCCCCTTGCTGGCAATCAAGTCGAAGATGGGCAGCGAATCCCAGCTCCCCTTCCTCACGACCGCGTCGAGGCGCGGGGGCAGGACGCGGGGGATGTTGTCGATGAAGCCGCCGCCCGTGATGTGCGCCAGGGCGTGGATGGCTCCCGAGCCAGGGACCGGGTTGAACTTCTTGAGCAACGCCTGGACCAACGGGCCGTAGGTGACGTGCACCTTGAGCAGCTCCTCCCCCAACGTGCCGTCCATGCCGGCCACACGCGACGTGACCTTCAGCCGCAGCGTCTCGAACAAGACCTTCCGCGCCAGCGAGTAGCCGTTCGTGTGCAGGCCGGACGATGCAATCCCCAGCAGCACGTCCCCGCGCTTCACGCGCCGTGGGCCGTCCAGCATCCGGTCCCGGTCCACCACCCCCACGATCGTCCCCGACACGTCATACTCGCCCGCTTGGTAAAACCCGGGCATCTGGGCGGTCTCGCCGCCAATCAAGGCGCAACGGTTGGCCGCGCAGCCCCGGGCGAACCCCGCGATGATGTCCGTGAACACCCCGGGCTCCAGCCGGCCCGTGCCCAGGTAGTCCAGGAAGAACAGCGGCTCCGCGCCCAGCACCGCGATGTCGTTCACGCAATGGTTGACGAGGTCCTCCCCGATGGTGTCGTGCCGCCCCGTTTCAAAGGCGATCTTCAGCTTGGTGCCCACGCCATCCACGGAGCTCACCAACACCGGGTTCTTGTGCCGTCGCGTGTCGAGGGCGAACAACCCTCCGAAGCCGCCCACCTTGCCCAGGACGCCCGGCCGCCGCGTCGATGCGAGCAACGCCGGCAACGTCGCCTTCACTTGGTTCCCGAGGTCAATGTCCACGCCCGCCGCCGCGTAGGCCTTCTGCTTGCTCATCTTGAGGCCGTCACGTTCATGCAAACACGGCGGCCCTGTCGAGACGGTTCCCGGACGCCCTGATCCACGCGTAAGCAGTTTTTGAGTGGAAGGGCTCTCGCCTCGTGCGGCGCTGCCAGAGGGTGAATCCAGCGGGCTCTCTTCGCGTCTTCGCGTCCTCGCGTGATTCAAAAACCATGCCTTCCCATGTACTGAACCCGTGACGCATGCGGCCGGGATTTCCTCACGCGAAGACGCGAAGACGCGAAGAATGCGGTCTCATGGATGCCCATGCCGCGGTTGATGCCCATCCGCTACGACCGCGTTGTGGCACGAAGCCTGCCGTGCTCCACGGAGTTGCGGATCCGAAGTCTCTCCCATCCCTACGCGTGGATTTGGGCGGAGGCCCTGCAACTGTCCGGCTCAGCCAAGGGCATTCATCGCGGAAGCGGCGCGGTCCGACGCTGGCCGCCCAAGGACCTGGCACGAGTGAACATCACCAGCCCCCCGGGGCCGGGCCACGTGTCGCCGGGGCGAACTTTTTCCTAATAAACCCGCGACGACCCCGTTATCCCGGCAGCACGGAATGGATTCACCAGCCCATCAAGCGGGGCACGACGCGGCGGGCGCGACGTCCGCCCGGCACGTCCGCGAGGCGTTGGAACGGCACGAGGCCTCGTTGATGGCCTATGCCCTCTCCATCGCAGGTGACCTTGAGTCGGCGCGCGACGCGGTGCAGGACACGTTCCTGCGGCTGTGCGAGCAGCCGGAGGGGTCGTTGGACGGGCACTTGCTGCCATGGCTCTTCACGGTGTGCCGGAACCGGATCCTCGACGTGCGCAGGAAGGAACGACGCATGACGACCCTTGAGGACCACGGCATCGAGGAGCGACCCGCGCACGGGCCCTCGCCCGCCGACGATGCCGCCGCCCACGACGACGCGCGGCGTGCCCGCCAATTGCTCGCCGGCCTTCCCCCGAACCAACGCGAGGTCGTCCGGCTTCGCTTCGAGCCTCACCTGAGCTACCAGGAGATCGCCCGCGTCACCTCCCTCACCGTCACGAACGTAGGCTTCCTCCTCCACACCGCCCTCCGGACCTTGCGAACCCGCATGGAATCGCACCCGTTGCCACGCGCCGGCGCCCAACCTTGAAACCCCGCCTCCAGGTCCTCCCATGAAGATCACCCCGGATTCCCCCGAACTCACCGCCTACGTCCTCGGCGAGCTGCCGCCCGCGCTCGTCGCGGAGGTCGAGGCCGCCATCGCCGCGTCCCCCGATCTGGCCGACGAGGTCGCCTCCCTCGAACGCACCGCACGCTCGATGGAGGCATGGCTGGCCTCGCCGGAGGCCGTGCCGGCACTTGACCCGGATCGCCGGGCGCACGTCCTCGCCGCCGCGTCCGCGCGGGCCCTCGCGCCGGGTCGAGCCCAGGCCAATCCCTTCAACCAAGGCCCGGCCGCTGAACCCAAGGATCGCCCTCCTGGAGTGTGGACCCTCGTTTCGTGGGCCTGGACGCGCCTTCGGTATCCCTTGGCAGGGCTCGCCGTGGCGGCGGGCGTCGTCGCGTGCGTCCTCTGGGTTCGTCCCGGCAGGAACGAGATGCAGGTGGCATCGACGGGCCTTCGGTACCAGGACGCGCCGGTGCCGGTAGAGCGAAGGCGCGCGCCGTTGCGTGAGGTTGTGCAGGCGGACGCGAAGGCCCGGCGAGCCCCCGACATGCCCGTGCCCTCCCCGCCGCCCGCGCCCGTCGCGGTGCCTCCCAGCAAGCCCGCGTCGGTTCCGGTCGCGCCGCGTGCCTCCAGTGCGGGGCAAGCGGTCAACGGCCCCGTGCCAACGGCGCCTCGCGAGAAAGCGAAGGCCGAATCTGGTCAACGTTCCCTTGCGGCCACCCAGGCGGGTTCCGCGCCAAGACCAGGGCCCGACGCGAGCCCGAGGTTGGCGAACCGGTACGGTTTGGCGCCACGTGAGCCCGACAACTTCGAGAGGCAAAAGCCTGCCACGTCGCAAGGCCTGGCCGGGCTGCGGGACTCGGGCGCCGTGACAACGGAGGAGAAGCTTGAGGAGCGCAGTCTGCCCATGGGCTATGGCGAGCTGGCCGGCGGGATGGGGCAAGCCTGGGACCGTGCCAGCGGGTTCTTCCGGGGAGCGAGCGGCGAGGGCTATGCCGCGGTGGCCGAGAACGACTTCCTGCGCGTCGCCAACACGCCGCTCTCGACCTTCGGCCTCGACGTGGACACGGCCAGCTACGCGAACGTCCGGCGCTTCCTGCGCGAGGGATCGTTGCCGCCGCGCGACGCCGTACGCGTGGAGGAGATGGTGAATTACTTCCGGTACGCCTATCCCGCCCCGCGCGGCGACGCGCCGGTGTCGGTCAGCGTCGAGGTGACGTCCTCGCCTTGGCGCGAGGGGTACAAGCTGGTGCGGGTGGGGATTCATGCGCGGCCGGTGGACCGCGGCGAACGACCGCCCGCCAACCTGGTGTTCCTCATCGACGTCAGCGGCTCCATGGCGCCCGAGAACAAGCTGCCCCTGGTGAAGGGCTCGCTCAGGCTCCTGCTCGATCGGCTCGACGCACGGGACCGGGTCGCGTTGGTCACCTATGCGGCGGGCTCGGATGTGCTCGCGGAGCCGACGCCGGTGGATGCGGAGGGCAAGGCGCGGTTGCTGCGGCGGGTCGAGGGGTTGCAGGCGGGCAACGGCACGCACGGCAGCGCCGGCATCGAGGCCGCCTACGCCCTCGCCGGCCGCCACCTCCAGCCGGATCGGGTCAACCGCGTCGTCCTGTGCACCGACGGCGACTTCAACATCGGCAAGACGTCGCATGACGCATTGCTGGAATTGATCACCCGAAGCGCCCGCTCGGGAGTCTTCCTCACGGTCCTGGGCTTCGGCATGGGCAACTACCAGGACGCCACGATGGAGCTGCTCGCGGACAAGGGGAACGGGCAGTACGCGTACATCGACTCGTTCCGCGAGGCGCGTAAGGTGCTGGGCGAGGAGCTGGAGGGGACGCTCGTGACGGTGGCCAAGGACGTGAAGGCGCAGGTGGAGTTCAATCCCGCCCGCGCGCGCTCCTACCGGCTCGTGGGGTACGAGAACCGCGCGTTGCAGGACCGCGACTTCCATGACGATGCCAAGGACGGCGGCGAGCTGGGCGCGGGGCACCAGGTGACGATCCTGTACGAGGTGGAGCCCGTCTCGGCAGGGAGGCCGGGCGTGGGTCCGATGCGTTACCAAGGCAACGCCGGGGCGGAGGAGGCGGAGGCCGTGAGGCCGCGGCTGAAGCCGGGCCACGAGGACGAGCTGTTGCTGGTGAAGATTCGCTACAAGCAACCCGACGGCGACGCCAGCCGTCTGCTGGAGGTGCCGGTCAAGGACGCGGAACGTCCGCTGTCCGAGGCCAGCGCCGACGTGCGGTTCGCAGCCGCCGTGGCGTCGCACGCGATGCTCCTTCGGGGCTCGCCGCACCGGGGCGCGGTGACGTGGGAGGCGGTGCTGCGCATGGCCCAGCAGGGGATGGGCGCGGACCCGGAGGGTTACCGCGCGGAGTTCGTGGACCTCGTGCGGCGCTCCATGCAGTTGAGGCGGTGACGGCTTGCCTGCATGGGCGCGCCTGCTGGGCGCCTGCGCTGCCATGGGGATCCCAGGACCTTCGAGGCCGTTTTTCCGATGAATCCCACGGCCCTTGGTGATCGCTTGCCCCCGAGGGTGTAAAGGTCCTTGCACCCACCCCAAGACGGGCAACACGGTTCGTGTGTTCCCTCTTCCACGGCACGCCCACAAGGGTGGTGTCGCGCCCTGGGTGCAAGTGGAACGTTCCTCGAAACCCCAAGATGAAAATGAATCGACTGGTTCCATCCAAGGCCGTGGCGTGCTGGATGGCGTGCACATGCCTTCTCCCATCCCTCAATGCGGCGTCCCTGTTGTTCGTGAGCGACAACGGGCTGAAGGGCACGCAGGTGGGCAGCGACGGCGTCACGCGTGGCACCTTCCATCCCGCCAACTCCACCAACGGCACGCCCTATGTGGACCAGGCATTCGTGGATCTCTTGGTGGCGGCAGGCCACACGGTCGCACGCTACAACCCGGCCTCGCAGGTCATGTCACTGGATGACGTGCCGATGATCAACAGCTTCGACCTCGTGATCGCCGGGTCGGCGCTCAACAGCGGGCCCTTCAACCTCAACGCACGCGGCGCCAAGTGGAACACCATGATCACGGCGCCCATGATCTACACCAAGTCCACCCTGGTGCGCCGGGACCGCACCGGGTTCCTGCTCGACAACAAGGAGTTCGACTGCGCCGCCGACGCGAGCACCACGGCCAGCGGCAAGTGGACGCTCCTGGAGCCCGCCCATCCGATCTTCGCCGGCATCGCGCGGTCCACCGTCGGCGGCAAGGAGGTGATGGACCAATTCGCCAACATCCGCGTTGCCATCCCCGCCAACAACCGCGGCACGTCCGTCCAGTATTTCCGCCTCAGCATCGGCGGCGTGGACCAAGGCATCGCCAACGACGTGGACGGGAGCGGGCGCGTGCTGGCCACCATCGATTTCAACCCATTGGACCCCGGGGTGAACATCCCGGCCGGTCAGGCCCCTGCCGTGAACGCCTCCCATGTCGCGACCGGCTACGCCGTGGTGGAATGGCAGGCGGGCGCCGTCGTCCGCACCACGCAGGTAACGGACGGGTCCGAGATGCTGGCCGGGTACCGGCTCCTGTTCGCGTGCGGCACACGGGACGCCTCCGGGGCGGTCACGTCGTCGCCCAACCCGCAGGCCGGGGCGCTCGACCTGTCTGCCGACGGCCAGAAGATGTTCCTCAACGCGGTCAACCATGCCCTCGGCAAGTCCATCGCCAACACCTGGTCGAACGCCGCCGGTGACTTCACCTGGGGCGGCGCGAACTGGACCAGCCCCGCCACCTGGGCCGACGAGGGCGACGCCCTCTTCAGGGAGCCCGGGGTCGGCACCGTCCTGGTCGGCGCGACCACCGTCGTCCACAAGCTCGATTTCCACGCCCCCGGCTACGTGCTGCAAGGCAGCGGCGGGAGCCTTCAATTGGGAGGCGACGCGGCAGGCGCGGTCGTCTCCGCACGCTCCCCGGCGACCGTCGCGGCCAGCCTGGTCGGCGAGCAACGACTCGTCGTGGTCGGCAACTCGGAGTTGACGCTGGCGGGCGACGCGACGGCCAACGTGGCGAACTCGTTCACGGGCGGCACCTACGTCCGGGGCGGGACCGTGGTGCTCAAGGCCGTGGGGGTCACGACGGCGGGCGATTCCTTCGCGCTGGGCAACATCGAGGCCATCGACGCCGGCGCGACCGTCCGCTTGGGCACGGTCAACGACGGCACGAACAACGTCCGTCCCTCCGACGGCCAGGTGTTGCGCACCGCGACCAGCGGGCGCCTGCGCCTGACAGGCGGCACGTTTGACAACAACGGCGACGACAACGGCCTCCAATACCCGCCGCCGGAGGGCTTCGGCACCATCGTCAACAGCTCGCCCTACAAGCGGGCGGTGTTGAAGCTGCAACGAGGCGACGGCGGCGTGTTTGTCTTCGACGGCCAGATCAAGGACGGCGGCCCCAATAACACCACCTCGCAGGGGATCGCCTACCAGCAGAACGTGGACATGAACGGCGGCAGCTACACCCTCGTCCTCGGCGGCTCCAACTCGTTCACGGGCTTCATCCGCCTGAACAGCGGCACGGGCAACACCATCATTCTCACCAACCAAGGCACGCTGGGCTATCCGCCGGCTGTCAATTGCCCCGCACGTCATATCCTCATGAACAGCGGCAAGATCGACCTCAACGGCACGAGCCAGAAGGTCGGTTACGTGTTCACGGGCAATGACGCCAACTCCGTCATCACCAACAGTGCCTTCGGCACCGTCTCCACCCTCACCGTGTGCTTCAACTGCACCAACCTCGTCGCCTACAACGGCGCCGCCACGCCCCGCGGCCTCCGCGCCCCGCTCCTGGATGACCCCGCCACCGGCGGCACCCTCGCCCTCGTCAAGGAGGGCTCGGCCATCCAACCGCTCGGCACCTATCCCGCCGATGCACCCGCCAACCCCATCGCCAGCAACTACCACGGCGACACCACGGTCAACGACGGCATCCTCCAGGTCCTTTCGCCCGAGGCCGTCAGCCCGAACAGTGCCTTCCGCCTGAACACGGCCCAGGGAATCCTCCAACTCGACTTCGCGGGCGTCGCACCAGTGAAGCAGCTCTTCATCAACGGTCAGGAGATGCCGAACGGGACCTACGGATCCGAGACCGCACCCCTGGCCGGGAATGGCAAGCTGCTGGTCACCCAGTCCACCTTCGTGCCGCCCCCCATGTTGTCCCTCGGTCCCATCGCCGGCGGCCTTCGCCTCACATGGAGTCACGGGACGTTGGAGTCCTCCGACGCCATCACGGGGCCTTGGACACCCGTCGAAGGCTCGCCCGCGTCGCCCTTGGACGTGCCCGCGAACGACGCGCGCAAGTTCTATCGCGCCCGTCGCTAAGCCGGAACGATTCTCCCGCCATGGATGGCGGCCGCGCTGCGCCCCGGGGGATGCCCCGGGGCGACGGCGCGCGCCAAGCCAAGGGCCGTGTTGGACGAAGCACGAGGCCCTTGCGGGGGCGGTCCCGCACCCACGATCGCCACCGATCGATCCTTCCAGCGGCCCATGGCGCCCAAGTTCCCTCTTTCCACGGGCTCCCCTGCTTCACCACGCTGGGTGCATGCCGTTGTCTGCTGAAGTCGTGGCCCGCCTGAGGGCGCTGGTGGGCGAGGAGAACGTCCTGACGTCGCCCGAGGACCTGGTGGTGTATTCCTTCGACGGGACCGCCGCCTTGAGTCGCCTGCCGGGCTGCGTGGCGTTCGTGTCGTCCACGGAGCAGGTCTCGCAGGTCCTGCGCCTGGCCCAGTCCTGCCGCGTCCCCGTGGTGACGCGCGGATCCGGCACGGGGCTGTCGGGCGGGTCGGTCCCCGCGCCCGATTGCATCGTGCTCTGCACGGCGCGGATGAACCGGATCCTGGAGCTGGACGCCGCGAACCTGACCCTGTCCGTGGAGCCGGGCGTGACGACGTTGCAGGTGGCGGACGCCGCCGCCGCCGCCGGCCTCTTCTACCCGCCCGACCCGGGCTCGATGAAGATCTCCACCATCGGGGGCAACGTCGCGGAGAACTCGGGCGGCCTGCGCGGCCTCAAGTACGGCATCACGCGGAACTACGTCATGGGCCTGACGGTCGTGCTGGCGGACGGCGAGGTGGTGCGCACGGGCAACAAGTGCGTGAAGGACGTGGCCGGCTACTCGCTCAAGGATCTCTTCGTGGGCTCCGAGGGCACCCTCGGCGTGATCACCGAGGTCCTCCTCAAGCTCATTCCCAAGCCCGCCGCCAAGAAGACCATGGTTGCCACGTTCGACGCCATGGACGCCGCCGCCCAGACCGTGTCCGACATCATCGCGGCCAAGATTATCCCGTGCACGCTCGAGTTCCTCGACCGCACCACGATCCGTTGCGTCGAGGACTTCGCACGCGTGGGCCTGCCGACGGACTGCGAGGCATTGCTGTTGATGGAAACCGACGGCCACCCGGCCCAGGTGGCGGAGGAGGCCGACCAGATGGTGGCCATCGCGCGCAGGAACGGGTGCCGGGAGGTCCGCGTGGCCAAGGACGACGCCGAGGCCAACCAACTGGCCGCCGCGCGGCGCTCCGCCTTCTCCGCGCTCGCCCGCATGTCGCCCACGACCATCCTCGAGGACGCCACCGTCCCCCGCAGCGAACTCGCCCGCATGGTCCGCTTCGTGGATGACGTCGCGCGGCGCTACAAGCTCCGCATCGGCACCTTTGGCCACATGGGCGACGGCAACCTCCACCCCACCTTCCTCACGGACGAACGCAACCACGAGGAGATGCACCGCATCGAGGAGGCCTTCCACGAGATCTTTGACGAGGCCATCCGCCTCGGCGGCACCATCACCGGCGAGCACGGCGTCGGCCTCGCCAAGAAGTCCTTCCTCCCCCGGTTTGCCGGGGATGCCCAGATGCGGGTCATGCGCGAGCTGCGGCGCGCCCTCGACCCCCACGGGATCCTCAACCCGGGCAAGATGTTCGACTAACCGCCCCGCCCGGCCCATGGAATCCACGCCCGAGACCGTCGGCCAAGGCGACGAGGCGATCCTCCCTCACCCGCATGTCCTGTTGTTCGACGGGGCATGCAACCTCTGCAACGCCACCGTCGCGTTCGTGCTGCCGCGCGACCGGGGCCGGCGGTTCAAGTTCCTTCCCATCCAGTCCGACCTCGGTCGCCGCGCGTACCGGGCGGCCGGCCTTGACCCGTCCCAACCCGGCACGCTGCTCCTGGTGACGGGCCGGCGCCGGCTCATGCGATCCGACGCCGCGATCGAGGTGGCGCGGCACCTGGGTTGGCCGTGGAAGGCCGGCGCCTGGATCCGCTGGGTGCCCCGCGCGCTTCGCGACCGCGCCTATGACCTCGTCGCGCGGAACCGGCATCGTTGGTTTGGAACGCCCGCGGCCTGCCTGGTGCCGTCGCCCGGCGTCCGCGATCGCTTCTTGTGAACGTGGGTCGGGGCGGGTGGGTCGTTCCGGCTCAGCGAAAACCGGTGGTGTGGGCCTGGATCCACTCCACGTCCGGGTTGCCCGGCGTGGGGACGCGCAACGCGGTGTCCTGGCCCTTGCGCAGCACCGGGTTGGTCCGCGCGTCCTTCCACTTGTGCATCTCCGAGTGCCCGTCCGCGAAGGCGAAGGACGAGGCGCGATGGTGGTAGCTGGCGGGAAAGTCGATGACTTGATACTGGCCTGGGTTGGCCGGCTTCCCGGCGGGCGTGGCCACGCCGGCCATGCTGACGGCGAACCACCCGTCGTTGATGCTGTCCTCGCGTTCGTCCACGACCACCCAAATGCCGGAGGGCCCTGGCTGCACCATCTCCGAGAGCTTGCGGTACACGATCAACCCGCCGGGGCCGTCCCAAGCCTCCGAGTTGTAGCCCAGCCACCCGTTCATGGAGAGCGTGCGCACCCGCGGCATCGGGTTCTTGACGCCGGGCACGAGGCCCACGGACGTGTCCGACGGGCATCGGTAGGGCCGGTGGGTCTTCACGTAGGGCCCCAACTGGGCCGGCGGGCCCACGAGGTACAGCGTGTTCGTGTTGTCCGGGTTGGGGCCGCCGTTGATCGAGCGCATGGTGCCCACGACCCAGTTGTCGAACGGCGTCGCCGAGCCCGATGCATTGCCGCACACGCGGCCGTCGTGGTCGTCCGAGTACAGCAACCACCCCAGCATGACCTGCCGGGTGTTGTTCATGCACTGGATGCCCTGCGCCTGTGACTTCGCCCGGGACAACGCGGGCAGCAACATGCCCGCCAGGATCGCGATGATGGCGACCACCACCAGCAGCTCGACCAAGGTGAAGCCTTCCGTTCCACCCGTACGGCGTCGCAACGGTGAACCCTGCATGGACCGTGGATGCTTCGCGTCGCCACACGCTGTCAAGCCATGCATGGCCGACGAGACGACGAGATCGGGCCCTACTTTGGCCTTTCCTTTCCCCCGCCCTGTCGTCACATCCTGACCCCTTCGTTTCAGCGCATGGAACAGATCGTCATCCTCGACTTCGGCTCCCAGTACACGCAGGTCATCGCCCGGCGCGTCCGTGAGTGCAACGTGTACTCCACCATCGTGCGTTTCGACACGCCCGCCGCGGAGATCGCCGCCATGAACCCGCGTGGGCTCATCCTGTCCGGCGGCCCGTCCAGCGTGTACGCCAAGGACGCCCCCCTCCCGGACAAGGCCATCTTCAAGATGGGCATCCCGGTGCTGGGGATTTGCTACGGCGTCCAGCTCCTCGCCCATTACCTCGGCGGCAAGGTCGAGCGGGGCGACAAGCGCGAGTACGGCAAGGGCACCCTCTCCGTCACCGACGCCCAATGCGTCCTGTTCAAGGGCTTGCCCCGCGAGCTCCAGGTCTGGAACTCCCACGGCGACAAGCTCACCCGCCTCCCCAAGGACTTCGTCGTTGTCGGCACCACCGAGAACTCCGACTACGCCGCCATCGAGGACGCCCGCCGCCGCTTCTTCGGCATTCAATTCCACCCCGAGGTCGCCCACTCGCCGCGCGGGCGCGAGGTCATCGCCAACTACGTCCATGGCGTGTGCGGATGCGGGCGCGACTGGACCATGCGCAACTACGTGGAGCAGGCCACCGAGGAGATCCGGGCGCGCGTGGGCAAGGACCACGTCATCCTCGGCCTGAGCGGCGGCGTGGATTCGTCCGTCGCCGCCGCCCTCATCCACCGCGCCATCGGGGACCAGCTCACCTGCATCTTCGTCAACAACGGCCTCCTCCGCGCCCGCGAGGCCGAGGTCGTCCAGGAGGTCTTCGGGCGCAACTTCAAGATCCGGCTCCAGTACGAGGACGCCACGCCCCTCTTCCTGCGCAAGCTCAAGGGCGTCTCCGACCCCGAGCGCAAGCGCAAGGTCATCGGGAAGGCCTTCGTGGACGTCTTCCAAGCCGCCACGAAGCGCGCCGGCAAGGCCCGCTTCCTCGCGCAAGGCACCCTCTATCCCGACGTCATCGAGTCCGTCCCCATCGCCGGCAACCCTGCCGCCCTCATCAAGTCGCACCACAACGTCGGCGGCCTCCCCAAGAACATGAAGTTCGAGTTGCTCGAGCCCCTTCGCTCCCTCTTCAAGGACGAGGTCCGGCAGCTCGGCGTCGAGCTCGGCCTCCCACGCGAGATCGTCCAACGCCAGCCCTTCCCGGGCCCCGGCCTCGCCGTCCGTTGCCTGGGTCCCATCTCCGCGCCCAAGCTCGATATCCTCCGCAAGGCCGACGCCATCGTCGTCGAGGAGATGAAGGCCGCCGACCTCTACTACAAGACCTGGCAAGCCTTCGCCGTCCTCCTTCCGGTCCGCTCCGTGGGCGTCCAGGGCGACGAGCGCACCTATGACTTCACGGTCGCCCTCCGCGTGGTCGATTCCCAGGACGGCATGACCGCCGACTGGGTCCACGTGCCGTACGACCTCCTCGGGAAGATCTCCACGCGCATCACCAACGAGGTCCGGGGCATCAACCGGGTCGTCCTCGACATCACCAGCAAGCCCCCCGGCACCATCGAGTGGGAGTAGCCCCGCCATGAGTCAGCCCGACCACATCTCCCAGCTCCGCGAGGCCGTCGCGCTCTCCCCCGGCAACATCCCCCTGCGCCAGGCCCTCGCCGACGCCCTCGTTTCCTCCGGGCGCCACGCCGAGGCCGAGGCCGAGTACCGGGCCGCCCTGGCCCTGGCACCCGACCAGCCCGGCCTCAAGCTCGGCCTGGCCCGCGCCTTCCACCAGCAGGGGAAGCGAAGCCATACCCTCGTCGTCCTCGAGGACCTCGTGACCCTCGCCAGCGCCCCGGCCCGCGCCCACGTCCTCTACGCGCGCCTCCTCGCCTCCATGGGCGAGGTCGAGCAGGCGGTCGTGCAATACCGCAAGGGCATCGCCAAGGACCCCGAGGCCGCCGACCCGGAGTTCGCCCAGAAAATGGGCATCCGCCCCGAACCCGAGCCCGAGGACAAGGAAGGCGACGAGGACGACGACGGATTCCCCTCGGGCGACCTCTTCGACGTGGAGGAGGGACGCGTCCGGTCCCATTCCAGCGAGGGGGAGGCCGGGCTCGACGACGTCGTCGTGGAGCGGCCCCGCATCACCTTTGCGGACGTCGGCGGCATGGATGCGCTCAAGGAGGAGATCCAGCTCAAGATCGTCCATCCCATCACCCATGCGGACCTGTACAAGGCGTACGGGAAGTCCGCCGGCGGCGGCATCCTGCTCTATGGCCCGCCCGGCTGCGGCAAGACCCACCTCGCCCGCGCCACGGCCGGCGAGATCAAGGCCGGCTTCATCTCCATCGGCATCCACGACGTCCTCGACATGTGGCTCGGCAACAGCGAGCGCAACCTCCATCACCTCTTCCAGCAAGCCCGGCGCAACAAGCCGTGCGTCCTCTTCTTCGACGAGGTCGATGCCCTCGGCGCCAGCCGCACGGACATGAAGACCTCGGGCGGACGCCACCTCATCAACCAGTTCCTCAACGAGCTCGACGGGGTCCAGTCGTCCAACGAGGGCGTCCTCGTCCTCGGGGCCACCAACGCCCCGTGGCACCTCGACTCCGCCTTCCGCCGCCCCGGCCGCTTCGACCGCATCCTCTTCGTCCCGCCGCCCGACGCCCCGGCCCGCGCCGCCATCCTTCGCATCCTGCTCGTCGGAAAGCCCCAGGAGGACCTCGACGCCGAGGCCATCGCGGCCAAGTGCGAGGGCTTCTCGGGCGCCGACCTCAAGGCCGTCGTGGACCAGTCCGTGGAGGCCAAGCTGCGCGACGCGATGCGCTCGGGGACCCCGCAGCCCCTTCGCACCAAGGACCTCCTCGCGGTCGTCTCCAAGCTCAAGCCCACGACCCGCGAGTGGTTCGCCACGGCCCGCAATTACGCGCTCTACGCCAACCAGGGCGGCGCCTACGACGACATCCTCCGCTACCTCAAGCTCTAGCGACCGCCGCCCCATGAACCCCCACTTCGCCCGCGGCGACCTCCTCATCCGCCAACACCGGGCCGCCCTCGCCGTGGACGAGGTGCGCCTTGGGCTGGCCCAGGAACCCGGGGATCCCCATGGCCTCATGCTCCTCGGCGTCGCCCTCACGGAGGCCGGCCGCCTCGCCGAGGCCCAGGACGCCGCCGCCGAGGCCATCGTCGCCGCCCCGGACTCCTCCTACGCCCATCACTCGATGGCCTCCATCCTGTCCAAGCGCAACGACCTCGCCGGCGCCCTCCGCTCCGTCCGCGAGGCCATCCGCCTGGACCCGGGCAACGCAGACCACCACGCCCTCCAAGGCGCCCTGCTCCTCCAGGAGCGCCGATGGGAGGAGGCCCTCGCCTCGGCAGATCGCTCGCTCGCCCTCGACGCCGAGAACGAGTCCGCCAACAACATCCGGGCCGCCGCGTTGGTCCACCTTGGGCGCCATCAGGAGGCCGGCGCCACCCTCGACGCCACCTTGGTCCGCAACCCCGAGGACTCCACCACGCACGCGAACATGGGCTGGACCCATCTCCATGCCGGGCGTCACAAGGAGGCCCTGCGTCACTTCCACGAGGCCCTGCGCCTGGACCCGGGCAATGAATGGGCCCGATCGGGCGTCGTCGAGGCCCTCAAGGCCGGCAACCTCCTCTACGCCGTCCTCCTCAAGTACTTCCTCTGGATGAACCGGCTCAGCCGCAAGGCCCAGTGGCTCGTCATCCTCGGCGGTTACTTTGGCAACTCGCTCCTGGGCGACCTCCAGCAATCCAAGCCGGCCCTCGCCCCCGTCATCCTCCCCATCCGCATCGCCTACGTCGTCTTCGTGTGGCTGACCTGGGCCGCGCAACCGCTCTTCAACTTCCTCCTCCGCCTCAACCGTCACGGCCGCATGGCCCTCTCGGACTCCGAGCGCGACGAATCCACGTGGGTCGGCGCCTGCGTCGCCGCCGCGCTCCTGTGCGCCGCCTTCTCCCCCTTCGTCGCCGACCCCGTTGTTTGGCTCCTTGGGGCGGGGATGTTTGCGTTCCTCGTGCTGCCCGTGACGGCGCCCTACAAGTGCCAGCCCGGCTGGCCGCGAAAGGTCATGACCCTCCTCGCCCTCGTCATGGTCGCGGTCGGCATCGGGGCGTTTGTCGCGGGCGTGTTGGTGGACACCCTCCCGCGGTCCCAGGCCCGCCAATGGATGCCGTGGCTGCGCGGCCTCGCCACCACCTTCGCCGTGGGCATCTTCGCATGCCCATGGGTCACCAACCTCCTGATGTTGGTTCGTCCCCGGCGTTGAACCCGCCGGCGTGGCTACCGCCTCGCCCGGTTGAGCGGATCCCAGAACTCCGAGTTCACGATGCCCTTGGCACTGCCCGAGCCCGGGTCCACGGGCGGGTTGATCGACGCATCCTTGCGCGCCTCGCTGTGGCCATCCGTGAACACCACCACGCCCTTGTTTTGGTGACGGGCCTGGTCGATGCCCTCGAAGCCGCCGTTGGACACCTTCTTGTCCATGCAGGCGTTGGGCCACCAAAGGCTGCTGCTCCAAAAGCCGTCCGCCTTCGGCATGGCGTCCCCGACCAGGAGGCAATTGGACGGTGACACGATCTGCGAACGCTTGAACCACGGCCGGCTGTCGAACCGGATGCCCGCCACCGTCACCTCGGCGGATGGATACGGCCACAGGCTCAAGAAGTAGGTGTTCATGCCGTACCCGACCTTGTGGGGGTCGAACCTCCATTCCCACTTCACCCCGTTGTCCAGCCGACGCCCCTTGATACTCGGGCACCGGAACAGGTTCGAGTAGCGCTGCCCGGGCGGCAGGATCGTCGTGCCCCACCAGTTGGTGCGCGAAGGAGCCTCGTCCGCCGTGGTCAGCCCGTGGTTCCGATGCGACGGGTAGGTGTCGTTGTTGTCCTCGATGTAGAGGTTCATGAACAACGCCACTTGCTTGAGGTTGTTCAGGCACACGGTCTGGTCGCCCTTCGCCTTCGCACGCGCGAGTGTCGGCAACAACATGCCGGCCAGGATCGCGATGATGGCGATCACCACCAACAGCTCAATCAGGGTGAAGCCCGTCCGGGCCCGCGACGCCACTTTCCTTGCGCTCATGGTTGATGGAGACATTCCAAGCCCGTCCCCCGCGTCGAATCAACCCCAATCCCAGACCCATCCAGGACCATGCAGTCGGAGCGCCACCGATGCCTGCCGAAGGCGAGGAACGACCGATGGACCACGCCATCGTTCCGCCTCAACCCACAAGGAACCGACCCACCGCCACCACGACGCATCCGCCCACGACCAACCAGACCGGCACGCGTCCGCTGCCCAACGCCGCCATCGCCGCGCACCCGTGGACCAAGTCTCGCCCACCGTGCATGGCCCCGTCCCAGACGGGCCCCAGCCAAGCCGACGCCAGCAACCCCACGACGGCGGCCCCCGCACCCGAAACCGCGCGGGCCGCACTCCGCTTGCTCGCCACGGCCGACCACGAGGGCGCGATCGCCGACACCCACAACAGGCCCGGCAGGAAGATCGCCACCGTCCCGATGATCGCCCCGGGCCATCCGCCCGCGCGCATCCCCAGGTAGGAGCCCAACGTAAACATGGGGCCCGGCATGACCTGCGCCGCCCCATAGCCCGCGAGGAAGTCGTCACGTGTCACCCACCCCGGCACCACGACGGACTCCTCGAGGAACGGCAGCACCACATGGCCGCCCCCGAAGACCATGGCCCCCGCCCGGTACATCGCCGCACCCAATCCTCCCAACCGATTCCCGCCCCACGCAGGCGTGGTCACCAGCAAGGCCACCCCCACCCCAAGGCAACCCCACGCCAGCCACGGCCGCAGCGAGACACCGGCCGGAAATGCCAACGTTAATGAGTCACGGCGCGAGACGGCCCACCCCACCACCGCCCCGCCCAGGACCCACAAGGGTTGCAACTCGCCGCGCGGCCACCACGCCGACGCCACCCCGGCGAGGATCGCCACGATCCACTCGGCGGGCGCGCCCTTCATCCGCATGGCCATGCCCGCCACCGCATGCCCCACCACCGCCCACGCCGCGATCTTCAACCCATGCAACGTCGCGCCGGACCACGGCCCAACCCATCGCGGGAGCCCCCACGCCACGCCGGTCATCAGGACGGCCGACGGCACGGTGAAGGCCACAAACGCCACCCATCCACCCACCCAACCGGCCCGCAACCAGCCAAGGCAAAAGGCCAACTGCGTGCTGGCCGGCCCCGGCAGGAACTGGCAAAGCGCCACCCAGGACGCGTACGCTGCATCATCCACCCAGCGAAGCCTGGAAACGCACTCCGCGCGAAAATGCCCCACGTGCGCGACGGGTCCCCCGAAGGACCTCAACCCCAGCCACAGGAACGTCCGCGCCACCTCCCAACATGTCCCGCGCGGCTGCATGGCCGGCCCCTCAATTCAGGCTGATGCGCCGCCTCAGGTACGTGGGGACGTCGTAGTTCTGGCCGTCCAGGATCGTGGCCTCCGTCTTCTCGAACCGACCGCGGCTCACCACGTCGAAGTCGAACATCGACTGCACCACGCGCCGGCGGCGGCTCGAACCCTTGCCGGATCGATCCAGCGCCTTCTGCCGCTGATCCACGGTCAGGACCGGGGCCGGCGGCACCAAGGATCCGCTGGCTCGCCCCATGGAGGACGTCGGCTCGCTCAATTCCATCCCGATGCCCACATCCCGCGTCGGCGACTCCTTCGGTGCGCCCACCGCGGACGCCGCCGCGCCGGAGGCCTCGGGCAAGGGCGCCGAGCCCCCGATGGACGCCACCAACGTGATCGACAACCGGCCGGTCATCCCGGGGTCGATGCTCGTCCCCACCACCACCTGCGCCTGGTCGCAATGCCGCTGCACGAGCGAAAATGCGCGCTCAATGTCCGTGAAGGGCACGTCCGGGCCCGTCACCGCCGACAACACGACGGCATCCGCCGTCCCCAGGACGGCATCCCGGGCGACGAACGGATGCGACAGCAGGCGCTCCGCCGCCTCCGTGGCACGACGTTCCCCGGATCCCTCGGCCGTGGCGAACACGCTCTCGGTGTGACGCCCCCGGAGAAGCCGCTCCAGGCTGGCAAAGTCGAGCCGGATGAGGCCCGGCCGCGTGAGCAAACCCCAAAGCCCCCGCACCCCCTCCACCAGCAGGCGATTCGCCGCGTCAAACACCTCCGCCGCCGGCGCGCGCTCGTCCAAGGTCTCCAGCACGTGCTGGTTGCGCACCGTCACGACGGCGTCGGCCGCGCCCTTGAGCAACTCAAGCCCGCGCCGCGCGTGGCCGCCACGCAGCCGGCCCTCGCAATCAAAGGGCATCGTCGCCACCCCCAGCACGAGCGCGCCGGCGTCGCGTGCACAGCGCGCCACCACATGGGCGGCGCCCGTCCCCGTGCCGGCGCCAAGGCCCGTCAGGACGAACACCACCCGCGCCCCGGCCAACATCATGCCCAGCGCCTCCTTGGAGCCCTCGGCCGACGCCTGGCCCAGCAATGGATCCCCGCCCGCACCCAGCCCACGCGACCCGGCCGACTTCATCGGGACCTTGAACGGGGCCGCGGACTGGGCCAGCGCCGAGGCCGACGTGTGGCAAGCGATGACATCGACGCCCGGCAACGCACCCTCGCCGCACAAACGTTCCACGGCATGGATGCCGGCGCGCCCAACGGCCACCACCCGAAAGTCCTGCACGGGCTTCGGCATGGCGTCGGACCCGGGGCTGCCGGCAACCTCGGGGGCGGTGGGGGCGCCCGGGTTCGGGCCCGGGTTCATCTCGCGGCTCGCGCTCATGACGTGTGGGAATGGAGAAAGGAGTGGTGGAGGAAGATCAACGGAACCATGGGCCCAGCAGCCGCCTCAGCCCGCCCCGGGATGGCGGCGGGCGGCGCATGGCCCCAAACCGCGCCAAGCCAATCGCCGCCGCGAACTCCGGATGCCCCAGCAGGTCCACGGGACCCGAGACACCCTGCACGCGCCCCACGGTGGCGGGCAGCTTGAACACCCGCTGGGCCGCCGCCTCAATGCCGACCATGCGCGCACCCCCGCCGCAAAGCACCACCCCGGCCCGGCACAGGTCCAGCGAAGGCCCCACCGCGCGGGCCACCAGTTCGAGCGTCTCCTCCACCCGGGCCGACTGGATCAGGCGAAGCTGGGCGAGGTTGATCGTGCGCTCGGGCAAGCCCGGATCGGCCGGCAACGCGACCGGCTCCGGATCCTCCCCGCGAGCCACCGGCTCCGCCGCGCCATGCGACACCTTCAACTGCTCGGCCCGCCCCAGGGGAATCTTGAGCCCGATGGCCAGGTCGTTGGTCACGTGGTCGCCCCCCACGGCGAACGCGCCGCAACCCCGCAGCAAGGCGTCGCCGTACACCGCGTACTCCGTCACCCCGGCGCCCAGGTCCACCACCAACACCCCCATCTCCTTCTGCTGGGTCGTCAGCACCGCCAACGCGCTCGCCAGACCGTTGAACACCACGTTGTCCACCTCGAGCTGCAGGGATTGCACCGCGCGGACCCCCGTGTCGATCCGGTTGCGCTGGCCGTGCACCACATGCACGTGCGCCAGCAATTGTGACCCCACCATCCCCTCCGGGTTCGCCACCCCATCGTGGTCGTCCACGGAAAAATCCTGGCGGATCGTGTGGATCACCACGTGCTCGTGCGGCAGGTCCCGCGCCCGCGCGTTCTCCACAGCGTCCTGCACGTCCTCGGCCGTGATTTCCCGGCCCTCGGACACGATCGGGTGCAACCCCTGTCGCGTCTCGCCCCGCACATGGGCCCCCGTGACCCCCAGGTAGGCCGAACGGATCTCGACGTCCGCCATCTGCTCGGCCTCGGCGATGGCGTTGCGCACGTCCTCGATGGCCTTTTGGGCGTCCGTGATCTCGCCCTTCCGTACGCCCCGAGACTTCGACTGCCCAAGGCCCAGCAGGCTGAACACGCCCGCGGGGGACACCTCGCCCACCGCCGCGCACACCTTGCTGGTGCCGACTTCGAGACCCACGACGATGGAGCCGGGATCAGCCATGGCGTCGAACGGGCTTGCGCGAGGCCTTGGCGGGACGCGGCACCACCTTCGCCGGCTCGGCGGGCGAATCCATCCACCGCAAGGGAACGTGGTTGGTCACCGAAAGATCCAGGGTGCCAATCAAGCGACCGCGGCCGGCCGAGTCGAGGTGCACCGCCTTCCACAACCGCAACGCCCGGTCAAACCCACGCCCCGGCTCCGGGATCCCAAACGTCACGCGGCTCCCCAGCCACGTCTGCGCCTCCACCTCGCCCACCCGGCTCACATCCACGCTCACGACGTCCGCCAACGTCGCCATCTCGGAGCCTTGGTACTCCGACAGCAATTGCAGCGCCGCCAACACCCCGGGATGCGACGTCGTCTGCCCCACCACAAACGCCCCCTGCGCCCCCAGCAACAGGGGCAGCGTGGACTCCGACTCCACGACTTCCGGGGCCGCATGCCCCCGCTCGAACGGCAACATGACGTGCCCGGATTCATCCAGCAGGTACGCAAAGTCGATCCCCTGCCGGTCCAGGACCTTCACGCGGGCCACGGGAAAACGCTCCTGCACATGGATGCGCAACGTCGCGGGCCACTCCCGATGCACCTCCACCGACGCCAGCCTGGGATGCCGCATCAATTGGTCCCGCATCGTCGGCAGGTCGATCGCAAACGTGTTCATCCCCTCGCGCACCCGCGCCTGCGCCAGGAGGTCCGCGCGCGACAGCGACCCGTCGGTCGTCACCGTCAATTGCCTCAGCGCCAGCGCCTCCGTCCGGTGCAACCACCGGTCCCGCGCCACCACGTAGCCCGCCAGGCAGGCCCCGGCCACCAACGACGCCAACACCAACCCCGCCACGCCCCGTGCCACCGCGCCCCCCGTCCTGCCCAGCCCGCCACGGCTCCGCAACCGGACGTCCAGCTCCACCCGTCGTTCCTGCCGACGGTTGCCCCGGCCCCATCCCCGCTTCACCGACGCCTCCTCTCCAGCGCCATCGACAGCAACCGTTGGCACAACGCCCCAAAGTCCAGCCCCGCCGCCGCCGCCGCCTTCGGCAGCAGGCTCGTCTCCGTCATCCCCGGCAACGTGTTCACCTCCAGCACCACCGGGCGTCCCTCCCCCGTCACCATCACGTCCACCCTCGCGTAGTCCCGGCCACCCACCGCCCGAAACGCCCCCAACGCCGCCCCTTGCACCGCCTGCGTCACCGCCAAGGGAAGGTCCGCCGGGCAAAAATACTCCGTCGCACCCGGCGTGTACTTGTTGCGGTAATCATAGGCCCCGGAACGCGGGCGCACCTCCACCACCGGCAACGCCTCGCCCGCAAGGATGCCCACCGTCGTCTCCCGACCCAGGATCCGTTCCTCCATCAGGACCTCGGATCCATGGCGAAACGCCTCGGCCAACGCCGACGCCCACCCGCCCGCGTCGTCCACGAACTGCAACCCCACGCTGCTTCCTTGCCGGGACGGCTTCAGCACGACGGGCGGCCGCCACCCCTCCGGCCAGCCCTCGTCCGCACGCACCAAGACGTGCCCGCGGGCCACCGGCACGCCCGCCGCCTCGCAGGCTTGCCGCGTCAACACCTTGTCAAAGGCAAGCCGCGATGCCTCCACGCCGCATCCCGTGTACGGGATCCCCAGCGCCTCCAATTCCGCCTGCACCTGGCCGTCCTCCCCATACGTCCCGTGCAACGCCAAAAACGCCGCCGTCGTCCCCGGCGGCAATGCCAGCCGCCCCGGCTCGGGATCCACCTCCCGCACGTCATGCCCCAACGCGGCCAATGCCCGCGCCACCGCCGCGCCCGAACGCAGCGAGACCTCGCGCTCCGCCGACGGCCCGCCCCGCAACACCGCAATCCTCTCAACCTGCTTCATGGCGCCGTCGCCTCCTCCCCCACGATCTCCACCTCCGCCTCCAGCTCGACCCCGCGCTCCAGCCGGGCCCGCTCGCGCACTTGTCGCACCAGCTCCAGGACATCCGCCGCCGTCGCACGGCCGAGGTTCACGAAGAAGTTGGCGTGAACGTCCGACACCATCGCGTCCCCCACCCGCAATCCCTTCAACCCCAGCTCGTCGATCAACCGCCCCGCCGGAAGATCCGGACGCGGGTTCTTGAACGTGCAACCCGCGCTCGGCTGCTTCGGCTGGCTCGTCCACCGCTTCCGGTTGCTGTCCGCCAACCGCGCCTCGATCTCCGCGCGGCCGGCCGGGCTCCCCTTCAGCACCGCCCCCAGCGCCACGTGCGTCCGCAACATCGGGCATTCCCGATACCCCGCCCCCGCCTCGGCCCCGGGCACCTCCTGCACCACGCCCTGCGCATCCATGAACCTCAAGGTCTCCACCACGTCGAACATCCAACCGCCCATCGCCCCGGCGTTCATCCGAAGGGCCCCGCCCACGCTGCCCGGAATCCCCTCCAGGAATTCCAGCCCCGTCAGCCCGGCGTCCCGCGCCGCCAACGCCACCTGCCGCAACGACGCCCCCGCCCCACACCGAAGCCGCCCCTCCACCCGCTCCACCCGGGCAAACGCCGGCTGCGCCAACGACACCACCAACGCCCTCAGCCCTCCATCCCGCACCAGCAAGTTCGACCCACGCCCCAGGACAAACACGGGAACCCCATGCGCCATCGCCAGACCCAACGCCTCCCCAAGGTCCCCTTCCGTCGCAGGCTCCACGTACACGTCCGCCGGGCCACCCACCCGAAGCGTCGTCCGCCTCGACATCGGCTCGTCCCGTCGCAGGACCGCCCCGGCCGACAACACCCCGGCCAGGTCCCGGTGCAGGTCGGCCATGCGCTCGGCACGTCCCAACGCGTCGCACAGCAGCCCGTCCACGGCCTCCCCGGATAGCTTCAACATGCTCATGGCAACCCCTCCGCCGCCCGCGCCGACGACGCGCCCGCCTCCGCGCCCCCGCGTCGCCGCCCCCATGCCAACGCCAGCAATCGCTCCGCCATGCGTCGCGCCGCGTCCGGTCGGTGCAACGACATCGCCGCACGCACGCGGCGGCCGCGTGCGTCCTCGTCATCCAAGGTGCGGCCCAGGACATCCACCAGGCGTTCCGGCGTCGCCTCCCCTTGATCCAACACCTCGGCCGCCCCCGCCCGCTCCATCGCCCGCGCATTGAAGCGTTGATGGTCGTCCATCGAGGCCGGGAATGGAATCAACACCGACGGGACGCCCGCCGCCGCAAACTCCGCCAACGTCGAGGCCCCGGAGCGCGCGACTGCCAGCGTCGTCGCCCCCAGCACACGTTCCATCCGGCTCGTGAACGCCTCCACCACGGACCTCGCGCCGGCCGCCTCGTGCGCCTTGCGCACGGCCGCAAGGTCGCGGTGGCCGCAAAGGTGGATGAATTGCAACGCGGGCCAGCGGGCCACAATGGCGGGAAGGGCGGCCGTCACGGCCGTGTTCAACCCCGTCGCACCCTGGCTCCCACCCATCACCGCCAACACCGGCCTCCCGGCGTCGAGACCCAACTCCTGGCGGCACGCCGCCGCGTTCATCGGACGAATGGCCTCGCGCACCGGCGTGCCCGTCGTTTCCACGACCCGCGCCGACCATCGCGACGAAGCCTCCTCGAAGCCCACCAGAGCCAAGTCCACGCGCCGGCCCAACCAACGATTCGCACGTCCCGGAACCGTGTTGGACTCATGCAAGGCCGTCACGCAACCCATCCATCGCCCCACCAGGATGGGCGGCACGGACATGAACCCGCCCATTCCAAGGACCGCCGATGGACGAATCCGACGGAACAACCGGCGTGCCTCCCTGCACGACCTCAGGACGGCCAAGGCAAACCCCAGGTAGTTCCTCCCTTGCAAGCCGACGGCCGGTAGCACGGCCACCGGCACGTCCGCCACCCCCGTCACCGCCTCCCGATCCACGGCCTTGGGCGACACCAGCAAGGTCACGCCCACGCCCCGCGACCGCAGCTCGCGCCCGACAGCCAGCCCGGGAAACAGGTGGCCGCCCGTGCCGCCACACGCGATCGCGACGTGGATGTCCCGCACGTCCCCGAGGCTCATGCGGCCCCCACCCATTCGTCGTCCCTGCCAAACGGGTTGCGGCGCCGCACGCGGGAGGGCCTCGCCGCGTCGGCCTTTCCACGAGGCTCCTCTCCCTCCTCGTCCGCCGCCCGGGCAATCGCGGCCAGGATGCCCACCATCGTCAGCAACACGATCAGGTTGGACCCCCCGCGGCTCACAAATGGCAGGGGCATCCCCTTGTTGGGAAACACGCTCGTCACCACCCCGATGTTGATCACCGCCTGCATCGCAATCAGGAACGTGATGCCCGAGGCCATGAGCCGCCCGAAGTCATCCGGCGCACGCAGGGCAATGGACGTGCCCGCCCACAAGATCACCAGGTACGCCGTCACCACGGCCAACGTGAACGTCAGGCCCAGCTCCTCCCCCACCGCCGGCAGGATGAAATCCGTCCGCACCTCCGGCACCGAGAACTTCATCGTGCCCTTCCCCAGCCCCGTCCCCTCCACGCCGCCGGATCCAAACGCCAGCAGCCCGCGTCGCACCTGGAAGTGGGCCTTCGGGTTGGCCTCGGGATGCAACCATGCCTCGATCCGGTCGCGCGCCATGGGGCTCACGACGATCATGGTCGTCAGCGCCGCCGCACCCAGGACGGCCGGGCCCGCCACCATCCACCAACTGGCCCCGGCCAGCAGAAGAAGCATCAAGGTCAACGCCAGCAGCAAGGCCCCGGTGCCGCGGTCCGGCTCCATCAACACCAACGCCACCAACGGCCCCGCCAGCACGAACGCCCCCCAGAGGAAGGTCCGCACCCGGCCCATCGACGCCGCGTTCCGCGCGCCATGAAGGGAGAGGACGATGATCAATGCCAGCTTCGCCATCTCGGCCGGTTGCACGCCCCACAACCACCGTCGCGCCCCGTTGATCTCACGGCCAAACACCAAGACCAACGCCAGCAACACCAGCGTCACCCCCAGCAACGGCCACGCCAGGCGCGACCAACGGCGATAATCCATCGAGGCCGCCCCCAGCAGCAACGCCACGCCCGCCACGCACGCCGCCCATTGGCTCGTCACCGTCATGCCAGGCCGGGCGTCCAGGAGCGTCGCGCTCGTCAGCACCGTCAGGCTCAGGGCCACCAATGATCCCACCGCCAGCAACAAGAGCATCAACCAGGTCTTCATCGCCATGCCATGGCCGCCCCGCACCCACACCCGGCGCCGCGCCCCTCTCGGCACGCGACGCCGGGCCTCGCCTCCAGGCCTTCCCTACCGCCCGCCCGTCGAGGGCAACGGCTGCACGACGGGAACCGCGCTGTCCGGAACCGTCGGCGCGGCCGGAACCGGGGCGTCGCCGCCCGCCGGGCCCGACGCCGCGCCCTTCGCGGGGATGTTGAGCTTCTGGCCCGGCTTCAGGTTGTCCGAGGACAGCCCGTTGAGGTCCCGAATCTTGCGCCAGGCAACGCCCACCTTCTTCGCAATCTTGGAGCCCGTGTCGCCCGGACGAACCGTGTAGGTGGAACCGCCCTCCGCCGTGCCACCGGTGGCCGACCCGCTGGCCGCCGCCCCTGCCGGGGCTCCGGGAGCCGGCGCGTCAGCCGCCTTGGCGGCGGGCGCGGGAATCGCCAGGACCTGGCCGATCTTCAACCGGTTCCAGTTCACGTTCGGGTTTGCCGCCGTCAACGCCTTGACGCTCACCCCGTACTTCTTGGCGATCGCCGCCCCGGTTTCAGACTGCGCGACCTTGTGTTCCGAGGCCGGCGCGGCGCCTGCTTCGGCGCCCGTCCCAGGGACCGCCACGGGAGGCACCGAGTCCGGGAGCGTCGGGGCCGTCACCGGCGGGTTGCCGGGGCCGGGCACGGCGACGGGCGGCGAGCCCACCGCAACCCCCACGCCCGGTGCCGGGAAGGCCGGCGGGTTCGTGGAAGGAGCCACGACGGGATTGGTGGAGCCAGGGTCGGCGATCGCTGGGGGCTCGGTCACGGGGGGCAGTCCGGCGTCCTGGCCAGGCAGGCCCGCCTCAGGCCCGCCAGCCCCGACGGCCGGCTTGTCCTGCTTGCAGCCAATCCAAAGGAACGCGCACAACACGAAGACGTGCAGCGCTCCGATGAAGCCGATGATCTGGAACGTGGAACGCCCGCGCCCCTGCTTCTCCAGCAGGGAGCCTTGCGGGGCGAGTGGATTCGGGGTGCTCATGGATGCTCGGGACGCTCGAGGGCGTCCCCCAGGGGATGGGATTGGTTTCGCGTTTCCACCCCGGCCCCTCCCCATGGGAGGCCGAGGCGAAATCTTTTCCGGCTGACACCAGCGGGAAGTCCCTCGCTACCCGCGAGGAAAAATGTCCTGGCCCCCGCCCATCGCGCCCGTCGGGGCACCTGGCCGGGGACCGGTTGATTCATGATTGCATCCGCGCCGAACGGTGCCGCCGCACGCACCGCCATGCCGGGCGCTTGCCACGCCCCTGCACCACGCCGTTGTATCGGCCCGGGGCAGCACGTGCAAGGACGCCTTCCAGCCACGGCGGCAGCGATGGGGGTCGTCGGGCTCATCGAATCTTCAGCGTGCTCAAGGCAACCACCGCGCACAGGATCCCCGCGATGTAGAACCGCGTGACCACCTTGGTCTCCGACCAACCCTTCTTCCGGAAGTGATGGTGCAAGGGCGACATCAACAGGATGCGCCGGCCCTGTCCCGTGCGGCGGCGCGTGTACTTGAACCACCCCACCTGCAACACCACGCTCAACGCCTCCGCCACGAACACCCCGCCCGCCAACAACAGCATCAGCGGCTGATGCACCGCCACCGCCACCGTCCCCAGGGCACCCCCCAGCGCAAGGCTTCCCGTGTCGCCCATGAACACCTGCGCCGGATGACAGTTGAACCACCAGAAGCCAAGGCCCGACCCCACCATCGCCGCGCAAACCACCGCCAGCTCCCCGGCGCCCGGCACCCGCGGCACCAACAGGTACCGCGCGATCTCCGCATGCCCCGCCACGTAGCAGAACACCATCAACACCGAAGCGCACAGAATCGTGCACCCGATCGCCAGGCCATCCATCCCGTCCGTCAGGTTCACCGCGTTGCTGGATCCCACGATGGTCAGGAGGCTCGTCGCCAATGCCAACGCCGCCGCCAACCCTCCGGACCAGTAGGCCAGCCGCGCCGGCACGAACGGCACGTGCAGCTCCGTCACCAACTTCTCCGTCGAGGGCAACGCCCACAGGTACGCCACCACCCCGCCCGCCACCAAGAACTGCACCGCCAGCTTGAGCCGCCCCGAGACGCCCTCCGCGTTCTGCCGCGAGACCTTCGTCCAGTCGTCGTACAACCCCAATCCCGCGAACGCCAGGAGCACCAGCAACACCAGCACCACCAGCGGCCCCGGCCTCGCCCACATCAACGCCGCCACGTCCAGCGTCAGCACCACCAAGATCCCGCCCATCGTCGGCGTCCCCCGCTTCGCGCGGTCATCCGCCGCCCCCGTCACGTCCCCCGCCCCGCCCGCGTCCTTCGGCCGGTATTCCTGCCGGAACTTCAAATCGCGAAGCCACTCGATCATGCGGGGCCCCAGCCACCACGACATCAACAACGCCGTCACCAAGGCGCCCCCGGCGCGCACCGTCACATACCGCAACAGCGACCACGGCGCCTGCGGCAGCCAGTCCGCCAGGTACGTCAGCATGCCGCACCCCCAGCCTTGAGAACCCACCCCTCCGTCACGCGCTCCATGCGCGACGACCGCGAACCCTTCACCAACATCGCGTCCCCCTCCCTCAAGCTCCCCTCCAGCCACGCCAACGCCCCGTCCACGTCCTCGCACGCCATCGCCATTTCCATCCCCGCCCCGCGCGCGGCCAACGCCATCACCCCGGACCAACGCCCCACCGCAACCAACGCATCCACGCTCGCCGCCGCCCGTTCCCCGGCCTCCGCGTGCGCCGCCTCGCTCGCCCCTCCCAGCTCCGCCATGTCCCCAAGCACCGCCACCTTCCTGCCCAAGCAAGGCAGCCTCGAAAACGTCTCCAGCGCCGACGCCACGGAGTCGGCGTTCGCGTTGTAGCAGTCGTCCAGGATCCGAACCCCGCCCGCCTCCCGCACCGCCATCCGCCGCTCCGGCGCGCGAAATCCCGCCAGCGCCTCCCGAGCCGCCCCCGGCTCCACGCCCAGCTCCTTAGCCACCACCAACGCCGCCGTGGCATTCGACGCCATCGCCCGCCCAGGCACCCCGACGCGCCACGTCCCGTCCCAACCCGCCCCGCCGCCCGCCACCTCGAACTCCTCCCCCTCCCACAGGCTCCGCGACGACACCACCCGCCAGTCATTGGAGGCCGACCAACCAAACCGGAGCACCCGCCCGGCGCACCGCGCCGCAATCCCGTCCGCAAACGGCCCGTCGCCCTGCAACGCCAAAAGCCCATCGACGCCCAACGACTCGGCCAAGGCACCCTCCTCGCGCGCCACGCCCGACTCGTCCCCGAAGAACTCCAGGTGTTCCCGCCCGATGCTCGTAAGCACGCCCACCTGCGGCCGCATCATGCGCAGCAAGGGCGCCAGCTCGCCCGGGTGATTCGTGCCCGCCTCCAGGATCCCCACGCGGTCCGTGCCCGCGCCGGCCATCAGGCTCAACGGCACCCCCACGTCGTTGTTGAAGCTCGCCGCGCTCCACCAAACCGGCCCCGCCGTCCCCAGCACCCGCGCCAGCAATTCCTTCGTCGTCGTCTTCCCATTCGACCCCGCCACCGCCACCACCGTCGCTCCCAGCTCGCCACGGTACGCCGCCGCCATCCTGCCCAACGCCGCACGCGTGTCGTCCGTCCTCAACACCGCCACGTCGCCCGGAACACTCCCGGCGAAACCCATCGACACCACCACCCCGGCCACCCCACGACGCGCGACCTCATCGACGTAGTCGTGCCCGTCAAAACGCTCGCCGCGCAACGCCACGAAGACGTCGCCGGGCCCAGCCCGACGAGAATCCGTGCTCACCCCCGTCACGGCCTTGCCCGCAGCCCCCTGAACCAGCGCCGCGCCGAGCGCACGGACGCACCAACCCATGTCGCGCGCGTCCATCAATCCCATCCTCCCCCGACATGCCCCATCGCCGCCAACGCGGCCCGGGCATGGGCCGCGTCGTCCCACGGAACCCGGGTCAGCCCCGAAACCTGCACCGGGCGCCGCCCCTTCCCCGCCAACAGCAAGACATCGCGCGGACCCGCCATGCGCAAGGCCCGCGCCACGGCCCGGTGACGGTCCGGCTCGCAGCACGTCGTGCCGCCCATGGATGCCACCGTCGCCGCAAACGACGGCCCATGCTCCGCCCATCCCGCGGGGTCCAAGTCATCCGCCGTCACCACCACGTCGTCGGCCCCCCGGCCCGCCACCCGGGCCAGCTCGCGGCATGCATCCTCCCCCAGTCCGGGCCGCGGCCCCGTCACGAGCACGATCCGGCCCGAGCCCAGCTCCCGCGCATCGGCCAAGGCCTCCGCCAGCGACGTCGGCGCATCCGCACCGTCCACCAACACCCCAAACCGTTGGCCCGCGAGGACCGTCTGCATCCAGCCCGGCAATCCCTGCAACCCCGACGTCGCAGAAACCAACCGCGCCGTCTCAAACCCAAGGTCGGACACCAAGGCGAGCGCCTGCCCCAGCGCCGACGCCTGCGATCGCCCCACCAACGGCGTGAGGACCGTGCGCCCACGACCCGGTCCATCCCACCGAGCCATCGTCCCCCTCGCCGACAACCGCTGCATCTCAAGACCGCCCGAGACGCCCGGGGCCGCCTCCCGCAACATCCGAAACTCCACGCCGTGCACGGCCTCCATGCCGAGCCCGCCCGTCCCGAGCTCCAGCACGCACGCGCCCCCGCCGGCCGCCACGTGGCGCTCCATCTCCGCCTGCACTCGCCCGGCCTCCACGCCCATCGCCTCCCAAGGAAGCCTGCGCTCGCCCGATACGAGCGCGCGTCCCGAGAACCACGCGCACCGCTCGCCCAAGGCCGTCAGCAATGCCGAGGCCAGCCCCGCCACTCGCTCGCGCCAGCCCGGCTCGCCCGCCACACCCACCACCGTCATGCGACGCGATGGATCCCCATGAAGCGCGGACGCCAGCAGCCCGTAGGCCCGACGGGCGTCGTCCACCTCGATGCACACCATCCCCGTGGGGGCACCGGCCGGGTCCGACCGCTCCCGGACGACGACGCGGGCGCCCCGGTCACGGGCCGCGCAGGCCTCGAAGGGGTTGCTTCGCGACCGCTCCGGCAACGAGACGAACACCATGCCCGGCCCGGATTGGCGTGGATCGACCGACACGCCGCGAAGCTCCCGGCCCGGGGCACGCCGCAGCCGCGAGGCATCGCACCGCGCACCGGGCAACAGGGGTAGGATTTCTTGCAGCAACATGGCGTCAGGGGGTGCGCGCTCCCGCGCCGGGGAAGGTTCCAGCCCCCCGCACGACGGCCGACGCGTCGTTGGTACGGGCGCTGGGGACGAGCCCCAGGTGGTTCGCGGCGTGACGCGCGATGGCCTTGAAGATGGGGCCGCAGGCCTTGCCGCCGAAGTACGAGCCCGGCCCGCGCTTCTCGGGCGAGTGCGCCAGCACCAGGATGCACAGCTCAGGCCGGTCGGCGGGCAGGAACCCCACGAAGGTGGAGACGTACTTCTCCGAGCTTTGGCGCCCATCCACGAACTGGTGGGCGGTGCCGGTCTTGCCAGCCACCTCGAAATCCTCCATCGCCACCGCCTTCGCCGTCCCGTTCTGCACCACCGCCCGCATCGCCCGGCGCATCTGGGCCGCCGTCTCGGGCTTCATGACCCGGGTGCCCACCTCGGGCTCGTATCGCGCCACCACCGTGCCGTCCGGCTCCTCGAGCGACCGCACCAACATGGGCTTCATCCGGACGCCATCGTTGGCGATGGCCGCCGCCGCCATGACGGTCTGCAAGGGCGTGACCAGGATGCCGTAGCCGTAGGACAAGCGGCCCTGCCGCTCGACGTTCATGCGGTCCGGGCGATCAATGCCCCCCGAAGACTCGCCGCCGGCACGGTTGGGCGCGGGGGCCAGGATGCCCGTTCGCGCCAGGAACCCGAAGCGGCGGATGTAGTCCATCAACTGGTCGGGGCGCATGCCAAGCCCCAGTTGGGCCGCGGCCACGTTCGATGACTTGGCAAAGGCCTCCTCCAGCGTCACCACGGACAACCCGTGGCCCTCGACGTCCCGCACGGGCCGACCCGACGACGGCTGCCACGTGCCCCCATGGCAGTTCACCATGCCATCCAGCGTCGCCAGGCCCAGGTCCAGCGCCGCCGAATACGTCACCATCTTGAACGTCGAGCCCGGGTCCGTCCCCATCCCCAACGCCCAGTTGGGCAGGCCGTCCGCCCTCGCCTCGCCCAACCGGTTGGGGTCGTAGCAAGGCCGGTTGGCCAACGCCAGGATCTCGCCCGTCGAAGGCCGGACCACGATGCACACGAGCTTCTCGGGCGCGATCGCCGCGACCCCCTCGTCCATGGCCTGCTCCACGATGCTCTGCAAATGCGCATCCAACGTGAGACGGACGTTCAGCCCGTCCCGCGGGGCCAGGTCCCTCCCGCGCATGCTCACCAACTCGCGCCCGCGCGCCACGCGCGTCTCCACCAACCCGGGGACGCCCAGCAACGCGGAGTCGAACTTGGCCTCGATCCCCGCCGCCCCCAACGACCGCCTCAGGAAGCGCTGGTGCCTCACCACGTTTTGGTTGGTCACAAACCCGTTGGTCACGTGCCCCAGCACATGCACGGCCGCATGCCCCAGCGGATAGGCCCGATGCTCCACGGGCAGCGCCACGATCGCGTTCGCCTCGATCGTCCTCTTCTGGTCACGCAGCCCCGCCATCTCCTTGCGCAATGCCCGGATCCTCGACCCCTGCTCGCGCAACTCCCCGCGCCGCCCCGTCGCCAGCAACCGAAGACGTTCCAAGGGCTTGGGCATCTCCTTCTGCAAGGCCTCGATCTCCCGCTCCACTTCCTCCAACCGCGGCAGCTTCGCCTCCCGCACCGCCTCCCGGTACCGCTCCAGCACCGCGTCCTCCACGTTCGTCAGGACGAGGACCGACCGGTTGGTGAAGGCTCGCACCGTCACGTTGGTCACCCACGCGCCGCCCACCGACTCCACCGTCCGGGCGTGACGTTCCACCCGCTTCACCGCGAAGCGCGGCTCCAAGTCCCCGGGCTCCACGCCAAACGCACGCCCCGCCACCCGCGCCAGCCATGCCCCGTTGGTCCCCACCACCACCGGGTCCGCGTAGAGGTCATGCAGCCACCGGCTCTGCGCCAACACCAGGCCCCGAGAGTCCAACAGCTTCCCGCGAAGCGCCGGCCGCACCACCCGCTGCTGCGTCCCCTCGCCAGGGCCCGCCTCCACAGGGCTCAGGCATTGCACCTGCACCAGCCTCCCACCCAGCGCGACCAGGACCAGGCCCAGCAACCAGGCCATCCCCCGCAGTCGTCGGCGCATCGTGTCGGCTTCCATCGCGTCCCATTCCTCCTCAGCGCGTCGCACCCAGCGCCGCCATGGGCCGCACCGGCGCCGCGACCCCGTCGCCCCCGGGACCCTTCGCGGCCACCGGCCATGGCTCCGCCAGCTCGATGTTCAGGCGCTGCGACGCCGGGGGCGTCACCAGCGGCAGGTTGAATCGTTGCACCGCCTCCAGCAGCCGCGGCCGCGTCAACAGGTCGTTCAACGTCGCACGTCCCAGGTCCAGCTCGTGCGCCAGCGACAGGTCCTGCTTCTCCAGCTCCGTGATCCTCTTGCCCAACGCCAACTGCTCGGCGTGCATCCGGACGTAGTGAACACCCAGGCCCGCGATCAAACCGCTCAACAGCAGGGCACGCACCACCGTGCCCAACCCAAGCCCTCCCTCGCCTCGCCTCCGGTTCGTCGCCATCCCTAGTCCTCCAGCTTTTCCGCCACCCGCAATTGCGCGCTCCGCGACCGAGGGTTCGCCAACACCTCCGCCTCGCACGCACGCACCGGCTTCCGGCTCACCAGCCGCGCCCGCGCACGGCATGGCTCCCGCAGCTCCGGCACGTCCGGCTGCCCCTCCGGCACCCGGTATTCCATCGCGCGCTCCCGGAAAAACCGCTTCACCACCCGGTCCTCCCCCGAGTGAAAGGTGATCACCGCCAGCCGCCCGCCCCGCGCCAACACCCGCCAAACCCCCTCCAACCCCCGCCCCAACGACTCCACCTCCGCGTTCACCACCATGCGCAACGCCTGGAAGCACTGCGTGGCCGGGTGCGTCCGCTGCCATGGGCGCGGGGCCGCCGCCGCTATCACGCCCGCCAATTGCAACGTCGTCGCAAACGGACGCACCGCCCGCTCCCGCACGATCCTCCGCGCAATGCGCCCCGCGTCCTTCTCGTCGCCCAGCTCGCGAAACACCCGCGCCAAGTCCCCTTCCTCCCACCCGTTCACCACGTCCGCCGCCGTCGGCCCCCCTCGCGTGTCCATCCTCATGTCCAAGGGCCCGTCCGCTTGCAGGCTGAAGCCACGACCCGGCGTGTCGAGCTGGTGCGACGACACCCCCAGGTCCATGCACGCCCCATCCACGGTCCCGTGGCCAAGCCACTCCCCCACGTCCGCAAAGTTCATGCGCCTCAGCTCGTGCCGACCCTCAAACCGCCCCAGACGCCGCCCCGCAGCCTCAACCGCCGCGCCGTCCCGGTCGCAACCCCACAGGAAGCCGTCCGGCGACGTCGCCTCCAGAATCCCCTCGGCATGCCCGCCGCCGCCCAGCGTCGCGTCCAGCCAACGCCCTCCCGGGCGAACCCCAAGGCCCTCCAGCAGCTCCCGACCCAAGACCGGCGTGTGGTTGAACGTGCTCACCTGGGCGTCGCAACCCGTCTTCAGGAATCCTGCAACTCCACCTTCAAGGCCTGCATCCGACGCCCGCGCAGTCGCTCGTAGGTGCGATCCGACTCCGCCTGCATCCTCGACTCCAGCACCCCGGCAGACGGTCGGGTCTCATGCAGCAGCCGTCCGCCCCCGGCACGGCGCGCCACCACGTCCACGTCGTCGTCCAGCAATGGGTTCCTCACCGGCTTCACCGCGCCCAGGATCATCTCCATCTGCCGCGGCGACGGCGCAAAGCCAGACGATGCCGGCCGGCGGAACCACGCCCACGGCCGCCACCAGTCGCGCCCCCAACGCCCCGTCGTCCCATCACGTCGCTTGTTCATTCGCAGCCTCCTCGCTCGCCCGGCCTACCAGTCCAGGTTCTCCTTCGCCAACACATGCGCGTCGTCCGCATCAGCGCATTCCAAATGCTCCGGGCTCCAGATCTGAAACTTGTGGACGCACCCCACCAACCACGCCGTGCCCTTCAGCTCCGCAGGACCCTTCAACTCCTCCGGAAGCGAAAAACGACCCGCGCCATCAAAGTCCAACTCCACCATCCTCCAGGAAAATCGCCGCCGCGCCGCCTGACGCGCCGACTCGTTCGAGCACGCGCGCATCACCTCCTCGTAATGCTCCTCAAACATCCCCGACGGCATCACCTCCACGTACCTCAGGGCCCGGCGATCCGAGATGGAGGGATTCGCCTTCGACGGCACCGCCACCGTCATCTCCCTCAAGACCGCCACCAACGTCGTGCCCGACGCCCGCCCCTTCCAGCGGCTCGGAAATTGCACCCTACCCTGCGCGTCCACCCCATGCTTGTATCGCAACGTGAAATACGGACGCCCCGCAGCACCAGGTCCGGACCCGGTCTCGGTCGATGCCACCGCTTCCTTGGTGTCGATCGCGCCCATGCTTCGTGATGCACACTTCCCTGATGCCCGCTTCGCTGATGCCCGCTTCCCGCCCGGTGGCCGCTCGCCCGCCGCCTCGCCCACCCCAACCATCCACACCCAGCCACTATCCAATGCAAAAAGGCAACTAACGAGCGCTCAACCACCCATTTCATGCCACTTTTTCCCACTATCCGTCAACTCACTCTTCCCAATTCGGCGCGCCGACTTGTCCACACGTTGTTCACCTAGACCATTCCCTTGCAGATATCCCTCGCCTCCAACCACTTAAGACATCCCATCCTCGGCATCCACGCCCCGCATCCCTCCACGCCCGCACCTCCACCACGGCCACCCCTCCCCCTTTTCCCCACTTTCCCATGCGAGTCGCCGACTTTGATTTCCACCTGCCCCCCGACCTCATCGCTCAGCATCCGTGCCCCACGCGCGATCAATCCCGGCTCCTCGTCCTGCAACGCCAACCCCAAGCCCAAACCGAAGCCCGCTTCCATCGCATCGGCGAATGGCTCCGCCCCGGCGACCTCCTCGTCTTCAATGACTCCAAGGTCATCCCGGCCCGCCTCCGCGGCCGCAAGCCCGGCTCGGGCGGCGCCATCGAAATCCTCCTCCTCGAGGAATGCGCCCCCCGCCAGTGGCGCGCCATGCTCCGGCCCTCCAAACGCGTCAGGGAAGGCTCAACGATCGTCCTGGGCCCCGAACACGCCCCCCTCCCGGCCACGCTCCTCCGCAAGGAGTCCGACGGCACGGTGGTCATGGAATTCCACGGCGACCCCTTGGCCTTCGCGGCCAGCCACGGCGAGATGCCCTTGCCCCCGTACATCCGTCGCGAGCCCGGAGCCACCCACGCCGGGGACCGGGATCGATACCAAACCGTCTATGCCCGCGAGGCGGGCTCCGTCGCCGCCCCCACCGCCGGCTTGCACTTCACGCGCGAACTCATGGAAGCGCTCCGCGCCGACGGCATCCAAATGGCATGGCTAACCCTTCATGTCGGGGCCGGCACCTTCCTGCCCATCAAGTCCGAGTCCATCGAGGACCATCGCATGCACGAGGAACGATTCACGCTCCCGCCGGAAACCGCCCGGGCCATCAACCAAGCCAAGGCCGAGGGCCGTCGCGTCATCGCCGTGGGCACTACCACCACCCGCGTCCTCGAATCCGTCGCCCGCGGCCACGACCCGGGCAACGACCTCTGGGGGACCCGGCCCGACCACGAGGTCCCTCCCACGTTCCAGCCACTCCCCGACGTCGCACATGGGCGCACTCGCATCTTCATCCACCCGCCCGCGCGGTTTCGCGTCCTGGATGCCTTGGTCACCAATTTTCACCTCCCCCAAAGCACCCTGCTCATGTTGGTCAGCGCCTTCATGGCGCCCGGGGAACCCGACGCCGGACGCGTCCTGCTCATGGAAGCCTACCGGCATGCCGTGCAGGAGCGGTTTCGCTTCTTCTCCTACGGCGACGCCATGCTCATCACATGAGGCCTTACCTCCGAATCAACATGGCCATGTCGGCCGACGGCAAGGTCGCCACGGCCAACCGCGCGGCGCACACGTTTGGAAGCCCGCGCGACGGACGTCACCTCCATGAGCTGAGGGCCGGGGCCGACGCCATCATCTGCGGCGCGCGCACCATTGAGGAGACCGGGGCGACGCTCGGCAACGGCGGGCCGCGATTCGATGCCTTAAGGCTTCGCCTTGGACGACAACCTCGTCCCGTGCGCGTCGTCGTCTCCGGCTCCGCCTCCATCTCGCCCGACGCCGCGTTGTGGGGGGATCGCTCGTCGCCCATCGTTGCGTGGGTCGGGGCCTCCGCCCCACGCCGTCGCGTCGAGGTCCTTTCCAGGCTCGCGGACGAGATTTGGATGAGCCCGGGCGACGACATCGACGTCAAGGCCGGGCTTCGCTGGCTCGCCAAGACGCACCACGTCCGTGACGCCTTGCTGGAGGGCGGGGGATTCCTAAACGACGCGTTCTTCCGCGCGGGCGTGGTGGACGAGCTGCACCTCACATGGTGCCCGCTCCTCATGGGCGGAGCCAAGGCACCCACCGCCGCGGACGGCCTGGGTTTCGCCTCGATTGCCCAAGCCAAGCGCCTTCGTTTGGATTCCATCAAACGGCATGGCGACGAGCTGTTCCTGGTCTATCGCTCCCGCCGAAAACAGCCGCGCACCGCGGCGGTCCAGGGGGGCTGCCCCCCGGTCTCATGACGGCCACACGGCCCGTCGCGCCGACATCACAATCCAACGACGCAGGCCTCGCGGGTGGGGGAGGACCCAGCCGGCACGGCCAACCCAACAGGATCGCCGGCCAAGAAAACTAAAAATCCGTGTTGCACGGCATTTCGACATGCGCTTGATTCGTTTTGCAATGGACCTCACAAAAATTAGCGCATCCGAATTTGGTCGCATCCAGGCTTTGCTCCAAAGGAAGGGCAAGCTCCAGGACGAGATTCGTTCCATCGACTCCGAGCTGGCCTCCATACAATCCGGAACCCCGGCCGCCTCCAAGCCCGGCCGCAAGCCAGGCCGCGCCCCCGGCCGCCCCAAGAAGTCCGCGCCCAAGGCGCCGGCGCCCAAGGCTAAGTCCAAGCCGGGCAAGCGCGGCAAGCGCGGCGCGGTCAAGGATTCCATCATCAAGATCCTCAAGGCGGCCGGCCCGGAGGGCCTCACGGCACGCGAGGTGGCCGACAAGCTCAAGGCCAAGCCCATCAACATCGCCACTTGGTTTAGCAGCACCGGCAAGCTGATCTCGCAGATCAAGGCCGGCGCCAACGGCAAGCGCGTCTGGGTCGAGGGCACCGCGCCCGCCGAAGCCCCGGCTGCCCCGGCCGAGACCGCCGAGGCCCCCGCCTCCACCAACTAATTCCCTGACCCCGCCCGGCTGACAAGCCGGGGAAACAACAGGCCCGGCATCCATCGGATCGCCGGGCCTTTTGCTTTGCCAACCAACCCCACCCCAAGGCCCGGCATCCAACCGGCGAACCCCGGGCATGGAGCACGCCGCTGAAACCACAACGGCCGTTAAAGGGGATTCCAAGGCAAGGAAGGAAACGTCCCATCGGAGCAAATGGGTCCCTCAGGGCCCCTTCGCCTCGATGGGACGGCCCTGTCCTTGCCTTGAAATCTTCTTCAACCGCCGTTTTGAGGTTGAATGCGATGGCTTCAGTCGGCGACTCCGAAAACCGATATCGAGTGAAGACACAAGCCCTGACGGGGCGTCGCCGCGGGCCTGGCGTGTGTCGCGCCGTTGGCGCTCCCAGGTCATGGCAGGCCAGTGTCGTGTCTCACAAATCGCTGGTGTTTGGTTGCTCCAAGAATGCCCCGGGGCAAGGCGTGAGGACGGAGCATACCCGCAGCGGTCTGTGACGGACGAACAACGAAGCCCCGGGGCAATCTTGGAGCAACCCGAAGGGC
>CAIRNV010000269.1 GCA_903880005.1 uncultured Verrucomicrobiota bacterium | reverse complement strand
CCGACGACCCCGCCCGGGCTTTCGCCGCCGGCGGGGGCGCACGGCCGGTCGAGGTCGAGGTGCGCTGGCCCTCGGGCCGGAGGTCGCTTCTGCGGGACGTCGCGCCGAACTCGGAGGTGGAGGTGGACGAGGCCCAGGCGACGCCAGCAGCGGCGGGCGACGTCGTGGGTGCGGGGGCTGGACCGGGCGGCGGGAAGGGCGGCGCGCAGCCTTGGTTCCGGGAGGTGCCGGTGGCGCATGTGCACCACGCCGGGACCGTGGACGACTTTGGTCGGCAACCCCTGTTGCCGCGGCGGTTGTCGGGGCTGGGCCCGGGCGTGGGTTGGATCGACGTGGACGGGGACGGCCGCGAGGACGTGGTGGTCGCGGCGGGGCGGGGCGGGCGCTCGGGCTTCCTGAGGAATAACGGCAAGGGCGGGTTCGACCTCGTGGAGGGCCCGGCCTCGGCGCGCGAGCAATGGGCGGTGGCGGCGTTGCCAACGGGCGAGGGGCGCGCGCGGGTGATGGCGACGTCGTCGAACTACGGGGACGACTCGAACGCGGGCGGGGGCGTGGAGGAGCGGTCGGCCGACGGGACGTGGGAGCCGACGCTGCGCGGGCCGTGGTCGAGCGCGGGGGCGTTGTCATTGGCGGACCTGGATGGGGACGGGCGGCTGGAGGCGCTGGTGGGCTCACGGGTTCGCGCGGGGCGGTACCCGGAGTCGGACGGTTCGCGGATCGCGAGGCGCGTCGGGGGCGAGTGGCGGGCGGACGAGGCGGCGTCGGCGGCGCTGGCGGGCGCGGGGATGGTGACGGGGGTGGTTTGGACGGACTTGGACGGGGACGGGTGGGTGGACCTGGTGCTGGCGACGGAATGGGGTCCGTTGCGGGCGTACCGGAACGCGCGCGGGCGATTGGAGGCGGTGGACGCGGGCTTGGGGCGGTACGTGGGGTGGTGGAACGGGGTGACTTCGGGGGACTTCGACGGGGACGGGCGTATGGACTTGGTGGCGTCGAACTGGGGGACGAACACGCGGCACGGCGCGGGGGGCTGGCGGATGCATTGGGGCGACCTGTCGGGGCAGGGGCAGGTGGAGTTGATCGAGGCAGAGGAGGAGGGGGGAGCGTGGCGGCCGACGCGGGACCTGGAGGCGTTGGGACGGGTGATGCCGTGGGTGCGGGAGCGGCATGGGACGCATCGGGAGCATGCGATGGCGACGGTGGAGGGGATGCTGTCGGGGCGGCGGAGCAGTATGCTGGAGGTGAACTGGCTGGAGACGAGCGTGTTCCTGAATCGCGGGGGGAGGTTCGAGCTGGCGCGGCTGCCGCGGGAGGCGCAGTGGAGCGCGGGGTATGGGGTGAGCGTTGGGGATGCGGACGGGGACGGTCGGGAGGACGTGTTCGTGGCGCAGAACTTCTTTGGGGTGGGGGCGCAGGAGTCGCGGAGCGACGCGGGGCGAGGCTTGTGGCTGAGGGGCGACGGGAAGGGGGGATTCGAGGCGGTGGACGGGAGGGTGAGCGGTGTGGAGGCGTATGGGGAGGGGCGGGGGAGCGCGCTGGGGGACCTGGATGGGGACGGGCGCGTGGACTTGGTGGTGGGGCAGCAGGGTTGGGGGACGAAGGTGTATCGGAACGAGGGAGGGAAGGCGGGGCTGCGGGTGAGGCTGGTGGGGAAGCAGGAGGGGGGCGGCGCGTATGGGGCGCGGGTGCGGCTGGAGTACGAGGGAGGACGGCGTGGACCTGCGCGGGAGGTGCATGGCGGGAGCGGGTACTGGAGCCAGGACGGCGCGGTGTTGGTGCTGGGGATGGACGGGGAGCCGCAGGCGGTGTGGGTGG
>CAIRNV010000268.1 GCA_903880005.1 uncultured Verrucomicrobiota bacterium | reverse complement strand
CGTGCTTGCTCGATCTGCTTGCGCAAATCCTTCGTTGTTCGCTCGTTACGGGCCTGGTACCGGCCCGCGCCTCGCTCACTCCTCGGCTTGCGCAAGCATCTGCGTCGCAATCACTTCCCTCCCAACTGAATCGTTCCGGCTAAGAACCATACCCGTCGTCCCACGCCCATCCCAACCAAATCCCTAACGTCCCGATAGCACGTCGTCCAAGTTCGCCCGCTCAAACACCTCCAACTTCGACTGCCGCGAGGCGTTGAATATCCTGCGCCCGTCATCCTCGAAGGCTGCCCTCGCCCCCTTGAACGCAAACTCCTGGATATCTAGCCGAGGAATAGCCCATACTTCCCCGACCTGACGGTAGTTGGGATGAAAATGATTGACCTCGCCCGCGGCCTCTAGGGCTTGCCCGTACCCACCGGCCTCGCCCGTCGCAACCCGCCGGTCCGGAACCTTGAAGCTGAAATCCAAGCCGATGATGTACACCTCGGAAATCCCCATGTAATGCGCTATTTGAAGCATGGGGATGATAACCGTCCCGCCGCCGTAAACGGCAACAAGCGGGTTCCTCGAGAAATATCCGACCCTATCCCCGCTCCTCGACCGCATACCGGGAAAGGCCGGGTTGCCATCGACGTGACCGCTGTTCCCGGGATCCTCCTCGAACCACGTCGTGCTGGAGTCCGCATTGAGGTACTTTGACATGCCCCGTGCATAAAACTTCCGCAACGGCAGCGAATGAATCATGTCGGCGTTGTTCCGGGCGACGAGCAGGTCCGCAACAAAGTAATAGCTGGGCCTCCACTGTGTCTCGTCAAAGGCCAGGTAGATCTTGTTGGCGGCGAAGCAGATCTCCCCCTTGAGCCGGTCAAGGTCGGCTACCCGAAGGCTGGGCCCGTTGCCAAGCACAAATGCGCGCCGCCCCTTGTGAATGTCCTTCAATCGTCGCAATTGGACCGCGTTGGGTGACAGGGGTACACCAATAAATCCAACCCCCTGGCGCACCGCTTTCAGCGTACGCGAGCCAACCCTGGCCCTGTTTTCCCACAGATAGGAGGGCCTTAGAAAACGGTGCATGAAAGACATTTGCTTTGGTTCGGTACGGAGGACAAGGCTACCTGCCCGCCCTGGGGAGGCCTACGGGCAATAGGGAGACGGCATCAGGGCAACGCAACTCACGCCACCGCATGCCCCTTGCAAGCCGCGGCTCCCATCCCGGCATTCGCATGCCTGGGCCACGCCGACAGGAGCGGCATTACAATCAGGACGGCTGTCTCGAAATAGGCATAACTCGGGCCCACAAATGCCAAGGCCAAGGTCGCCGCAAGCCATGAGAGCAACATGAAGAGGCCAATTTGTTCCTTCCCTCCTCCTCGATGGTTTGCAAATGTCCCCCACGCTGCCGCCGCAAGCACTCCAAACATGGCCGTTGCAAGCGGTAACCCGTTGGCCATAAGGAGCTCAATCATGCCAGAATGATAGTTCATGCGATAACCGGAGAATAAGGCGGTTGACTCCATCACGGAGGCGTCCCGCAAGGCTGGCCCCTCGCCGACGGCCAGGATCTCCGGCACGGATGAAAGCCGGGTACCGGCGTAGTACCACAGATCGGTCCGCCCTGTTAGGGTCTTGTCTCGATTCCCCTTCGCCCCAATCATCTCAAGCACCTCGTCGATCGGCAGGGCATCCATAACGGCAGGACCAACCTCGCCAAAGAAGAGTTGCGGGAAGATCGCACCGCCAACCAGCAACGTCACTATGACAATCCGACCCGCTCCAAACAACGTCGCAACCGTGAACCCCGCGACGCTTACCAGCGCCAAGAGGTGGCCCCTGAACTCGGCCTTGTAGCCGCAATATGCAAGCACGAGCATTGCTCCCGCCATCACTGCAAATTGCCACAGGCGAAGGGATTCCCGCCCCTTGAGGACCACGCAATACGCCAGGGTGGCCGCCATGGCGGAGGCACCCGACATGAAGAGCGAGGAGGCAACCTCATTCGATCGCGAGAGGGCCGGACTCCATCTGCCCTCCTTGCCCAGTACTCGGCTAGCGCCAAACTCAATCCGAGCCCTATCTGGGAAGAAAACCTCCAACGCGAGGTTCGCAAGTCCGTAGATGGCAAGAGCCACCAAAAAGACCCACATTTTCTGGGAAAGGGTATGGCGACGATTAAACAGGAACAGGTTGGCGACGCCAAGATAGAGCATGACATCCTTGAACAGAAGATTCTGGTTGAAGCGATCCACCATGTCGGAGGCACTGACCTCGGCAAGCACCTCCGGGTTCTCAATAAACCTGCGCCAGAGGTTGATGGCATACAGGACTGTCCAAAGGAGCGCCACCTTGTGGCTGCGAGGTCCAGTGGCCATGGATATCGGATTGAAATCGTCAAGCCTCGCCCCTGTCAGCTTGAAAGTGGCTGCGACCATCAACGCGCCAACGGGCCACGTGTAATAGGACGTCAAAGCCCAGACGCTTAGAAGCCCCCCATAGATCACCGCGAGCACGGGGAGGCTGAGGGAGCTTGCATCGCTGCGGTCAGTACTTATCATGGTAGGCGTGGACAATGCCTCGGCTAGAATTGCCTGGCCGAGCTGGATGCGGGCTTTAGCCACTCAGGGACTACGGGCAAGGTCGCACGAATGGCGGGTCCCATTCGCATGGTGGCCCACACCACGACCACCATCGTTACCGCCGCAGGCAAGAACTTCGTCCGCTCGAAGCCCAGGAACGTCGTCCCCAAGGCCCTGTAGCTATGTCGCCCGGAATACCACGAGTAGAACAGCACATGGCCCGCGATCATCGCCACGGGAAATGCGAGGACATCTAGGGCTCGAATCAATCCCAGCACGAAGCCCAGGTAAACCACGAGGAAGCCAAGGCCGGCCCAATGGGACCTGACAACATTAAACGCCGCCAAGATGTTCTGGTGCATTCCACCGAACCTTTCCAGCAAGCCCCCGATCGTAATCCCACCCCAGAGCAGATCGGATGGAAAGCGCGTCTTGCTGCCGATGCTATCCAGAATGTACGGAACCAAAATCCCAGCACCGGCCGCCCATGCTACAAAAACCCAGTAGGATCTTACCATTCCAGCACCGGCCGTTGCACGCACTTCACCTACTCGCCCTTCGGCGGACATCCTAGCAAGGACGGGTAGCTTGGTGTAAAAAGGGGCCATGCTGGACGCCCTGATAATATTGAAAACTTGGATGCCAAGCAGGTAGCTAGCAAGCCTTTCCTTGGGGCCCATGGTCGCATAGATCAGCCCAGATGAGTGTTGGGCACCGAGGTATGCAATGGAGCCTAGTCCAACCCGCCACGAGGAAGGCCAAATCATGGCGATGGCGGACCCTGTCTCGCGGAGGGTCAGACGCTCGGTGCGGTCCATGGAGCCGAGCTTCGAGTTGAAGATGCGCTTGGTTCGCCATGCGGCAACAATCCCCCATACCTGCGTTGAAATCACCAGTCCAGTGAGCCCAAGGCCATACTCTAATACAGCAAGATTCGATAGTATTCCAAGCATGCCGAAGACGGCATCCCACCGCCGCACAACCGCGATGAAACCGCTGCCCTGAAGGAATGCAAGCTTGAGGTTGTTCGTGAATGCCAGCGGCGATAGTAGCACAATAAGAGCCCAAAGCGCATAGGCGGTTCTTGGTGAGTCTAGCCGGCTTATTGGTACAGATAGAGCCCAAGTCCCGACCACTCCCAACAGAACCACCACGGCAAGGGCCATGCCAAGGTAAAGCCGCCGCATCGCAGCATACAACGTCGGAAGGTCCGGCTGCGACGCGTTGGGTGGGGCGCCAGGATGCTGCCTTGGGCCCGCATTGGCGTACGCGACGAACCGGGTCAGAGTGGGGTTGATTCCCAGGTCAAGCAGCATTCCAATCCCAATGATTGTTGCAAACAAGTACCAGACCGCGACCTCGCCCGGGTCAAATCGCCTGAGCAAGGTTGGCAAGACCACAACTCCGCCAACCGTCCGGGAAAAAAGGCTCAGCCAAGTGTTTAGAGTTGGAGAATCCCAGGCGCGCGCCAAGAGTTTGACGAGGCTCGGGAGCATCAGCTTGGCCGTTACCCTCTCCGTGGCACGCCACATCATTCAATCCCCCCACAGGCTGCGCTAGGCCGGGACGATTCAGTTGGGATGTAACTGATTGCGAAGCAAATGGTTGCGCAAGCCGAGGAGTGAGCGAGGCGCGGGCCGGTACGAGGCCCGTGGCGAGCAAACGAAGACGGATGTGCGCAAGCAGATCGAGCAAGCATGACTGATTGAACTGAATCGTTACGGCTAAGGCTGGCGCGTCGGGCGTGCCTGACCCACGATGCACGGCGCTGCTTTCCGGTGATGATCATGCCATCCATTTTGCAACATCGGAAGACCAGCAGCCTCGTACCCTTGTCCAGGCCCGGCGCCGTCCCGATGAGGCCCTGAGGAATTACTGCGAGGAATAGCACCGAATCCCATCGTGGGGTTTCCCTGCAAGCATCACCATCACATTGTCCTCATGATTCCCTCCCGGGGAACGGCGGCTTCTGCGACTCGCCTGGCATGGATTGAGGAACCGTGGTGACCATTGGGCCCCAGCGGGCACCGAGTTCGAGTTGCAGTATCGAATGAGGGCGGCCTGTCGGGGCAGCTTGGCATTGTGTCAGGCCTGGGATAGTGGAGACAGGGCGTTGCCAAGATCACCGCGGTCGCGCGTGGCGCTCCCCTACCAAGCCCCTCCGTTGACGTCGATCACAGCCGCATTGATGTACGAGGCTTCTGGACTGGCGAGGAACGCGACGGCAGCAGCCACCTCCGAGGGCTCGGCAAGCCGGCCCATGGGGTTTGCCGATGCTATTTGAGAAAGGCGGTCTGGCGGCAAGGAGCCCCTCAACATTGCCGTGAGGGTCTGGCTAGGAGCCACACAATTGACTCGGATCTTGGACGAGGCATACCGACGGGCCAGCTGTTTTGTAAGGCCAATCACTGCATGCTTGGAGCAAGTGTATGCCTCGGAGGCCGTTAGGCTGCTTCCGCGCCCCGCAATGGAGGAGATGCATATGATGGACCCGCTCCCTGCACGGAGGAAATGGCGGACGGCCTCCCTGCAACACAGGAAGGTACCCGTAAGGTTGGTCTCGATGACATCGCACCACTCTTGGAGGGGACAGTCCTCGATACGTGACTGGGAAACAATCGAGGCGTTGTTGACCAGAAGATCAAGCCGGCCGTTTTCTTGGACGACCTGTGCAAAGCCACGGGCCACGGACGCCTCGTCTCGTATGTCCATGGCGATGTCAGAGGGCTGCCGAGGTGAGCGCGATGCCCCGATGACGCGCCAAGCTTGACGCTCCAAGGCCTCCCGGATGCTAGCGCCGATTCCCTGACTAGCACCGGTTACCAGGGCAACCGGCCTAGGGCTTGACATAAATATGCTCCATGTCGCGTGCGCCGCATGCCAGCCGAATGCCCGGGCTTGGACCGACGCAGACAATGGTGTGGACGGTTCCCTTCTTAAGGAAGACCACCTCGCCCGGATTTGCAGTGATGATGCGTCCGTCTCCAAGTCGCCATTCAAACGTCCCCTCGATGACGATCCACCATTCGTCCTTGGTGACATGATAGTGGGTTCGGCAACCCTCGCCCGGCGATTGTGATATGAGGCAGCACTGATCGTTGTCCGTGTACACCAGGGGATGGCACCAAGATGTCCCGCTCATTTTCGCCTTGATTTCCATCGGCTTCATGTGGGGCTGGTTGAAGCCGGATTCACCCTCGAACTTGCGGACGCCGTCCCGCATGATGAGGTGCATGAGCCTGTGATCAATCTCGACGACCTTGTCATGGAACCGGAACTTCCCAAGGTTTTCCCTCCGCTTTTCATGGTTGAGGCAGGCCTCGATGATGAAGAGCTCATCGAGGGTGTCCGCGTCGAGTGCCTCAATTTGGCTGATGGGGTGGAAGCCTACCCGCCCGACGAACGTGGGCCCGGGGGTCGCTGGGTCGTTTAGTTGGTAGGATGCCCCGAATGACTCGACCTTCCAACCGGACACGGCCCAAGCTAGCTTTCGTACGGGCGGCAGGTCTTGGGTCATGGTCTTTTTGGCCAGGTCAAAGTTAAGCGGCTTGTCGCCGATTAGGGTCTCGCAATGGATCTCCTCGACTGTGAACAAGGAGTCGTGCCGTCCCCCGAGCAGGCTTTCGACGAAGCTTCGGATGGTATCGGGCTTGATGAGGGGAGACGTGGCGTGGACCTGGACCAAATACTCCGTGGGAACGGCCTCGATGAAGTCCATCAGGAAGTGGTCGTGAACCTGGCAGCGCGCTCCACCACAGTCCCTTGATTTGTTGACCATTTTGCAACGGGATCCGCCCCTTTCGGCCGGTCGCTTGTAGAACTTCACGCCGAGCTGTCGCGCATATTCCTCGAACACCTGGTTCTCGGAGTTTATGTAGATCTCGTCGAATGCACCGCTTGCCTTGCATGCGGCCGCGACGTAGAAGGCCATTGGGTACCCATTGACAAGGATGAGGTTCTTGTCGGGGATGCGAGTGCTGCCGAGAAGCAATGGTATGACTGCGGTTACCTTGTTCATTTGCAAGATTCTAGGGTTAGCATGTTGGTGGATTTTTTCCCGCTCTTTGCGGGGCTTTCACAGGCCCCAGCCCGGGTGCCGAATGCGGATTGCTACGTGGAGAGGTCGTCCTTCAGGCATGGATGCCGGTGTGGCTCTGATTGGTAGATCGTGTCTATGAGGCGCATGACCTTCAGTGCGTCCTTCGAGCTTCCCGTCCCCACAGGGGTTCCTTGGATGACGCTCTGGAGAAATGCGTCGGTCTCGTCGACCCAAGAGTTATCGATGTGGAAGACGGTTCGCTCCTCGTCCTGCCAAGTGGCGGCTGGGGCTACGCCTCGATTCCTAGCGACGGACAAGACCTCGTCCCCATAGCTGCCCGAGCTCGTCTTGAGGCCATTCAACACGATGTGGCCCCTTTCGAGGAAAACCTCCAGGGAGAAGAGGTGGCGCCATTGGGTCATTGTGGAATGCAGCGATGCAACGACGCCCGTCGATCGATTCCTTAGGTTGGCGAAGACGTTGTCCTCGATTCCGTCTAGCTTCCAGTAAAGGCTTGAGACCATGGCCTGGACCTCGTCAAATTCACCGGCGAGCAGTAGGAACAGGTCAAGCATATGGATGCCTTGGTCGAGAAGAATGCCGCCCCCCGCAAGGTCCCGACTGGCCCTCCATGTCGAGAAGTAGTTCTTGTCCACGCTCTTTCCGTATCGGCCCCGCATCCACAACAGGCGACCATAGGATCCAGAGTCAACGAGCCTCTTCATCACACGGATTGACTCATGATGTCTGTGATTGAATCCGTACATCAGCGTTCGGTGTGTCCTCGACTCAACCGCACGAATTTCCTCGACCTCGGCGCCGGTGAGGGCGGGCGGCTTCTCGCAGAAGACGTGCTTCCCGTGCTCCATCGCCGCAATCGTGAGCGGTCGATTCTGGTGGTTAGGCGTAGCGATGAAGACGGCGTCGATGGTCGGCGACGCGATTATTTCCATGGGATCCTTGGCCCACGCGAGACCTGGAATTTCTTTGCAATCCACGTCAAAGGCCATGGCAACCCTACCCTTGCCGGATGCATGGACGGCTTCCATGCGGATCATGCCCATCTTGCCCATTCCAATGATTCCAATCCTTAGCATCTGCATTAACCCCTTTCTGGTCTTCCATCTGTCTTCAGGCTTGATCTATTGCCTCTGGCCGAAGTTCACCATTAGTGGCCACGACGTGGAGTTGCGCATGGTCACCGACCGGCCTGAACATCACGCGACCGCCCGCTGCCTCGACGATTGCGATCCCGGCGGCGACATCCCACAGGCTAATTCCGGTCTCAACATACGCGTCCATGCTGCCCCTTGCGACCATCGAAAGGCTCGTGGCTGCGGAGCCCAGCATTCGGACCTTCTTGAAGCGGGTCGCGAGCCCCGCGACCCCAAGTAGCGACTCGGTTCCGTAGTCGGCACGCAGCGGAAAGCCAGTGCAGACAGCAGCCTGGGAGATGTCGCGCGTCCGGCTGCTCCGAAGAGGGGCTTCATTCGCGAGGGCTGGCAGCCCTTTCCCTCCCTTGTACAGGGTGTCGGACATGAAGTCATAGATGACGCCCAGCACCGGGTGCCCGTGCTCCATGAGGCCTATGCTAACGCAACAGAGCGGGATGCCGCGGCTGAAGTTGAACGTGCCGTCGAGTGGATCAATGACCCAATGTCTCTCGTCGTGCGACAGCCCTTTGTCGGGGCCGGCTTCCTCCGAGAGGACCGGGCAATCGGTGCGTTCGCGAAGAACCGCGAGGATTGCTTCCTCGGCCTTGACGTCGGCGTCTAGCTTGATGTCCCGCCCGGCCGCGGACTTGACCTCGGAGCCATTGACGAAGGCATTGCGAAGCAGTTTGCCGGCCTTGATTGCGGCGGCGACCGCCGCTTGGGTCTCTTCAGGGGAGGAGGGCATGATGCCTAAGGAAGGGGAATTGCGGCGAGGACTAGGAATTGCAGACGACGCCCACCAATAGAGCCGGAACCTTGACCACGAGCTTGCGGACGCTGGGGTTTTGCTCGTCGCTCATGGCGATTTGGGGCAAGTGAGGCTCGCCTGGAAGGATCATGGAGAAGAAACCAGGGATGTTGCGCACGGTTGAGATGCCGCGTGTGGGGAGGTCAAAGTGCTCCACGTCGAGGGCATCCGAGTAGTTGTTTCTGGCCAAGATGGCCCTCATGTCAGCGAACTCGATGCCCTCGCAGCCGGTCAGTGTAACCTGAATGTCGATGGTACGACGGTGGGCCTCGTAGAGGCATTGATCCCGGGGCTTCAATGGATAGGCCATGACACGTCCAAGCATGTCCGGATAGCCGAGGGGTGTATCGCCCACGGGCGAATCGGGCCCTTGCCGTTCAATCCAGTCAAAGGCTGCTCGCCAGACGGGGTGGGCTACAAGCCACGGATGGTTTCTCCAACTTGCAATGCTTGCGTGCGTCATGGGGGTTGTCTTGGTGATGGCTTGGCTGGTGTTGGTGCCAGAGCGGGATGCAGCGCTTGAATTCCTGAAGCCCTAGGGATTGGCGATCCCGAGTCCGAGCAACAGGTTGGTGACCGCCTCGTTCTCCATGCGCGAGCGGCATCGGCGCGTATAGGTTGCGGCGTGAGGCGTCAAGAGCACTTGTGGCATTCCGAGGAGTCGCCCCGTGTAAGGCTCCTTCCAAAAGGTGTCGAACCAAGCCTTGGACACGTGACCGGACTCCAAGGCCGCAATGAGGGCTGACTCATCCACGAGCTCGCCACGAGCTGAATTGAGGATCATCAAGCCAGGCTTGGCGTTGGCGATTTCATCCTTGCCGAGCAAGACCTTATCGCCCCCGCAATGCAGGGACACGACGTCGCACATGGCCAGTCCGTCGGCGAGTGACACCACGGGAAAGGGGCAAGCGGCATCCTTGGGGAGGAAGGGGTCGCAGACCAACACTTGGGCGCCAAGTGATGTCAGCAAGGAGGCCACGCGGCCCCCGATCCGCCCGTATCCGACGACGAGAACCTGAAGTTCGGCGAGGCTCCGGCCGATCCGCTTCGGCCACCCGCCGAGGTGCAGCTCGCGGTTCATGGGCACGAGGTCACGCGCAAGGCTGAGCAACGCGGCGAGGGTCAGCTCGGCCACGGCCTCGGTGGGGCCGTCTGGCGTGTAGCTAAATGCAATGCCAAGGTCCCGGCATGCCTGGACGTCCACGTTGGTGATGCCGATGCCAACGCGGGCGACCGCTCGGAGGTGGGGCCGGGCCGACTCAAGGACGCGCCGGTTGAGGGGTTCGAGGCCGGCGATCAAGCCCTCGATCTTGTGACGGGCGAGGTATTCAATGATCTCGGGCTCGGAGAGCCTTTTGCCAGTCGGGTTTGGGACGACGGTGCAACCCGCGTCAACCAAGCGTTGCAAGGGGCTCTTATCCTCCTGCGCGAATGAGGAGGGGCCTATTCCAATGATCATGGCTGTTGCGGACAGATGCCTCGGGACGGGTGGATGGGGAGGACGAGGCGGCGCGGTGGGGGCGTCAGGAGGGCTAGCCGACCTTGGCCACACGACCGGACAGCCGATCCTTAAGGAAGGCGAGGTCGGCATCGACCATGAGCTCGATCAATTCCTTGAACTTGGTCTTGGGTTCCCAGCCGAGCTGGGCCTTGGCCTTGGAGTAGTCGCCGATCAGGAGGTCCACCTCGGCGGGGCGGTAGTAGCGGGGATCAATCTCGACGTAGTCGTGCCAGTTTAGGCCGACTCGGGCGAAGGCGACGTCGAGGCACTCGCGAATGGTATGGGTCTCGTTGGTCGCGACCACATAGTCATCTCCCTTGGGCTGCTGGAGCATGAGCCACATTGCCTCGACGTATTCCTTGGCATAGCCCCAGTCCCTCTTTGCATCGAGGTTGCCCATGAAGAGCTTGTCCTGGAGCCCCAGCTTGATGTGCGCGGCGGCCCGGGTGATCTTGCGGGTCACGAAGGTCTCGCCGCGGCGTGGGGACTCGTGATTGAAGAGGATCCCATTGCTGGCGTGGAGGCCATAGGATTCGCGGTAGTTCACCGTCACCCAATAGGAATACACCTTGGCGCAACCATAGGGGCTGCGGGGGTAGAACGGGGTGGTCTCACGCTGGGGAACCTCCTGGACCAAGCCAAACATCTCGGAGGAGCTGGCCTGATAGAACCTGGGCTGGATACCGACCTCGCGAATGGACTCGAGGAGGCGGACGGTGCCGGTTGCGGTGACGTCCGTGGTGTATTCCGGGGCGTCAAAGCTAACTCGAACATGGCTTTGGGCGGCGAGGTTGTAGATCTCGTCGGGCTGTATCTTTCCCAGGAGCCGGGCGAGGTTGCTGCCGTCCGCGAGGTCCCCGTAGTGGAGGTGGAGATGGTGTTTGGGGTAGTGCGGGTCGGAGTAGATGCCGTCGAGGCGCGAGGTGTTGAAGGTGGAGGCTCGGCGAATGATGCCGTGGACCTCGTATCCCTTGCCGAGCAACAGTTCGGCCAAGTAGGAACCGTCCTGTCCAGTGATGCCCGTGACGAGGGCTTTCTTTTGGGTTGACATGATGAGTGTTAGTGAAAGGAGGGGCGACGCACTAGTTGCGGGACACGAAGTCGGCGTAGGCGCGCACGATTCCTTCGCGCAGGGGTGTCCGGGGCTGCCAGCCCATGGCGAAGAGACGGCTGCTGTCCATGAGCTTTCGGGGGGTTCCATCGGGCTTGGATGAGTCCCAAACAATGGGGCCATCGTAGCCAACGACATCCCGGACAAGGCTGGCAAGGTCGTGGATGGTGATCTCGGAGCCCGATCCCACGTTGATGAAGTCCTCCCCGGAGTAATTCTGCATAAGGAAGACCAGGGCGCTGGCGAGGTCGTCGGAGTAGAGGAATTCGCGGAGGGGGCTGCCTGAGCCCCAGCAAACGACCTCGCTAGAGCGGCTGACCTTGGCTTCGTGGAACTTGCGTATCAGGGCGGGGAGGACGTGGGATCCTTGCGGGTCGTAGTTATCGTTGGGGCCGTAGAGGTTCGTGGGCATGGCGCTGATGAAGTCGCAGCCGTGCTGGCGTCGATACGCCTGGCACATCTTGATCCCCGCGATCTTGGCGACGGCATACCATTCGTTGGTGGGCTCGAGGGGGCCCGTGAGGAGGTATTCCTCGCGGAGCGGCTGGGGTGCGAGCTTGGGGTAGATGCACGAGCTGCCCATGAACAAAAGCTTCCCGACGCCGGCCTTCCATGCTCCGTGGATGAGGTTGTTTTGTATCTGGAGGTTTTCCCAAAGGAAGGATGCAGGCTGTGTGTGGTTGGCCCAGATGCCACCGACCTTGGCTGCGGCCACGAAGACGTGGCTTGGACGTTCGGACTGGAGGAACAGGTCAACGGCCTTGGAATCCAACAGGTCGAGTTCCATGCGGGTCCTCGTGACCACGTTGTGGAAGCCAAGCCGGTGCAATTCCCTGCAAACGGCGCTTCCCGCCAGGCCGCGGTGCCCGGCCACGTAGATCTTGTCTGCTGGAGTCATGGGGTAGGAGTGATGCCTTGGGGTGCCAGGGTCCGACGAGCCGATGGCTAACCCGGGGGTATCTAATTGGGTCGGTCGTTTTTGCCCGGCCTGCTATCGCAAATTCCTTGTCGTTCAACTGTTGCCGGACTCGTGCAGGCCCGCCTTTGGCGCCCCTCTCGGGTTGCGGAGGCACCTGCTTCGCAATTATTTTCCTCCGGACTGAACCGGTTTGGCTAATTGCCTGGATGGCTGACCTGCAGTTCGAGCCATTTCGCGCCGAAATCCTGCAAGAGGGCGAAGCTTGCCTCGGGGTCGCCGCCCGAGGACGTGGAGAAGCGGACGAATTGCTTCGCGCCGGTGCCCGGGATGCGCTCGAGGATGGACTTGGTGAGCTTGGACCTCAGGCTGTGTCGGCTGCCGGAAGCGCGCCGCGCCGCACCGACCTTGGCCTTCGCATCATCCGACAGCTCGAACCTGCCCTCCTCGGCGAAGACCTGGCCGCTGACCAGCGTGCACCAGGACGTCAGCTCGCGAGACCGCTTGTCCGGGGTCAGGAAAGTACGTGCCTCGAATGGAATGCTATTCGTCCCAAATCGAACATTGATCTTGTCGGGGTGTCCGCCGGACACGGGCTCCCACCCGGCGCCGACCCAGCAGACATCTGGAGTATGCCCGACGACGCCCATCTGCTTGGGGTTGTTGGCATCCCATGTCCCCATGAACGCCGTGATGCGGGCACCGCTTGCATTGGTGTAGAACCCGTTGAAGAGGTTTGTCGTGGACAGGATGTCACGCGCCTGCTCGGAGATCGGGTCGGGCGAGAACGTCCATCCCGGGATGTCTGGGCGCGGGTTGAAGTGATAGCTAACTGGGAATTGCTTGGGCGAGATGTTGAACCACGCCCATGCGCCGCCTGTAGCCAAGATGAACAACACGCCGAGCACCGATGGGGCCAGCGCGTGGGATTTAGGAGGCATGGTGAGGGCTGCGAGGTGCTATGGCTGGGGGGGTACGCACGTCGGATGGATTTACAAGCCTAGGCTGGAGGATGCGCTTCCTCCGCCACGTTGCCGGCGTTTGGCGGGTTGGATTGGATGCGCTGTTCAAGCCGTGTTACCGCCCATCCCAAGAGGGCCATCCCGCCAGCCGTGAATACCAAGACGCTCCATCCCGCCGAGTCGTGGACGGCCTTGAGGGCATCGGGCCCACCGCGATACGCCGTCAGGGAAAGGAACAGGGACCGCCCAAAATTGCCAAGGACGGCCAAGGCAACGCCGACGACGAGGAAGAACGCCTTCCATGAGGCCCGGCGGAGGGTGAGGTCGCCGATGAACAGGGCGGCCATGATGCTGGATTGCAGGCTTCGGACGCCGCTGCATGCCTCGTCCACCCCAACGGTGGTGTTGGGCAACTGGATGACATGGTTCTGCTGGATGGCGGGGATTCCAAGCAGGTTCAACGCCTCCACGTTGAGCAAGGCTACGAAGGCTTGGAGTCCAAACACGATCGGGTTCCAGAAGAACTTGGGGATGGGGACGGCGACGAAGAAGAAAAGGAGGGGGAAGAGAAAGTGCCTGGTCCATGGCCAACCTCCCAAGGCCAGCATGTGGGCCAGGACGAAGCTCGCGCATCCGATGCTCAAGGCCATGACCTGAGTGGGGGTCCTTGCCAGGCCGATCCGATACAGCTCCGACCCCAATACGGAAGCAAACCCGATGCAGGCCAGCATGCAAACAAGGCCAAGATGCCCTCCGGAACGTCGCTCGGGCTGGCTTGGCCAGCGCTCCCACACCAAAAAAGCGGCCAGGACGACCACGATCCAGCCGAACTGGTACTCCACCATTGCCGCCCAATGGTGGGACAGTTCCCAAACCCACCAAGCGACAACCATTGCGCCCGGGATCCACGGGAAGAGTCGGGTTGCGCTGCTGGATGGTGCAGGGGACATACCAAATATTGATCGAGTGACTGGATGGCCAGGTGGCCTCCGAATTGTAGGGGACAACAACGTGTTTGAAACGCTCAAACTCGGGCACGGGTTCTCAGCCGTAACAGTTCCGTTGGGTCGGTTGTGCTTGCTCGATCTGCTTGCGCTAATCCTTTGTCGTTTGCTTGTTACGGGCCTGATACTGGCCCGTGCCTCGCTTACTCCTCGGCTTGCCCAAGCATTTGCTTCGCAGTCACATCCCTACCAACTGAATCGCTCCGGCCCGGCAAGAAGGTGGCCACCGGCAGCCGCAGGAGGTTGTCCATGCACCCTGTGCTGGGTGTTCAAATTGAAGGAGTTAACTGCTCCGCAAACGCGCAAATCGCACCGACCAACGATGCGCGCTGTTGAGTGCTCTTGACCTCACGCTGGGTGGGCCACTGGAGGGTTTGCTCCCACGAGCATCTCGTGGGGGTTTCCCTAAAATTGTGGCCGGGTCTTACGTTTTTCGGATGGAATGGACCTAGTGATTGCTTTGCTGGAGCTAATCGTTTGGCAGGACGGGCGCCGGTTTTTTTTCCCCTGGCTTCCGGAACGTCGAGCGACGCCTGCCTGCCATGGCAACGTTGCCTTGGCTCGGGCTCGCATCTTCGCACTCCGTGCCGGTCAGTTCGCACGTGCAAACCTACGGGGGCGAAGTGCAGGAGGATCACAAGGCGAACGCTTCACGAACTTTTCCCGTCTCGCTTGACAGGAATGACACTGAGCCTGTGGTAAAGCTCGTGATGGCAGGCCTAGATGTGGCGCTCGACGGTGCATTCTTGTGAGCGCACCCTCTGCCGCCGGGTTTCTAGGCACAGATTGTGAAGACGCCGCTCGCCCCGCTCCACGCCTCAATGAAACAGGGCTTCGGGGTGTCGCGTCAAGCGCGTGTAGCGGGGAATCATGGACGCATGGACGCCACCCGATTCAGATTCATCGGGATTTGGGGAGTCGGTGGCGCCCCTCACGGATCGTCGGGTCGGGAGCCCTTGCAGGAGCGGCGAAGAGGCCGCCCGCGACGGGCTACGAGAGACTAGAAAACCGGGCCGAGGGTCCACGGTGCGAACTCCTCGTCGCCGATGCCGTGGACCTCGCTGCGCGTGCGCTTGCCGGACGCGACGGCGATCACCTCCTCGAAGATGCGGCGGCCGACCTCCTCGACGGTCTCGGTCCCGTCGAGGATGGTGCCGGCGTTGAGGTCCATGTCGTCGCGCATCCAGTCGAAGAGGGTGGTGTTGGTGGCGACCTTGATGCAGGGCATGGGCTTGCATCCGTACACGGAGCCGCGCCCGGTCGTGAACACGCCCACGTTGCAACCGCCGCACATGAGGCCGGTCATGCTGACCGGGTCGTAGCCAGGGGTATCCATGAAGGCGAGGCCGGGGCCCACGACGGGCTCGGCGTACCCATAGACGGCCGAGAGCGGCGCCTGCCCGCCCTTGGCGAGGGCGCCGAGGCTCTTCTCGTAGATGGTGGTGAGGCCGCCCGCCTTGTTTCCCACGGACGGGTTGTTGTCGATGGAGGCGTTGTGGAGGCGGGCGTATTCCTCCCACCAATGGATGAACCCGAGGAGCTTCTGGGCGACCTCCGGACGGGTGGCGCGCCGGGTAAGGAGGTGCTCGGCCCCGTAAATCTCGGGGGTTTCGGCGAGGACCGAGGCGGCCCCGCGACGGACGAACTCATCGCTGGCGAAGCCGAGGGCCGGGTTGGCGGTGATGCCGCTGGCGCCGTCGGATCCGCCGCAATTGAGGGCGAGGGCGAGCTTGGACACCGGGAGTGTCTGGCGACGGAGGGCGTTGGCGGCCGGGAGGATTTGCCGGACTGCCTGCGTGGCGGACTCGACGGTGCGGGCGACGCCCCCCTGGGCCTGGATGTTCATGACGAGGGGCGCGGAGCCACCGGGGCCGGCCGTGGCGAGGCCTTGGTCGCGGACGAGGCGCTCGACTTGGTTCACCTCGCAACCGAGGCCGAGCAGCACCCATCCGGAGATGTTGGGATGGCGGGCGACGCCGGCCAGGACGCGTTGCAGCAGCCGGGTGGGCTCGTCGTCGGGCATGGCGCACCCGCTCTTGTGGGTGAAGGCGACGACCCCATCGACGCCGGGGAATTCCCGGCCGAGATCCGGGCCGCGGAAGCGGTCCGCGACGTAGCGGGAGACCGATGCGGAGCAATTCACGGACGAGATGACGCCAATGTAGTTGCGCGTGCCGGCGCGTCCGTCGGGGCGAAGGAACCCCTCGAACGTGCGCGCCTCGTCCGGGGTAGCCGCAGGAAGGGCGACGGCCTCGGTGCCCACGCTGGCGTCCCGGGCGAACGGGCGGACCACGACGTTGTGGAGGTGGACGTGGTCGCCGGCGCGAATGGCACCGCGCGCGAAGCCGATGGTCTGGCCGTACTTCCGGACGGGGGCACCGTCCGCCAGGTCGCGCAGGGCGAACTTGTGGCCTCGGCCAACGTCGGCGGCGAGCACCACGGCATCGCGACCGAGGGCAAGGGTGGTTCCGGCGCGGAGTTGGGACTTGGCGACGGCGACGTCGTCGTCGGGACGGAGGCGGATGGCGACCTGCGAGAAGGGGGTGGAAGTCACGGGAGCGACTTCACCATGCGGGAGCCTCTGATGCGAGCTTGGGCATGGGGGCAACAGGTTGGAAGATGGTGGTAGGAGAAGGATTCGAACCTTCGTAGGGCGTTAGCCCGGCAGATTTACAGTCTGCTCCGATTGACCACTCCGGCATCCTACCACCGAGTGCGCCTGGTGAGGCGGGGCGAAATGAAACGCACAACCGGGGGACGTGGCCAAGGGTTTTTTGCGGGTGTGCTGGCTGAAAAGTGTGGCGGAACGGCCCCTTGCGCGAAGGCGTTGGGGAGGCAAAGGATGACGCGAGCCACCCCTGCATGCGTCACCGCCTTCTTCACTCGTTTGGCTGGATCGTCGTGGGCCTGAACTGCCTTCGGTTGCCCGCCGCCGTGACGCCGCCGCCGGACGCCGACCGTCATTGGTCGTTTCAAGCGCTGCGGGACACGAAGCCGCCGGCCGTCTCGAACCCGGGTTGGTGCCGCAACGAGATCGACCGGTTCGTGCTGTCGCGATTGGAGGCGGCTGGAATCCCTGCCCCGCCGGCCGCCGACGCGCGCACGATGCTGCGCAGGCTGCACCTCGACCTCGTGGGGGTGCCACCGACGTTCGACGAGGTGCTGGCGTTCCAATCCGAGTGGGCCCGTGACCCGGATGTGGCGGTGGGCAGGGCGGCGGACCGGCTGCTGTCGGACCCCCGGCACGGCGAGCGTTGGGGACGTCACTGGCTGGACCTGGCGCGGTACTCGGACACGAAGGGGTACGTGTACGCCCGCGAGGAGTCGAGGTTCGTCCATGCGTTCGCATACCGGGACTGGGTGGTGGAGGCCTTGAACCGGGACCTGCCCTACGACCATTTCATCCAGCTCCAGATCGCGGCCGACCAACTGGTTCCCGCGGGCTCGCCCGACCTTGCGGCGATGGGATTCCTGACGTTGGGCCGGCGCTTCCTTGGGGTGACGCACGACATCATCGACGACCGGATCGACGTCGTGTGCCGCACGACCCTCGGGCTGACGGTGTCGTGCGCACGATGCCATGACCACAAGTACGACCCCATCCCCACGTCGGACTACTACTCGTTGTACGGAGTGTTCGCGGCGTCGGCCGACCGGACGGTGCCCTTGGGGGAATGCGACGACGCGGAGCTGGCGAAGCGGATCAAGGCCTATGTGGAAGGGCACGAGAAGCGGCGGGCGGAGGCGGAGCAACGCCTTGCGACGCGGGTTGGGGACTACCTGCGGGCCCAGCTCTCCCTCAAGGACTATCCGGAGGAAGGCTTCGATCAAATCCTCACCGACGCCGACATCATCCCGCACTCGGTGCGGCGTTGGCGGGACTGGCTGGCGCGGCCGGGTCGCGTGCAATCGCGGCTGTTCGGGCCCTGGTTGGCGGTGGCGGCGCTGGGGGTTCCGGACGGCGAGGGCTTTGACGCGGCGGCGCGGGAGGCCATGAAGGCGGGGTCGGCGTCGGGCGGGGTCCATGGATGGATCACCGAGGCGCTGAAGGCCCCGTTGCGCGGCAAGGGCGACGTGGCGGCCGCGTATGGCAAGGTGTTCCGCGAGGCGCACGAGCGGCGTGACGCGACCAACGCCTCGCCCGAATTGGCGGAGCTCGTGGCATTCCTGCGAGACCCCTTGGCTCCCGCCCGCATCCCGGACGGCGACCTCGTGACCATCGAGTACTACTTGCCCACGTCGGTGACCGAGGAGCTGGGCAAGCTGCAGGGCGACATCGACCGGCGACGGATCGACCTCGGATTGCCGATGGCGGTGGCGAGCACGGACAAGCCTGACATCACGTTGCCGAGGGTGTTCCGCCGGGGCAGCCCGTCGCAGCCGGGCGCGGAGGTTCCGCGGCAGTTCCTGGCGGTGTTGTCGGGCAAGGACCGCGTGCCCTTCACGCGGGGAAGCGGCCGGCTGGAACTCGCGCGGGCCATCACGGACCCGTCGAACGGGCTGGCGTCGAGGACGATCGTGAACCGCGTCTGGCAACATCACTTCGGGACGGGACTGGTGCCGACGACGAGCGACCTAGGGCTGCGGGCGGACAGGCCGAGCCACCCGGAGTTGCTGGAATGGCTGGCGGGGCGCTTCGTGGCGGATGGCCGAAGCCTAAAGGCGTTGCATCGGCTGATCGTGTGCAGCGCGTCGTACCGGGCGGCGGGCGTGGGCGGGCATGCCCAGGACCCGGACCGGCGCCTGCTGTCGGCGTTCCCGCGCCAGCGGCTGTCGTTCGAGGCGTTGCGGGACTCGATGCTGGCGGCGAGCGGGGAACTGGAAACGCGGATGGGCGGCAAGACGCAGCCGTTGCTCGACGCCGCGAGCCGTCGTCGAACGCTCTATGCCTTCGTGGACCGCCAATTCCTGCCAGGCGTGCTGCGAACGTTCGACTTTGCGAACCCCGACCTGCACGTGCCGGTGCGGCACGAGACGACGGTGCCGCAGCAGGGGTTGTTCTTCCTGAACGGTCCGTTTGCAGCGCAACGAGCGAGGGCGTTGGCGGAGCGGACTCGGTCGATGGCACCGGCCGAGCGAGTCCAGGCGCTTCACCGGGCGTTGTTCCAGAGGTCCGCGACCGGTGCGGAGGTGTCCTTGGCCATGAGGTTCGTCGCGGCCGCCGAGTCGGCCGAGCCCACCGGGCCGTCCGCCGTCGCATGGAAGCCGGGGGCGTGGTCGCAGGGGGTCGGGGAGGTGGACGTCGCGGCGGGCGTGGTGCGGGGGTTCAAGCCGTTGCCGCGCTTCACCGGGACGGCGTGGCAAGGTGCCGAGGCATGGCCCGGGGGCGATTCGGGCTGGGCGCGATTGACGGCGGAGGGCGGTCACCCGGGCAACACGCGGGCGCATGCGGTGGTTCGACGATGGACGGCGCCGGCGGACCTGCGGGTGACGGTCGAGGGGACGCTCCGGCACGAGGTGACGGAGGGCGACGGCGTGCGGGGCTTCGTCCTCGCGCCACGCCTTGGCATCGTCACCTCGAACACGGTGCACAAGGCGTCGGTGGAGATGAAGGCGGGTCCGCTGGACGTGCGGGCCGGAGAGTGGATCGACTTCGTGGTGGACATCCGCGACGTGCTGAACTCGGACCAGTTTTTATGGGCCCCGACGGTGGTGGCCGGGGGACGTCGATGGGACGCCGGCGGGGAATTTGGCGGGCCGCCGCCGGCGGACGATCGACTCCGGCCATGGGAGCAATACGCGCAGGTCCTGCTGCTCTCGAACGAGATGGCCTTCGCCGACTAACCTTCCACGGATGAATTGCATGATGCCACGACCCACACGACGCGACTTCCTTCGGCTTTCCGGCATGGGATTGGGGGCGATGTCCCTTGGCCTGCTGGATGCGTCGCTGGCGCCGGCCCGGGCGGCGGGGCCCGGCGGGTCGCCCTTGGCCGGCCGCGCGCCCCATTTTCGCCCGCGCGCCCGGAGGGTCGTGCATTTCTTCCTGAACGGTGGGCCGTCGCACGTGGACACGTTCGACCCGAAGCCGGCGTTGGCGCGGCATGCGGGCCGGGTGCTGCCGGCCGGGAACCTGCGCACGGAGCGCAAGACGGGGGCGGCGTTTCCGTCGCCCTTCGCCTTCAGGCGGCGCGGGCAAAGCGGGCTGGAGATCAGCGACGCGTTCGAGCGGACGGCGACGCATGCCGACGACATCGCGGTGATTCGGTCGATGCACGCGCAGGTGCCGAACCACGAGCCCTCGCTGATGCTGATGAACTGCGGGGACAACGTGCAGGTGCGGCCGTCGTTCGGGGCATGGACGCTGTACGGGCTCGGGACGGAGAACGCGAACCTGCCTGGGTTCGTGGCCTTGTGCCCGGGCGGGATGCCCATCAAGGACGCGGAGAACTGGCAGTCGGCGTTCCTGCCGGGCGTCTTCCAGGGGACGTTCGTGGATCCCCAGCACCGGGAGTTGTCGAAGCTGATCGAGCACATCCGAAGCCCTCATGCGGCGACGTCCGTGCAACGGAGGCAGCTTGACCTGCTGCACGAGTTGAACGCGGCCCACGCGGCGGCCCGCGGCAACGACCCCAGGCTGGAGGCGCGCATCGAGTCCTTCGAGCTGGCCTTCCGCATGCAACTTGAGGCCACGGACGCCTTCGACTTATCGCGCGAGCCGGCGCACGTGCGGGCGGCGTATGGCGACACGGTGCACGGGCGCCAGACGCTCATCGCGCGGCGACTGCTCGAGCGGGGCGTGCGCGTGGTCCAGTTGTGGCACGGCGCGGGCCAGCCATGGGACCACCACGACAACATCGAGGGAAACCTCCGCAAGCATGCGGGCGAGATCGACGGCCCCATGGCCACGTTCATCGCGGACCTGAAGCAACGCGGCCTGTTCGAGGACACGCTGATCCTGTGCGGCGGCGAGTTCGGCAGGACGCCCACGGTGGAGCTGGGCGACAGCGGCAAGTCCAAGCTGGGACGCGACCACAACCACTACGGGTTCTCCGTGTGGCTGGCGGGCGGCGGCGTCCGGGGCGGCACGGCCCATGGGGCGACGGACGAGTTCGGGTTCAAGGCCGAGGTTCATCCCACGTCGGTCCATGACCTGCACGCGACGATGTTGCACCTCCTGGGGCTGGACCACGAACGCCTCACGTTCCGGCATGCCGGGCGGGACTTCCGCCTCACGGACGTCTCGGGGGAAGTCGTGCGGGCCGTGCTTGCCTAGTGTCGTGTCTCACAAATCGCTGGTGTTGGGCTGCGTCAAGAAGGCCACGAGACGAGGCACCATCGCAGGGCACCCCGCCCCCCGGCGCTTCATGACACGGGACCCTCAACCGGGGCGACCCGCGCCGGGGGACGGCATCCGAGATTCCAGGGCCGTCCCCGGGACGCGTCGTTGCGGATCACGGGGATGACATCGGGCGCGTGGCTCGATCCAGGAACGCCACCAGGTCGGACAGTTGCTGCAAGGTCATGGTCTCGTTGTAGTCACCCATGCGCGAGACCTTCCCCATCGCCACCAACTCACGCTGGTAGGCCGGGTCGATGCGATGGGACGGGTTCACGATGGACTGGATGCGATCCATCCGCGTCCTGTGGCGGGGTTCGTCCCCGAGGACCACGGGCACCGGGGGTTGGGCGGTGGGGGCTGGGAAGGTCGTTTCATGCCCCTTCACGGCGTGGCACGAGTGGCACCAAAGGTCGCGAAAGGCTGCCTCGCCCCGGGTCGCCGACCCTTGCGGCAACCAAGCGGCCTCGGCCTCGAATGAACGCCGGCCACGCCATGGCTGCCGGGGCTCCTCGGACATGCCCCCAGCCCAGGTCGGGATGCCATGCACGTCCCTCAGGGACAGCGTTCCCGTCTCCGTCTTGACCTGCCGGGCCACCAAGACCGGCCTCCCGTCGATGGTCACGTCGGAGCCCGTGACATCGACTTGTTGCCTCGGCTTGATGGCCACGTCCTGGCGCTGGACATACCAGCGTGGGCCGAGGTGCACGGTCACGAGATTGGTTCCGGTGTCCACCTCCGCGCGCATGCCCAGGGACATCCCGCGTCGCGGCGAGAAGGTCTCGACCTTGGTCACGGTGCCGGACACGGACGCGACGCTGTTGGAGTCGAAGAGGCGAACGAACGGGGACTCGGCGGACCAGCCTCCGCTGCCCGGCCTTGGGAACCATCCTTGCGCCAGGCCAGAAGGCGCGAAGGACAACATGCACGCCGCCACGAAGGCGGGGCGAAGCAACAAGGAACCATGGGAACATGGGAGCATCACGATCGTTTTCATTTCATCGATGTCGTGGACGCCCCAGCGCAAAGGGCGGTCGATGCCTAGGCCGCTGCGAGCGGGGGCGCAAATGCGTTTTGCCCAAGCCAGGACGATGCAGTTGGGAGGGAAGTGATTGCGAAGCAGATGCTTGTGCAAGCCGAGGAGTGAGCGAGGCGCGGGCCAGTTCGACACCCGTAACGAGCGAACGACGAAGCTCTTGCGCAAGAAGATCCAGCAAGCACGACCGATCCAACTGCATCGTTCCGGCCGAGGCCCGGGCGATGGATGCGGCCGGGCGGACGCCGGTCAGCGGCCCATCGACTGGATCAGCCGGCGGATTTCGGAGAGGCGGGCGGAGGCGGCCTTCTTGGTGAGCCTGGGGAAGTGGCCTCCGACGGTGACCAACTGGCCGGAGCGCGTGAGCTTCACCTTGCCCTCGACGACCTCGATGGAGGTGACGCCATGGCCGGCGGCGACCAGACGCAAGTCGGCCAACTCCAGGAGCAGGTCCACGGCGGGCGGCAAGGGCCCGAAACGGTCGCGCATCTCGCGACGCAGGGACGCGAGGTCGGCCGCCGTGGCCGCGTTCGCGAGCTTTCGGTGGATCTCAATGCGTTGGGGAGCCTCGCGGACGTAGTCGAGGGGCAGGAACGCGGGCTCGCGGGACGCCGGGCCCTGCGGCTCGTCGAGCGTGTCACGTCGGCGACGGGACGTGACAACGGGGACGCCGTCGTCACGAGGCACCTGGATTTCCAGGCGCGGGCCGCGGACGCGCACGGCGGGTCCATCCTCCGGCGCGGGGGCAAGCGGGGCGCTGGCGTTGAACTCGAGGAAGTCGATGCGGGTGCGAACCTCCACGCGCTCCTTGGGGGCCTCGCCCTTGAGGGCGGCGACGGTTCGGCCCAGCAACTGGCAATAGAGGTCGAAGCCAACGGCGGTGATGTGGCCGGATTGCTCGGCCCCGAGCAGGTTGCCGGCGCCGCGGATCTCGAGGTCGCGCATGGCGATCTTGAAGCCGGAGCCGAGGGCGGAGTACTGCTTGATGGCAGACATTCGCTTGCGCGCCTCGGTGAGGAGCTGGGCATGACGGGGCAGCAGGAAGTAGGCGTAGGCCTGGTGCTTGTAGCGGCCCACCCGTCCGCGCAACTGGTAGAGCTCGCTCAGCCCGAAGCGGTCCGCCCGATCGATGATGATCGTGTTGGCGTTCGGGATATCGAGGCCGCTCTCAATGATGGTGGTGCACACCAGGACGTCCGCGTCGCCATTGACGAACTGCGTCATCACCCGCTCGAGGTCATCCGGCTCCATCTGGCCGTGCCCGACGACCACCCGCGCGTCGGGCACGAGCGCTCGCAGGCGGAGCGCCGTCGCCTCGATCGTGGAAACGCGGTTGTGGAGGTAGTACACCTGCCCGGCGCGGTTCAGCTCGCGTCGCACCGCGTCCCGCACGAGGCGTTCGTCGTGGTTGGCCACGACCGTCTCCACGGGCAACCGGTCCTGCGGGGGCGTCTCGAGGGTCGAGAGGTCCCGTGCGCCGGTGAGCGCGAGGTACAACGTCCTTGGGATCGGCGTGGCGCTGAGGGTGAGCACGTCCACGGTCCGGCGCAGCAGCTTGAACTGCTCCTTGTGGCGGACGCCGAACTTCTGCTCCTCATCGACGATCACCAGGCCGAGGTCCTTGAACTGGACGTCCGGCGAGACGATCCGGTGGGTGCCCACGACGATGTCCACGGTCCCGGCGGCCGCCGCCTCCATCACGGCACGCTGCTGCCGCGCCGTGCGAAACCGGGAGAGCAACTCGATGCGGACGGGGTATTCCGCCATGCGGTCGCGGAGGTTGTTGAAGTGCTGCTGGGCCAGCACGGTCGTGGGCACCAGCACGGCCACCTGCTTGCCGCCCATCACGGACTTGAACGCCGCCCGAATGGCGACCTCCGTCTTCCCGAAGCCCACGTCGCCGCACAGCAGGCGGTCCATGGGCCTCGCCGATTCCATGTCCGCCTTGGCGGCATCGATGGCCCTGATTTGGTCCGGCGTTTCCTCGTACTCGAACGAGGCCTCGAACTCCCGTTGCCACGGGGTGTCCGCCGCGCAGGGATGCCCGGTGACCGAGGCCCGCTCGGCCTGCACCGCAAGCAACTGCGAGGCAAGGTCCCGGACGGCCTTGTGCGCCTGCTCCTTCGCCTTCGTCCAGCGGGTCCCCGAAAGCGTCGAAAGCTGGGGCCTGGCCTTGCCCGCGCCCACGTACTTGCTCACGAGGTGCGCCTCGGCCAGCGGGACGTAGATGCGAGGCGCCTCCCCGCCCGGCGAGGACGGCGCGTACTCAATCGCCAGGCACTCCTCGCCCGGCCCCTCCGGCTCGTCCCCTGCCCCGTGCCGTCGCCGCGGCGAAGGCAGGCGCGCCAGCCCCCGGTAAATGCCAATGCCATGCTCCAGGTGCACGACGTGATCCCCTTCGTCGAAGTCGTTGAAGTCGATCTCGAACACCGACCGCACCGCCTGTGCATGGGGCGACTTCAGCCGCCGTGGCCGCTGCACCTTGTACCGCCCGTAGATCTCGGCGTCCGTGACCACCACGAGCCCGGCCGACGGCACGAGGAAACCACGCCCCATCAAGCCCAGGTGCACCGGCGGCGGCGAGTCGCCCAAGCCAAACTCGCGCCACAGCTCGAGGAATCGCTGTCTTTCCCCCGCGTGCCCGCAAAACACATGGACTTCCTGCCGTTGCCGCTGCCACCGGTGAAGCTGGAGGAAAAAGTCCCGTCGCTGCGCCTCCGCCACCTGCGGATCCGGCAACGTCGCGCCCATGGGCCGGTAGGCGTCCATCCCCTTCCACTCCAGGGCCTCGCCGGGATCCGGCGGGACATCCACACCATCGCCCGGCGTCGCCTCCCCGACGGCCTCGACGGCGTCCGCCACGAGGATTTGCGCCAAGCCACGCCCGTGTATCCCCTCCTCAAGCGCGTCCCACGACATCACGAAGGGAGACCCCTCGGGAAGCTGCTGCCCGTATCCCATCGCGTGAACCCGCAGGGCGTCGAGGTCGCACCACACCACCACGGTCTCGTCGGGCAGGTATTCAACGATGGAACCCATCGGGCCGGGCGGGCCGTCACCGCGGGGTTGCAGCAACCCAAGCTCGCCGGCGGGCGAAAGCAGGACCTCGTCCACGACCTCCCGCGAAACCTGCGCCTGCGGGTCAAACTCACGCAGCGACTCCACCTCGTCGCCGAAGAACTCGATGCGCACTGGCCATGGCGAGGGCAACGGCCACACGTCCACGATGCCGCCTCGCCACGCGATCTCCCCCTTCCCCGTCACCTGTGTCTCCGGCTCGTACCCCTGGTCCTCCAGCCATTCGATCAGGTCCAGCGGGTTGCATCGGTCTCCCTTCCGGATGCATCGCATCCGCGCGCGCAGGTCGGCGGGGGCGAAGGTGCGCTGCATCAAGGCCACCGCCGACGCCACGATGACCCGCGCGGGCCCGGCGACGGGGGAACCGTCCCCTTCGCCGCGACGATTCGGCTCGGTGGGCGTTGTGAGCGAGGCGTCCCGCCCGTGCGGGTCAACGAGCGAAGGATGAGGCTCTTGTGGAGGAAGATCCTGCGGGCACGACCGATCCAACCGAATCGTCCCGGCCAAGGCCAGCAACGTGCCCAACCGTTCCGAGATGACATCCGCGTGGGGCAGCTTCTTCTCGTGCGGAAGAACCTCCCAGGCCGGGAAGAACAACGGCGGCGGCCCAGGGGCCCGCCATGTCGCGATGTCCGCGTGCAACGCCTCCTGTGCCTTCACGCCATCCACGACGACCAGCACCGTCGCGCCGGGCCGGGCCAAGGAAAGCAAGGTGACGAGATGCCCCCATGCCGCCGCCGCCACATGCTCCAAGACCCGGACGCCGGCAGGCGACGGCGACGCCCTCAAGGACTCCAAGAAGGCCGCTGGAAACAGGCCGGGTGGCCTGGGCTCAATCGTGTCCACTGCGGAAGGCCTTGGCTGGGTTCTCGCGGCTCGGCGGGAACGGTTCGCGTCACCCGGACCCGATTCAATTGGATCGGTCGTGCCGGCTGGATCCTGAGCCATCAGACGGGCTCCATCGGGGGCCGGCCCGAATGGACCAGGGCCGCCCCCGACGTCCGACATCACGACAGCTTGGCCAGGAGCTCCTCGTTGGTCTTGTACTTCCGGAGTGCTCCCAGGAGCGTCTCCATCGCCTCGACCGGTTGGAGGTCCGTCATCATCCGGCGCAACTTGCGGATCGCCTCGAGGTACTTCGGCGGGAAGAGCTTCTCCTCCTTCCGCGTGCCCGACTTCGGGATGTCGATCGCCGGGAACAGACGACGCTCCGCAAGCTTGCGGTCCAGGATCAACTCCATGTTACCGGTGCCCTTGAACTCCTGGAAGATCAGCTCGTCCATGCGCGACCCGGTGTCGATCAGCGCCGTCGCGAGGATCGTGAGCGATCCGCCCTCCTCCACCTTGCGGGCGGCGGCGAACATCTTGCGCGGGATCTCCAACGCACGGGCATCCACGCCGCCGGTCATCGTGCGGCCCGAGCCGCCATGCACCGAGTTGTAGGCGCGGGCCACGCGTGTCAGCGAATCCAGCAGCACGAACACGTCCTTGCCTGACTCCACCATCCGCTTCGCTCGCTCAATCATGAACCGGCTCAGGCGCACGTGGGTTTCCAAGTCCTGGTCGTTGCTCGACGCCACGACCTCGGCCTTCACCGAGCGCTGGAAGTCGGTGACCTCCTCGGGCCGCTCGTCGATCAGGAGCACGAGGCAGTGGACATCCGGGTGGTTCGTCGTGATTGCGTTGCAGATCTGCTTGAGGACCGTCGTCTTGCCCGTGCGCGGCGGGGCCACGATCAGCCCGCGCGTGCCCTTACCAATCGGCGTCACCAAGTCGATGATCCGCGTCTCCAGCAGGTCCGGCGTCGTCTCGAGCAGGAACTTGTCCACCGGATCGATGGTCGTGAGGTTCTCGAAGCGCAGCGCGTGCAGGTACTCCTGGTACGGGCGTTGGTTCACCTCCAGAACCTCCCGAAGCTGCGGGCTGTTGCCACGATGCGGCGGATTCACCGTGCACTTGATCTGGCTCCCCTCGCGAAGCGCCAGCCGCTTGATGGAGTCCGGCGTCAGGAAGACGTCGCTCGGCTTCGGTGCAAAATGGGCCTTGGCAGAACGAAGGAAGCCGAAGCCCTTCTCCGAGATCTCAAGGTAACCCTCGTGAATGACAGGGTCGGCCTGGACCTGAGGCGGGCCTTGCTGCCCACCACGTTGGCCACCGCCACCACCACCTCCGCCTCCGCCTCCGCCTCCACGTCCGCCATGGTGACGATGCCCGCCATGATGACGGTGGCCGCCTCCACCACCTCCACCTCCACCGCCGCCTTGAGGACGACGGTCGCGGTCACGGTTATCTCGGGAATCCCTCGAATCGAGGTTTCGATCCCGGTCGCGGTCATCCCGCCCATCAGAAGACCGGTCGCGATCATCCCGGGGGCGATCGTCGCGGGGGCGATCATCGCGGGGGCGATCATCGCGGGGGCGGTCGTCGCGGGGACGGTCGTCACGGGGGCGGTCGTCGCGGGGACGGTCGTCGCGGGGACGGTCGTCGCGGGGACGGTCGTCGCGGGGGCGGTCGTCGCGGGGACGGTCGTCGCGGGGACGGTCGTCGCGGGGGCGGTCGTCGCGGGGGCGGTCGTCGCGGGGACGGTCGTCACGGGGACGGTCGTCACGGGGACGGTCGTCACGGGGACGGTCGTCACGGGGACGGTCGTCACGGGGACGGTCGTCACGGGGACGGTCGTCGCGCGGGCGGTCGTCGCGGGGACGGTCGTCGCGGGGGCGGTCGTCGCGGGGACGGTCGTCGCGGGGGCGGTCGTCGCGGGGACGGTCGTCGCGGGGACGGTCGTCATCGCGAGACCGAGGACGCTCCGAATAGCGGTCGCGGTCTTGGTAGCGATCGCGCGACGAGTTGTCGGCGGCATCGCCTGGGCTTCCGGGACCTTGGGCGCCTTGGGACTGCCTCGGCGCGGTGTTTTCGTTGCTCATGACTGATACGGACTGGTGGGCGCCGGAAGAGCCCGAACCCAAAAGGGCGGCGAAACGCTAGGCGGGGCCGCAGGAACAAAGACTTGGGGAAGCCAGCCTCCGGGACAGAAGCCCGGGGCGGTCGAACTTTCGGCTGGTGAGACCGCTACACACTTTGCCTTCGTCATGCAATGAGTTTTCTCAAACACTTGCAAATTAAGACCATGAGCGAAGCGCATTCATGAAGCGGTTGGGCATGGAGGAAGCGGGCCCGGCTAACACAAGATTTGGAGGAACGTCCGCAGGCTTTTTCCAAGGCCCATCCCGACGAAGGGACTCGTGCCGCGCCGGGCATTTCGCCCAGAAAACCGGGTGGCGGGCCAAGGCGAACCTCGATAGCCTCGTCCGATGCGAACATCCCTAAGCAAGGCGTTGGTGCTCCTCGTGACGGCCGCGTGGTGCGTCGCCCAAGCGGGCAACTGGCCCTCGTGGCGCGGACCTGATGCCAACCAGATCTCCCCGGAAACCCGCTTCCCGCTTCAATGGACTTGGTCGGAGAAGGGCCCGTCGAAGAACATCCTTTGGCGTACCGAGCTCCCGGAGCCCGGGAATTCGAGCCCGATCGTGTGGGGTGACCGCGTGTTCGTGACACAGGCGCGCGAGGACGGAGCGCGCCGCAACCTGATGTGCTTTGACCGCGGGACCGGGCGGCTTCTTTGGGAGCGAGGCGTCGCGCTGGAAGGCCCTGACACGCGCCATGAGACGAACCCCCACTGCGCCGCGTCGCCGGTGACCGACGGCAAGGTGGTGGTGGCGAGCTTCGCGTCGGCGGGGATTGCGGCGTACGACTTCGAGGGCAAGCGCCTGTGGCTGACGGACCTTGGGCCGCAGCGCCATAATTGGGGCCAGGGCTCGTCCCCCGTCCTGCACGGCGACCTTGTGTTGGTGTACCACGGGCCGGGCAAGGACTCCGCCTTGTACGCGCTCGACAAGGCGACGGGCGTCACACGCTGGAAGACAGCCATCCCCGAGGAGCAGCCGTCCGAGCGCTTCGACGGTTTCGCGGGCAAGTCGGACGGCATGTTGGGGAGCTTCAGCACGCCGCTGGTCGCCCGCGTGACGAAGGGGCCCCACCTTGGACGGGACGAGGTCATCCTGCCGGCATCCAACCGACTGCTGGCCTTTTCCGCCGCCAATGGCCAACGCGTTTGGTGGAGCGAGGGCATGAACCCCCTGGTGTACACGTCCGCCAGCGTGGGCGAAGGCAAGGTGCTGGCGATGGGCGGTTACTTTGGCTCGACGATCCTCGTGGAACCGGGCGGCGACGGCGACGTGACGGGCAAGCGCTTGTACTGGGAACGCCGCGCCAAGAAGCACCGCATTGGCTCACCCATCCTCTTCAACGGCCACGCGTACCTCAGCACCACGGACGGCTTCGCCCAATGCCTGCACCTGGCCACCGGGAAGCTGCTGTGGGAGGAGCGACTGCCATCGACGGGCGCCGACGGCGCGACGTGGTCGTCCATGACGCTGGCGGGCGACCGCCTCTACGTGGTCAACCGATCGGGCGACACGATCGTCCTTCGCGCGGCGCCGGTCTTCGAGAGGCTGGCGACGAACCCCGTGGGCGAGTTGTCCAACTCCACCCTCGCGATGTCGGACGGCCAGGTGTTCCTGCGAACCCACAAGGCCCTGTACGGCATCGGGGAGGCTTCGCCCGCATCCCGATAGGACCCGCGCCCTGCCCCCATGTTTGCGCTCATTCCATCCACGGGCGCCGGTCCCATCTATTGGGCGGCCTTTGCGGCCTTCGTCGTGGTCGCCCTGGCGATCGACCTGGGCCTGTTTCACCGGACCAGCCGCGAGGTCACGTTTCGGGAGGCGATGGGCTGGACGTCGGCATGGGCCTGTGCCGCGATGCTGTTTGCCTTCTGGGTGGGACCGCGGCTGGTGCCCGCATGGACGCCCGCGTGGACGACGGCCTTTGTCACGGGCTACCTGGTGGAGTTGTCCCTTTCGATGGACAACGTCTTCGTCATCGCCCTGATCTTTTCCTACTTCAAGGTGCCCAAGTCATGGCAGCACCGCGTGCTGTTCTGGGGCATCCTGGGCGCGCTCGCGATGCGTGGCGTCATGATTTGGGCGGGCAGCGAGCTGGTCCAGCGCTTCCATTTCATCCTCTACATCATGGGGGCCTTCCTCGTCTTCACCGGGGCCAAGATGGCCTTCTCGGGCGCGGACGACGACGGGGCCTCGCTGGGTGACAAGGCGGTCGTTCGCCTTGCCCGCCGCCTCCTTCCGTTCACCAACTCGTTTGACGGCGAGCGCTTCACGACGCGCGTCGAGGGATCGCTGCGCTTCACCCCCCTGTTCCTTGTGCTGGTCGTCGTGGAGACCACCGACGTCGTGTTCGCGCTCGACTCGATCCCGGCCATCTTTGGGATCACGTCGGAGCCCTTCTTGATCTTCACATCCAACGTGTTCGCCATCCTCGGGCTGCGCTCGCTGTATTTCGTGCTGGCCAGCGCGATGGGCTACTTCCGCTACCTCAAGTACGGGCTGTCGCTCGTCCTGGCGCTCATCGGGTCCAAGATGCTGGCGGAGACGTGGCTCAAGCGATGGCTGGGCGAGCACCTGACCAACGTCTCCCTCGCGGCCGTCATCGCCATCATCATGGTGTCCATGGCGGCTTCCATGATCGTGGCATGGCGCGAGCGCACTCCTCCGGGGGATGCGTCGTCCTGACCACGCCGCCGCGTCCCAGCCCCATCCCTGCCCTGACATGCGCTTTCGCTGGGATCCGTTGCCGCCGCGCCCGCTGGAGTCGCGAGTGATCCAGCAGGCCCTTGGGGTGCGCGAGATCACCGCCGCCTGCCTCCTGGCACGTGGGCTGGGCGACCCCGGCGAGGCCTCCGCATTCCTGGCACCGCGCCTCAAGGACCTGGCCGACCCGTTTCGCCTTCCCAACATGCAGGGGGCGGTCCAGCGGCTGCTCGATGCCCGCGTGCGCGGCGAGCACGTCACGCTGTTCGGCGACTACGACGTGGACGGCGTGACGTCGCTCGCCCTTCTCACCCGGGTCCTCACGGACCTTGGGTGGTCGGTCGGGCATTACCTCCCGGACCGGTTCAAGGAGGGCTATGGCCTGACGATGGACGCCGCGAGGAATTGCCACGCGATGCGCCCCGCGCCGCTTCTCGTCGCGGTGGATTGCGGCTCCACCGCGCGGGAACCCATCCGATGGCTGGGCTCCCAAGGCGTCGAGGCGATCGTCGTGGACCATCACCAACCCGGCGACACGCCGGCGGAGCCCGTCGCGCTGGTCAACCCGCAACTGGGACTCCACGACCACGAGCTGTGCTCCGCCGGGCTGGCCTTCAAGCTGGCGCATGCACTGCTCAAGGAGGGACGCCGCCAGCAGCTCCCGGGCTTCGATGCCTACGACCTCCGTCCCCTCCTCGACCTCGTCGCCCTCGGCACCGTCGCGGACCTCGTCCCACTGGTCCGCGAGAACCGCATCCTCGCCAGCATGGGACTCCAGCGCCTGGCCACGTCGGAGCGTCCCGGGGTCGTTGCGCTCAAGGAGGTCGCGGGCGTCGTGGATCAAGTCCGGGTCGAGCACGTCGGCTTCCAACTCGGCCCCCGCCTCAACGCCGCCGGGCGCCTCGACTCCGCGCGTCGCGCCCTGGACCTGCTCCTCGCCACCGAGCCCGGCGATGCAAGGGCCCTTGCCGAGGAACTCGACCTCCACAACCGCGAACGGCAAGCCATCGAGCGCACCATGGCCGACGACGCCATCGCCATGGTCCGATCCCGTTTCAACCCGGAGCACGACTACGTGATCGTCGAGGGCCATCTCCTCTGGCACGTCGGGGTCGTGGGCATCGTCGCATCCCGCGTCCTCCGCGAATTCCACCGTCCCACGCTCATCATTGGCGGCGACGGCGAGGGGTGGCGGGGGTCGGGGCGGAGCATTCCCGGGTTCGACCTGGCTGCGGCGCTGCGGGAGTGCGACGACCTGCTGATGAAGCATGGTGGCCATGCGATGGCGGCCGGCGTCACCGTCGCCCCGGACCGCGTGGACGCCCTGAGGGAGCGCCTCAACCGGATCGCCCGCGCGGCCATCGCCCCCGACCAACTCGTGCCGGGGCTGCGCATCGACGCATCGGCCACGTTGGCCTCCCTGGACATTGCCGCCGTCGAGGAACTCGGCCGACTGGAGCCCTTTGGCCAAGGCAACCCGCCCGTCCAAGTCCTCCTCCCTTCCCTGCGCAACGCCCGTCCCCCGCAGAAGATTGGCAAGGAACAGCAACACTGGCGGTTGTCCGTCACGGACGGGCGGGCGACCGCCGACTGCCTCTGGTGGAATGCCGGCGACAAGCCCGTGCCCCACGCCGACTTCGACCTCGTGGCGGTGCCCTCCATCAACGAGTTCAACGGCCGCCGATCCGTGCAGTTCAAGCTCCTCGATTGGCGCCCAGCCCGGCCTGGTGCCATCGAAGGCACCCCATGACCGGCACGGGTGAGCCAGGCGCCCCGCCCCGTCGAGGAACCGGCGGGGTAACGAGCGCAGGCCAAAGGGCGTGCCGAGGCAAACCCCGCCGGCGCGACCGATCAAACCGAGACGCTCCGTTTCAACCCATGGCAGGCCGGACGGCCGCGCAGGCGTCGGCCGCGATCGCGCGCGCCGCCTCCACGGGGTCCGGGGCCGCGTAGATGGGCCGTCCCACGACCAGCCACGTGGCACCGGCGGCCATCGCCTCCCGGGGGCTCAACGTCCGGCGTTGGTCGTCGGCCTTCTCGTTTCCCGTGCGGATTCCCGGCGTCACCCATTGAACCTCGGCGGGCAGGCAGGCGCGCAGCCTGGGAAGTTCCAAAGGCGAACACACCAGCCCAGGCATGCCAGCGGAGGCGGCGAGGCGAGCCAAGTGCTCCACTTGCGCGTCCACCGACGCGGCCACGCCTGTCTCGGCAAGGCTGGCGTCGTCATGGCTCGTCAGCACGGTGACTCCCAAGAGCAAGGGCGCGGGCTGGCCCAACGCGGCAGCGGCCTCGGCGGCGCTCGCCACGGCGGCCCGCATCATGGCCGACCCGCCGGAGGCATGGAGGGTCAGCATTTGAACACCCAGCCGGGTCGCGGCCGCGACGGCCTTGGCGACGGTGTTGGGGATGTCATGGAACTTGAGGTCCAGGAACACGCCCACGCCGTCCGCGCGCAGCGAGCGGACGATGTCAGGCCCGGCGCTGACGAAGAGTTCCTTGCCCACCTTGACCGCGCCCACATGGGGGCCGATGGCCCGCGCGAGGGCGAGCGCACGGACGGGATCCGCGATGTCGAGGGCAACGATGACGGGGTTGCGCATGGAGCGAAGGTTGGGAAACGACCGGGCGAAGGGGAAGCTGCAAATCGGCGGCGAAGTCCCGCTGGCCCGGGTCTGCCGGAATCGAAAAAGCCTCTTGCCTCGGCCTTCATTAGGGTTTTCCGTCGGCGTATCCGTTTCCATTGGCCCTCAGCACGCACATGGTGCGTCCTGACCTTGCGAGCATCCCGTTATGGCCGTCCGCCCTTCATCCGGGGGTCGGCCCTCGGGCCTACGCTTTGCAAGGTCGCAGGGGATGTCGTCGTGACGATGAGGCAGAAGGGGTGCAAGCCCTGCCAAGGACGGGTCGCAGCGCGACAGCAGAAACAACATTGAAGCAAGCAAGGAACGAACCATGAACCTAACCATTGAACAGATTCGTCGGGCGGACTCCGCGCGGCGCATGTTGACGATCGGACTTGGCGCGCAATTGCTCGCCGGGGTGGCCATCGCCCAGGAGTCCACCAACGTCTCCCGCCAGCCGATCACCGGCACGCGCCTCTCGGCCGCCGAGGTCGAGGGGGCGTTGTCGGTCACGGCGGTGGACACGACGACCCCGATGAACGCCGGCTTCCCGACCTTGGGCGACGTGCTGCGCGTGAAGCTCCCGCAATTGGCAGGACCGGGCATCGTGAACGAGGCGTTCGCCAACGGCGGCGACGGCAGCTCGACCATCTCGCTGCGCGGCCTCCCGGCCAACGCGACCCTCGTGCTGGTCAACGGTCGCCGCGTGTCCACCGAGGACCTCAACCTGCTCCCCGAGGCCGCCATCGAGCGCATCGACGTCCTCAATGACGGTGCCTCCCCGATTTACGGCAACGACGCCGTCGCCGGCGTGGTCAACGTCGTCCTCCGCCAGAACTTCAACGGCTTCCGGATTTCCACCACCTACGGCAACACGTTCGACACCGACGTCAGCCAGCGGAGGTTCCAGATGCTCTGGGGAACCTCGACGGAGAACACCTCCGTGGTCTTCTCCGGCGACTACGCGGCCGCCAATTCGATGTTCTCGGTGGACCGCGAGCGCTCGCGCCCGCTGCCCAACGCCGTCTCCGGCACGTCCAACCCCGGCCTGTTCTTCAACCCGAGCCCCGGCGCCGGGAACACGGCCCTGCGTTGGCGGCTCAACGTGACCCCGGGCACGGCCTCCGGCCTGACCAACGCCGCGCAAATCCCGGCTGGATTCAACCCGCTTGCCACCATCAACACGGCGGGAATGAGCTCCTCGCAGGCCATCGCCGCACGCAATGCCGAGGAAGCCCGCCTCAACGGCATCCTCGGACCCAACTCGCCCGTCCAGTACGGGCCCAATGCCGTCCTCTTCCCCGGCGGAAACGCCGGATTCCCGTTCGGCTTCTACACGGTGGTGTACCGCCCCTACGAGCGCTACAACGCCAATGCCTCGGTCAACCACAAGATCTTCGGCGAAAACCTCGAGGTGTTCGCCAACGCCTACTACGTCCGCAACCAATCCTTCAACCAGCTCGCGCCCTCGCCGCTCGCCGGCCAGACGCTCCCGGCTAGCAACTACTGGTACAAGGAGGTCTTCGGCGCCCAGGCCACCGGCCCCTTGCGCTTCAGCTATCGCCCCGTCGAGTTCGGCCCGCGCCAGACGTTCACCGACTTCGAAACCTTCCACAACGTCTTCGGCCTGAAGGGCCGCATCAACGAGTCCTCGTGGAAGTGGGAGACCGCCTTCATGTATGACCGCGCCACCGTCGTGGAACGTCAGACCGGCGGCGTCGTGGGGGCCAACTACGACCGGTTGCTCGCCGACGGCACCGCCGACGCCTTCAACGTCTTCGGCTACACCCCCATCGGGGGCTCCTCCCTCGTCGTGCCGGGCTCGACCCTTAGCTCGCTCTCCGGCACGGCCTACTCCTACTCGGCCGACAGCATCTTCCTGGGCGACGCCCACGTGGGCGGCAATGTCTTCGAGTTGCCGGCCGGCATGGTCGAGGCCTCGGTGGGTGGCGAGTACCGCCAGGTGAAGGGATCCTTCGAGCCCGATGTCGCCATCCAGAACGGCCTCATTCGCCCCTTCAACGTCGTGCAACCGCTCATCGCCTCGCGCGACATCCACTCGTTCTTCGGCGAGGTGTCCATCCCGGTGCTGAGCAAGGACCAGGACGTGCCGCTCGTGCACTCGTTCAACATTTCCACGGCGGGTCGTTACGAGAGCTTCTCGGACGTCGGCGTCACCGGCTACAAGCCGGCCGTCAACTTCCGTTGGCAGCCCATCGACAAGCAGCTCACCATCCGCGGTTCCTACGCCCAGGGCTACATCGCCCCGGGCTTCGGTTCCCTCTACCAGCTCCCGGGCCAGGACTTCACCGAGCTCTACAACCCCATCACCAAGGAACGCAAGCAGCCCGAGGAGGCCGTCCTGACCATCGGCAACCCCAAGCTGAAGCCCACCGACTCCGAGACCTTCCTCATCGGCTTCGTGGCCGCCCCGGACAAGCTCAAGGGCCTCACGGCGGGGGCCAACTACTACCGCATCCAGCAAACGGGCATCCCCTTCGCCTCCGCCCAGTACATCGTCAACCAATGGTACGCCAACGGCGGTGACACCAACCCGAACAACCCGTTCGGTACCAACGCCGGCATCAGCGCGGCCAACCCCCTCGGCTCCCAGGTCGAGCTCACCCCGCTCGGCGACCTCTACCAGGTCCGCAACGTGGGCGCCATCAACTCGGGCACCCGCACCACCGACGGCATCGACGTCCAACTCGGCTACGAGTACAAGACCGACGTCGGCACCTTCGGCCTCAATGGCAATGCCACGCGCATCCTGACCTTCCAGCAGGAGAACTTCCCGGGCTCCGGGATGGTGAATTACCTCGGCAAGTACTGGGCCCCCGGCGCAGCCCTCGAGGATGCCGGATTCCCCGAGTGGCGTTCCAACCTCACGTTCTCCTACCAGTACGACCGCTACACCTTCGCGTTCGCCTGGAACTACACGGACGGCTACCGCGAGAACACCAACGGCGGCATCTCGCCGGGTGACTTCGACCCGAACAACCCGGACAACGCCGGCGCCTTGTCCGACGTCCCAGCCTACCAGACGTTCGACCTGCGCCTGACCTACAAGATCCACAAGGTGGATGCCGACTTCACCTTCGGCATCAACAACCTCCTCGACGAGGCCCCGCCGGTGGTCCAGAGCACCTTCGGCGACGGCTATGACCGCCGCCTCACCGACATCCGCGGCCGCCAGTGGTTCGTCCAATTGAGCCGCCAATTCTAGGCGTCTCCCCCCTCACAAGGCCGATCCTGCCACCTGCGGGATCGGCCTTTTTCGTTTCCCCCCATGCCCGTCCGGATCCCCTGCCCCGGCGCACGGAGGTGCGGCATCCTTGCCGCCGCGTGAGGGCACGCGGCCTACGGCACGGGCGGAGCCTTCGGCTCCACGGGGGGGTGGCTGATCCCCGCCCCAACGGCCGTTTTTAGGTTGAATCACGCGAAGACGCCAAGACGCGAAGAGAGCCGGCAGGGTCCGAACTTGGGCGGGGCCACGTAGGGCGAGAACCGGGCACTCAAAAAATCCTTACGCGGGGATCAGGGCCGTCCCGGCGTGCTTGACATCGGTGCATGCGTGAATTTCTGTAGATACAGAAATGAACGTTGAAACGGGTCTCGATGCGGTGCACCAGCGGTTCGTTCTGCACTGGGGCGAGATGGGTGCCCGCTGGGGCGTCAACCGCACCGTCGCCCAGGTCCATGCCCTGCTTCTCGTCGCCCCTCGCCCCCTCCATGCCGAGGAAATCGCCTCCCTCCTCGGTGTCGCGCGTTCCAACGTCTCCACCAGCCTCCGCGAGCTCCAGGCCTGGGGCATCGTCCGGCTCGTCCATGTCATGGGCGACCGACGCGACCACTTCGAGGGCTTGCAGGACACCTGGGAGCTTTTCCGCACCATCGCCATCGAGCGCAAGCGCCGCGAGATGGACCCCACCCTCGCCGTCCTCCGGGAGTGCATCGACGAGGCCGAGTCCGCCCCGCAACGCAATCCCCACTTGGAGGCCCGGCTCCGAGAGCTTCTCGGTTTCTTCGAGGCCACGACCGGGTGGTTTGACCGCCTGCGTGCCCTGCCGGTGTCGGCCCTCGCGCGGCTGGCCTCCATGGGAGACCGGGCCCTGAAGCTGCTGGGCGTGGCGCAGCCCGAGGCGGAGAAGACGACAAGGAGGAAGACATGAGCACGTTCGAGACATGGGCAACAGGTGGTGACCCGGGCAGGGCGGGGCACGTCTTGGGATGGGTGGGTTACGATGCCTCCTGCCCGGTCTGCTCGACGCTCGCGCGTCGATGGGGGCCGGTACTGGGGCGGCGCGGCTACCGGTTCGTGCCGTTGCAAGCCAAGGCCATGTCCGACCTGCTGGGGTTGATGCCGGGCCAGTTGCCGGGCGAAATCCAGCTGGCTCTGGGTGACGGGAGCGTGATGGGTGGCACGGACGCCCTCTTGTTCCTTGCGTGCCAGGTGGGGTGGATGCGTCCCATGGCATGGCTCGCACGCCGGGGATGGGTCCGACCTGCTGTGGACCGTGCGTATCGATGGCTGGCGAGGAACCGTCACTGCCTCGGTGATGCGTGCGAGGTGCCGTTGCGACGGGCGACCCGCGGGCACGCGGCCTTCTTTGAGACGCCATGAGCACTCCCATGGATGCGGGCGGGCCCCGCGACCAGGCAGCAGGCGACACAGGGCCACTGGAATCGGGTTGGAAAGACCTGCTTCGGGGGCGCGGCGAGATGGGCCGGGCGCGATTTGCGTGGTGGGGAGCGGGCTTGGCGGCGTTGAAGTGGAACCTGGACCGTGTGTTGCTGGGCTGGATGGAGGGGAAGTGGAACTGGTGGGACCAGGCGGGGAAGCTGACGCGATGGTACCTGTGGCAGGGCATGCCTGACGGATGGGATCCCGGCCTTCTGGGCATGCTGCTGGCCTGTTCCCTGCCTTTCCTTTACGTCGGCGTGATGCTGACGCTGGCCCGGTTGCGATCGGCGCGGATGTCCGGGTGGTGGGTGATGCTGTTCGTGGTGCCGGTGCTGAAGCTGGTCTTTTTCGCGTTGCTGTGCGCCTTGCCGGCGCGAGGGGCGGCCGGGGGTGATGGGAAGCGGCCGGGGGCGCGGGCGATCCGGTCGGGGATGACCGGCCGCGCGGCGGCGGCGTTGGCGGTGTTGGTGGGCGCGGCACTGGCGGCCGGGTTGGTGGTCGTCGGGGTGCAATGGCTGAAGACGTATGGATGGGCGTTGTTCGTGGGGTCGCCCTACCTGATCGGGTTTGTCGCCACGTGGGCGTATACGTGGCGACGTGAGGTGTCCTTGATGCAGTGCATTTGGGTCACATGGGCTTCCTTGGCGGCGGGCGGGGCATTGCTGCTGGCGATGGCACTGGAGGGCGTGGTTTGCCTGGTCATGGCCGCGCCGTTGGCGGCGGCGATGGGCACGGTGGGCGCGATGACGGCGTGGGCGATCCGCAGGTCGGTGGCGGGCACGAAGGTGGGATCGGGCCCGCCGGCGCTGGCGATGGCATTGATTCCCCTAAGCATGGGGCTGGAGCGGTGGCTGCCGCCACCGTCGCCCGTGAGGCCGGTTCGGACGGTGCTCGAGGTGGACGCGCCGCCTTCCTTGGTTTGGCGGCACGTGGTGACGTTCTCGGAGCTACCGGCCCCGACCGAGTGGATGTTCCGGATTGGGTTGGCGTACCCGGTTCGGGCGGAGATGCACGGCGTCGGCGTGGGCGCGGTACGTGAATGCCATTTTTCGACCGGGCCCTTCGTGGAGCCCATCACGGCGTGGGACGAGCCGCGTCGCCTGGCGTTCCGCGTGGAGTCGAATCCGGAGCCGATGCAGGAATGGACGCCGTATCGCGCGATACATCCCCCGCACTTGGAGGGGCACTTCCAGTCACGTGCGGGAGAGTTCCTGCTGGAGCCCCTGCCGGGAGGCCGGACGCGGTTGCAAGGCACCACTTGGTACGAGCACGGGCTGTGGCCGGACGTTTACTGGAGGTGGTGGTCCGACCGGATCATCCACGCGATCCATGGCCGGGTGCTCCGGCATGTCAAGGCGTTGGCGGAGGCCGACCGGTCGTTGCAGGGCCGGGGCGCTGCCAAGTGAGGGGCGGTTGAGTGGGCTAGCGGCGGCGGTAAAGCCACAGCGAACCGAGTCCCAACGCCAAGAGCACGTAGGTGGTGGGCTCCGGGACCACGGTGACCGCGAACGCTTGGATTCCTTGGTTGGAACTCATGGCGTAGAGCACGGGCGAACCGTCTGGCAGGGTCCCCCAAGCCACGGCACCGGTGCCGTTTCCATTGCCGGTAAGTGTGCCGGAAACAGTCTTCTCGTCGTCGAGAAGAATGGGTGAGCCTGGGTTGGTCACGTCATACACGCGGACGAGGGACGAAACCGTGTCGGCGGTGGCCAAGAGGGGGACGCCCCCGACGACGTTGTAAGCCAGGAGACGTTCGCTGGTGGAGGATGTGGGCGTGGTGAGGGCCAGCGTCCCGGACGAACCCGTGAACTGGGCGATGCGCCACGATCCGCCTTGGGTGCCGACGACGGTGTTGGCATCGACAAAGGTGAGTCCAAGGCGGAAGTCGCCCGAGGCGGTTCCCGGGACGCTGACGGCTGCGGCCTCGCCATTGGAGAACGTGGCAAACCCGGATGATCCGCTGCCGCTGGCCGCGATGACGGTGGATGCCCCGGACCCGATGACGGCGAAGGAATCACCGATGCGAGGGAGGCCGGGGTTGACGTTGTAGGCGACGGTGGGCGTGGCGCCGTCGGAGTCCCATCGATAGACCTTGAACGGGGAGCTGGCCGACGTCGTGAGGTTGCCTGCGTAGATGGCCCCGTCTCCCGCAACGCCCACCATGTTGAGGGCGAAGGTTCCGCCGGTGATGCCCGAGGTGTTGAGGCCGCCGAGGTCGGCGCCCGTGGCGGCGTTCAGGATGCGGACGTTCACGCCGCCAGCGCGCGAGACCAGGTAAAGTTGGCCATTGCCAAACGCGAAGCCGCGCTCGTTGTTGGACGTGCCGAGAAAGGCGTACCCCCCCTCGCCCGGGGCGAGCCAACCGTCACCTCCTCCGAAGCTGGTCAACGGCGAGAGGGTGAGGCTGATGTTGGACTGGCCGAGCATCGCACCCGGCAATAGGACGGGGAGAAGGAGGGGGCTCCAACGCTTGAGGGGGGATGACTTCATGGCTTGAATCCTTGTCGAAACCGTCACCCCTTGTTCTCACCGTGCTGAATCCCCGAGGTCAATGGATTTTTGCCTGCGCGGAACCTTTTTTCAGGCCATCGACGAGGCCCGGGGGTTGCTTAGCCGGAACGTTTCAGTTGGAATGGTCGTGCTTGCTTGATCTTCTTTCGCAAGAGCTTCGTCCTTCGCTCGTTACGGGCCTCGGACCGGCCCGCGCCTCGCTCACTCCTCGTCTTGCAAAAGAATCTGCGGCGCAATCACTTCCCTCCCAACTGAATCGTTCCGGCTTAGCCGTAACGATTCAGTTGGATCGGTCGTGCTTGCTCGATCTGCTTGCGCAAATCCTTCGTCGTTCGCTCGTTACGGGCCTCGTACCGGCCCGCGCCTCGCTCACTCCTCGGCTT
>CAIRNV010000267.1 GCA_903880005.1 uncultured Verrucomicrobiota bacterium | reverse complement strand
GGGAGGACCGGCGGGACGCCCAACAGGAGGCTGAGCAGGTTGCCGGAGACGATGCCGAGGGCGACGCCGGCGATGCCGCCGATCTCCGAGAGCACGACGGCCTCGCAAAGGAACTGGGCCATGATGCTTCGCTTCTTGGCGCCGATGGCGCGGCGGATCCCGATCTCCTTGGTGCGCTCGGTGACGGACACGAGCATGATGTTCATGATGCCGACCCCGGCCGCGACAAGCGCGATGGAGGAGATGACGGCGGAGCCGGTGCGGAGGTTGGAGGTGATGCCGCGGAACTGGGTGACGACGGAGTCATTGGAGATGATCTCGAAGTCGTCCTCGGCTCCCGGCGCGACCTTGCGGAGGGCGCGGAGGATGCCGCGCGCCTGCTCCACGGTGGCGTTGTAGGACGCGGCGTCGTGCGCTTGGACCTGGATGGCGAAGGGTAGCTCGCGTCCGTACCGGTCCATGACGGTCTCGACGGGAACAGCCATGAAGTTGTCCTGGCTTTGGCCGAAGACGGCCCCCTTTTCCTCGAGGACGCCCACGACGGCGTAGTTGACCCCGCGGTACTTCATGGGTTGGCCGATGGCGGAGCCGCGCGGGAAGAGCTTCTTGGCGAGGCCGGCCCCGAGGACGCAGACGTTGCGTCCGGCGTCGGGGTCGCCCAGGGCGCGGCCCTCGGCCACGATCCAATTGCGCGTGACGAAGGCCGAGGGCGAGACGCCGTTGAGCGGGATGTTGGGGTTCGTGCGTGCGAACTCGGAGGAGGCCTCGGCGGTGTCGGCCATGACGACGACCGAGACGGCGGATGCGAGCGAGGCGCGCTCGATGAGGCGGCGGGCGTCGGCCATGCGGAACTTGCGTCGGCGCGCGTAGCGTTGCCATGCCTCGGGGCCGCCCTCGACCTGGATGGCGGGGAAGCGCTGGACCTGGAAGGTGTGGGTTCCGAGCTGGGACATCTGGGTCTCCAGGCTGGCCTGGAGGACGCGGATGGCGGTCATCACGAGCACGATGGAGAAGACGCCCACAAGGATGCCGAGGACGGTGAGCACCGAGCGCAGGGGGTGGGCGCGGATGGCCGACAAGGCCAGCCGGATGTTTTCCAAAAGCTCCTGGAGGGCGCGCATGGGATTATTCGGAGCGGAGGGCATCCACGGGGTTCATGCGGGACGCGCGCAGGGCGGGGATGAGCCCCGCGATGACCCCGGTGGAGGCGGAGACGGCGAGGGCGACGGCGATGATCCACCACGACATGCTGGCGGGGAACGAACTGAAGTGGCCGATGGCCCACGTGATGGGCCACGCGATGGAAAGTCCCAGGAGGCCGGCCCCGAGGGTGATGGAGGCGGCCTCGATGAGGAACTGGACGAGGACGGCCCGGCGCTTGGCCCCGAGGGCCTTGCGCACGCCAATCTCGCGGGTGCGCTCGGCGACGGAGACGAACATGATGTTCATGATGCCGATCCCGCCCACGACGAGGGCGAGGCCGGTGATGAACAAGCCGACGGCCCCGATGGTGCCTCCGAAGGCGAGGAAGAACTTCACGAACACGTCCTGCTGGTTGATGGCGAAGTCGTCGGGACGGCCCGGCTCCACCTTGCGGAGGCGGCGCATCAGGGCGCGGGTTTCCTCGATGGTCTCCTGGAAGGAGGAAGGGTCGGCGGCCTTGATCGCGATCTCGTAGTCGGGGCGGGGCTGGACATCGAGGCGGAAGCGGCTGACGGGGATGGCGACCTGGTTGTCCTGGTTCCAGCCACCGAGGAAGTTGCCGAGCTTCTCGATGACGCCGACGACCTCGAACTGGGCGTCGTTGATCCGGACCTTGCGGCCGAGGGGCGACTCATGCGGGAAGAACCCCTCGGCGAGGTAGGAGCCCAGCACGCACACGGGGCGTTCCGAGTCGATGTCGGCGGCGGTGAACCAACGGCCTTGTGCGATGGAAAGGCCACGCGTGAGGAGGCTTTGCTCCGTGTTGCCATTGATCCACACGCCGCGCGCCATGCGGTGGTTGTACACGACGGGCCCGTTGTCGTTGGCCTGGATGGAGACGGCGGACGCGGTGGTGAGGAGGCGTTGGACCTCGCGTGCGTCCTGGAGCGAGATCTCGCGCCGGTTGCGGTACAGGCGCCAGTCGTCGAAGGCCATCCATGGGAACCGGCCCACGAAGAGGACGTCGGCGCCCAGCGAGGAGATGCTTTGTCGGAAGGCCTGGTTCACGCCGTTGATGGCGGTGCCCATGAGCGTGACCGTGACGATGCCAATGACGACGCCCAGGGTGGCAAGGCCCGAGCGGAGCTTGTTGGCTCGCAGGGCGTCCCACGCGATGCGCGCGGACTCGATGACCTCTTGGTGCAGGCGCATGGGTATCAGGCCGGCGTGGCGGGGGCGGCGATCACGGGCGGGGCTGGCACGGGTGCGGCGGCGGCCGCGCGCGTCGGCTCGTCGGCGGCAATGTTGCCGTCGCGGATGCGCACCACGCGGCGGGCGTGCTGGGCCACGTCCTCCTCGTGGGTCACCACGATGATGGTGTTCCCGCGTCGGGACAGGGAGTCGAAGAGGGCGAGGATTTCCTCGCCGGTCCGCGAGTCGAGG
>CAIRNV010000266.1 GCA_903880005.1 uncultured Verrucomicrobiota bacterium | reverse complement strand
GCCCGCAAAGCCGGGCGGCGCACCACTCTATGAAGCCGGGGTTGTCAAGTGGGCTCAGTCATTTTCCATGCAGGTCTTCCGGACTTTCGCGGCGGACATGAGGTTGGGTCAACTTTCTATCCAGGCGGTCGCGGAATCGGAGGCGGTCCTCCTCGTCTGATCGACGCCGCGTGCCTAACTCACTTCATGCGGGCGACGGACGCTCATCATGGCTAACAGGCGCTTGGCGCACTACGGGGCGCATCGAGCGGTCCGTTTGATATCAACCTCGTGGCCGCGGCCAACACATGCCGGCCGCGTGAAGTCGGGGTCAGTGGCTCCTGATTCGGGGTGCTTGTTGCCTTTCAATACAATTGCTCAGCCGGGTCGAAGGCCGCTCTGGGCCTTCGGCACGGCGTCAGTTCCTTGCCCTCACGCCGCGGCCAACGCGTGGGTTCCGCGTCGCTCACGCTCGAAGTCCCGCCAGATGGCCCAGAGCTTGATCAACAGTCGCCGGGCTGCCGCCACGATGGCGATCTTCCCTCGCCCGGCCGTGTCCCGCTTGATCCGCCGGTGGATCTCCGCCAGCCACGGGTTGTGACGCAACCCCAGCCAACTCACCTCCACCAGCAGCGTCCGCAGGATCTTGTTCCCCTGCTTGGAGATGCCTCCAGATCGTTCCGTCTGCCCGCTGCTCCAGTGACGCGGGGTCAGGCCCGCGTAGCAGGCCACCTGCCGACCCGACTTGAACCGCAGCGGGTCGTCGATGACCGCCACGACGGTCTCCGCCAGACGCGGGCCCACGCCGGGCTCGCGCTGGAGCAACGCCACCGCCTCATGCTTGGCCGCCATGGCGGACAGCTGCTCCTCGATCCGGTCGATGTGACGCTGGGCGACCTCGACCGACTCGAGGTCCTGCACAAGACGCAAGCGCCAGAGCTGCTCGTCGTCGGATTGGTACGCGTCGGTCGCCAACGCGCGGAGTTGCTCCATCCACGCCCGCGTCCAGCGAGAGCCCGTCAGGACGATGTTCTGCATGGTCAGCAGCCCGATGATCCGGTTGCGGAACATGTTCAGGTCGTGCACGAGGTCTTGGCGGTGAAGGATCAGGCCTCGCCACTGACGGACGTTGTGGGCGGGCACGTGGACCTCCTCGAGCTGCTGCGACAGGTACATCTTGATGATCTTGGCGGCGTCGGATCGATCGCTCTTGTTCCGCACGTTCTTCCATCGCCAGCCGGGCCCGTTGTTGGCGGTCACGATCACCTTGATGTCCATGGCGGCGATCAGGTCGTGCACCCACCACGCGATGGCGCAGGCCTCGATGATGACCAGGTCGGGGCCGCTGGCGGCGATCTGGTCGTGGAGGGCCTGGGCGGTGGTGGGCACGGTGAAGGTGTGATCGGGGCGGCCGTCCGTACAATGGAACCGCATGACGCTGGCGGCCTTGCCGAGATCGATGGCGAGAATCTTGGTGATCATGATCGGGTCTCCTGGTGTGGTGATTGGTGCTTGAGCCGGCCTCGCGAGAGGCGACGCTCGTATTCAACGGAATCGTTCGCTCGTCGAACGTCATTCCGCAGGACCACGCCCACCGGGAGGCCCGGCTTTCATAGTGTGTGGCTACGACTGGTGCGCCCT
>CAIRNV010000265.1 GCA_903880005.1 uncultured Verrucomicrobiota bacterium | reverse complement strand
CTCCGAGCGACGGAAAGTCTGCAGCCTTCAACGTTCATCCAAGAACTCTCCCCCACGAAGCGCTCCATGCGGCATCCATTTCCCCGGGGCCGGTGGGATCGGGTTTTGCGCGTGTTTCGTGAAGGAAGGAGGCCTGCGTCGCGCGGGGCCAAGGTGGGTGAAGCGGGTGACTCCCAATGCCTCGTGGAACAACACTTGGCGGAAGGGGAGGGATTTGAACCCCCGGTACCCTTGCGGGTACGCCTGATTTCGAGTCAGGTGCCTTCAACCACTCAGCCACCCTTCCGCCGTGTTGTCCGACGTCCCCGAAGAACGGGGACCTCGCGGTGACCGAAGACCACCCGCAAGGCCCGCATGCTTATCTTGCACGGGCGCGACACCGCAAGGCCAAAACCGGGCCGGGCCAACGGCGCCTGCACCCCGAAGTTGTCGGCGGGATCTTGGACGGGCGGCGGAGATCGGACCGGTACCGCAGGGCAGGAGCATGGATTGGCGGCCGGGGACGGCCGCGCTCCCAGGGTTGAGCGCACACGACGCCTTCGAGATCACCCACAACTTCGGGACGCACATCCAACGGCGCGCATCGCGCCGAGAGGACGGTTGCCGTCCGGGGCGGGTCGATCTCATGCCCAGCGGGCGTTTCCAGGTTCGGGCGGAGCGATGGCGTGGGCGGGTTCATCCGATTCAAGCGCGTCGTCCTTCGGTTGTCGCCAGCCGCGTCGTCCCGGGTTTGTGATTCCAGAAATCCCCCGGCTAGTGTCGTGTCTAACAAATGGCTGGTGTTTCGCCGCGAGGGGTTTTCGTGTCCAACGAGGCGCGAGTGACGAGCAGACCCGCAGAGGTCTGTGAGGAGCGAGCCACGACGTGGGACGCGAAAAGAGCCGTGGCCCTTCGGGTTGCTCCAAGAATGCCCCGGGGCTTCGTTGTTCGGCCGTCACAGACCGCTGCGGGTAGGCTCCGTCCCCGCGCCTTGCCCCGGGGCTTTCGTGGAGCAACCCAACACCAGCGATTTGCGAGACACGACACGAGGCATGGTGCCCCCATGCGGGCTTCAAGGACGCGGCGCGGCATCCGGGCGGGCTTCACGTTGATCGAGTTGCTGGTCGTCATCGCCATCATCGCCATCCTCGCGGGCATGCTCCTGCCCGCGTTGGGCCGGGCCAAGGCCGCAGCGCTTCGCACCCGTTGCCTCAGCAACCTGCACAACGTCGGCATCGGCATGCTGATGTATGCCGACGACACCAGCGGCTACATCGCGCGCGGCAACTACACGCCGTGGTTCCTCGCCTACATGCCCTACGTCCCCGAGGGCGGTACCAAGAAGGACTTCCGCACCATTCGCATCTTCTTTTGCCCCTCCTACCCCAGCAAGGACCCCAAACGCCGCCAGGTCATCACCTACGTGGTCAATGCGTGGCGGTTCTCCGGCCCGAACGACATGGTTGGAACCGAGCAAACCTCGCCCACGCGCCTCGACGCCTTCCAACGTCCCGCCGACACCGCCTACCTCGCGGACAACGAGGACGGGCCCTGGCGCCCCATCATCACGGGCCTCGCGGACGCCGTCACCGACCTCAACGATGTCTGGAACCCCGCCCATCTCCCCCTCGCCCCCGGGACGACCCGCCCCAACCCGGAACGACGCATCGCCCTCAAGAGGCATCGGGACGGAGCCGACGTCCTGCACCTCGACGGCCACTCCAACTGGATCCCGGCCCGGCGCAACGACCTGGACCTCTGGCGCGACATCAAGCGGTGACCCGCGCCGCTCACCCGTAGGCCTGCGCCATCACCAGCAATCCCACCAGCATCGCCAAGGCGAGGCTGTGCCAGAACACCGACCGCAGCACCGTCCCGGCGTCGGGGCTTTCGGGATGCCCGCCCGTCGCCACGCTCGCCACCACCAGGCTTTGGGCGTCGATCATCTTGCCCATCACGCCCCCGGAACTGTTCGCCGCCGCCATCAAGAGCGGCGACAGCCCCAGTTGCCGCGCCGTCACCTGCTGCAAGTTCCCGAACAACACGTTCGATGACGTGTCGCTCCCGGTCAGCGCGACCCCCAGCCAGCCAATCAAGGGCGAGAAGAACGGGAACAGGAAACCCGTCCCGGCCATCGCCAACCCCAGCGTCGTGTCCGTGCCGCTGTATCGCGTCACAAATCCCAACGCCAACATGAGCGCGATGGTCAGCAACGAATCCCGCAGCCGCCCCAGCGTTCCAACGTAGAGACGCGCCATGCGACGCGGCCCCACGCCCAGCGCCGCGCCCGCCACGCCCCCCGCCAGCATCAAGGCCGTGCCCGTCGCCGACAGCGCGTTGAAGGCAAACACGGCCTTCTCCGGTTCCGGGGCCTTCACCACGGGCGGCACGCGCAACACCACCTTGTGCAATCCCGGCACCTCCCACTCGGGCGCCCAGGCCCTGTTCAACCACGCCTTCACGCCCGGCAAGCCCCACACGAACACCGCCACCGTCAACGCGGCCCACGGAATCCACGCCTTCCAACCCGCCCCGGCGCCGCCCTCCATCCCCGCGCCCGCCGCCCTCGCGTCGCGGCCGCGGCCGTGGCCGTCCTTGGGACGCCACACCTTCATGAACACGACCAACGCCCCCATCGACCCCGCCGCGCTCACGATGTCCACCAACCACGGGCCGTGGTACTGGCTCACCAAGAACTGCAACGCCGCAAAGCTCCCGCCGGCCACCGCGCACGCCGGCCATGCGCCCCGGAGCCCTCGCCATCCCGACTGCACCGCCACCAGCCAGAACGGCACCAACAGGGAGAACCACGGCAACTGCCGCCCCACCGTCGCGCTCAACGCCTGGACGTCCATGTCCGTGACCCGCGCCAAGGTCAGCAACGGCGTCCCCAGGGCCCCGTACGCCACCGGCGCCGTGTTGCCGATCAACGCCAGCTTCGCCGCCTCCAGGGGCCGGAAGCCGAGCCCGATCATCAAGGCGCCCGTGATCGCCACCGGGGCCCCGAATCCCGCCGCCCCCTCGATGAAGGCCCCGAACCCAAACGCGATCAGCAGCGCCTGCACGCGCCGATCCTCCGACACGCCCGCCACCTGCCGTTGCAACGCCGAGAACTGCCCCGTCTCCACCGACAGGTCGTACACGAACATCGCGTTCAGGATGATCCAGCCGATCGGGAACAACCCAAACAAGGCGCCGTTCAACCCCGCAAGGCACGCCAGCTTCGCCGGCATCCCGTACACCCAGATGGCCGTCGCCAAGGCCACGACCAAGCCCGCCAAGGCCGCGACATGCGCCCGGACGTGGAACCACGCCAGCAACCCCAGCAACGTCACCACGGGCAAGGCCGCCACCAACGCCGACCACGCCAACCCTCCCAAGGGGTCGTAGTTCTGCGCCCACGTCATCGCGCCGCCCCCCTGCTCCCGGGCTCCGCCATGGCCCCAGTGTACCCATCACGAAGCACCTGCATCGTGTGCCGGGCCACCCACCCTGCCCCGTGCAACCGAAGCTGCGTCAGGCACCCGATGTTTCCCGAGGCCACCACCCGGGCCCCGGTTCCCGTGATGGCCGCCGCCTTCTGGCGTCCCAGCGACGACGCGATCCCCGGTTGCTCCACGTTGTACGTCCCGGCGCTCCCGCAGCAGAGGTGGGCATCGGGCACCTCCACCAGCTCCAGGCCCGGGATGCCCGCCAGCAGCTCACGTGGTTCGGACCGCACGCCTTGGGCGTTCGCCAGGTGACAGGCGTCGTGGTACGCGACCCGCACCGGCTGCCTCCACCCGGCCGGCCTCTCGGACAACCCCAGCCGCGCCAGGAACACGCTCACGTCCATCGTCCGGGCCGCCAAGTCCCTCGCCGCGGCCTCGTCGGGCGTCCCGGCCAACATCAAGGGGTACTCGTGCATCGCCGATCCGCAGCCCGCCGCGTTCGTCAGCACCGCGTCCACGTCGGCCCCGAACACGCGCAGGTTGCGTCGGGCGAACCCCCGGGCCGCCTCGAGGTCGCCCGTGTGCCACGACAAGCCACCGCAGCACCCCTGCCCTTGCGGCACCCAGACCTCCACGCCATTGCG
>CAIRNV010000264.1 GCA_903880005.1 uncultured Verrucomicrobiota bacterium | reverse complement strand
CGCTTCCACTTTCACTGGGCCGGTGGATCAGGGCTTCTGCCGGAAAACCACGGATGACACCGATGACACGGATTGGTCCAAGCCGGGAGGTCTCATCCATGGCGAATGCACCCAGGGCACACGACGTGCTTGAATCCGTGTGATCCGTGTCATCCGTTGTTCCCGGCCCTTAGCCGCAACGATTCAGTCGGATCGGTCGTGCTTGCTTGATCTGCTTGCGCAAATCCTTCGTCGTTCGCTCGTTATGGGCCTCGTACCGGCCCGCGCCTCGCTCACTCCTCGGATTGCGCAAGCATCTGCTTCGCAATCACTTCCCTCCCAACTGAATCGTTCCGGCTTAGCCGGAACGATCCAACGTAATCGTCCCGGCTCACCTCTCGGCCGGGGCGCGTGGTCCGGGTCCAGCCCGGATCGCGGGTGAAGACATGCGAGAAGGTCCTTGGCCATTTCATCCTCGTTTCTTGCCATATCGTCCTCCGCCACTCGATTTCCACAGGTCATCCGAAGCAAAGCACGCGAGGAGGGGAAGAGACTCGCGGCTGTCGCACCTTTCCATGACAGCGGCGGAGTCCATCCCGCGCGCATCCACGAAGCACTCGGAGACGGCTGAAGATCACGGTCATCCTCATGAAGCGAGAACAGTCAACAACGTTCGTTTCGGCGCCCGCGCGGGGTCTCGGTAGCCATCGCCCGGGGTCGGGCCGATGGCGGCTGGCGTTGGGCGTCTGGATGGTCCTTCAAATGTTCCTGGGGGTGCCGGTTCAGGTAACGGCGGCCTCGTTCACCTACCAAGGCCGTCTCACGGACGGGTCAACACTCCCGACCGGCAGCTACGATTTCACCTTCAAGGTCTATGACGCGCTGACATCGGGCACTCAGGTGGGGTCCGCGGTGGCCTTGTCGGCGGTCGGTGTCACGAATGGTGTTTTCACGGTGGCGTTGGACTTCGGCGACGGGGTCTTTACCGGGGCGAATCGTTGGTTGGAAATGAGTGCCCGCACGGCCGGCACCGGCACGTTGGAAGTCTTCTCCCCGCGTCAGCCCATCACGTCGGTTCCCTACGCCTTGTACGCGCTCGCGTCCCCGGCAGATGCCGCGACGACCGCCCTGACGGCCCGTGTGGCGGCCTTGGAGTCGATGCTTTCCTCGGGGATCACCGCCACCTCACTGACGGAGTCCGACACCAGCCTGCTGGCGAGGGGATTCATCAAGATCGGCAAGATGGATGCGACCGGTTGGGTGACCGGGACGACGGCCGGCCTGCCCACGGCGCGGTATGGTCATGCCGGTGTCTGGACCGGCAGCCGCCTGCTGATCTGGGGCGGCATCGTCAGTGGAACCGTCGCGCAATCGGGTGCGTCCTACGATCCCGGGGCGGACGAGTGGACGGCGTTGCCCACGGTGGCTGCGCCTTCAGCCCGAAACGGTCAGACCGCCGTCTGGACCGGGAGTCAGATGGTGATTTGGGGTGGAACAGGCGGCGGATACCTGGACACGGGAGCCGCTTATTCGCCAGATGCCATGGCATGGACGTCCACGGCCTCCACCGGCGTGCCGGCCGGCCGGTCGGAACATGTCGCGGTGTGGACGGGCGGCCAGATGGTGGTTTGGGGCGGCCGCAACGCGTCGGGATTGTTGTCCGACGGCGGCTCCTACGACGTGGGCTCGGCGGCATGGACGGCGTTGCCCACGGCCAATGCCCCTTCGGCCCGTCGTTATGCGTCGGCGGTCTGGACCGGTTCGACCGTGATTGTTTTTGGGGGTGAAGGCACCTCCGGATATCTGGCCAGTGGTGCGACATTGCCGTTCACCAGCAGCGGCACAACGGCCGGCGCATGGCAGGCGCTGGCGACCTTGAATGCGCCCAGTGCGCGAGCCCTGCACACCGCCGTTTGGACGGGCAGCAGGATGATCGTCTGGGGTGGCAAAGGCACGGGAGGAAGCCCCCTCTCGGACGGTGCCAGCTACAACCCAACGACGGGAACGTGGAGCCCGTTGTCCACGGTGAACGCTCCCGCCGCCCGTCACGGTCATGTCGCCCAGTGGACCGGAGCCGAGATGTTGATCCTGGGGGGCGAAACTGCCGGTGGAACCACCGCGACCGGGGCCGCCTACGATCCCGCGACCGATCAATGGCGCACCCTGCCCACGACAGGAAACCCCGTGGCGCGATCCGGTTCCGTGGGTGTCTGGTCGGGCTCCGAACTCATCGTCTTCGGTGGCTTGTCCTCGTCCTCGCCGCTCACCCCCATCGCCTCACTTCAGCGCCTCAATCCGCAACCGACTTGGTACCTCTTCCGAAAGCCATGAATTCCCGTATCCCGTTATTCCTGCTCTGTTGCGCGGGTTTCTTCGGCATCGCCTGCCCGAGGGTGAGCGCCCAATGGTTGATCCAGAATTTTCAGCTGAATCCCGGTTGGAACGCCATCCGACTGCATGTGGATGCCAGTCACGACACGATCGCGAACCTGCTGGGTGCGGGCGGCACGGCGATCACCGAGGTGTGGGCGTGGCAGCCGGGCGGTGCCACCGGCGGCATCATGGCTTCCCCTTCCCAACCCGTCTCGGGAAGTGACTGGGTTCGATGGTCCCGGACGGGCACTCCTTCCACGTCGTTCCCCCTGACCGCGAACAACAGCTACCTGGTCCGCAACTCCGGCAGCACACCCTACACGTGGTCCATCAAGGGCAAACCCGTGCCCCCCAGCCTGACGTGGGCCGCGAGCGGCCTCAATTTCATCGGGTTCCCCACGGTTCCCTCCGGTGCTCCCAGCCTCTTCAACTTCCTCAACCCGTCCGGCGCCATCAGTGATTACTCCGTGTACGCCTATCCGGGCTATGAAGCCTCGGGCACTGCCCCCATCACCTCGCAGGTTTTCAGCTTCTCTGGTCAGACGGTGACCCGGGGCCAGGCGTTCTGGGTCAGCCGCGGCCTGTCCGACAATCGCTATTTCGGCCCATTCTCCGTCGCCCTCAGCCAGGACTACCGGGGTATCCTGTTCGGCCAGAACACGGGCATCTACACCTTCCGTCTGCGCAACGAGATCACGACCACCAACAACATCACCCTGACGCTGGTGTCCTCCGAGACCTCGCCCTCGGGGACCGCATTCTCAGTGCCCCCCCTGCTGCTCCGCACCGATCGCAACCTCACCACCCTCCTGTATTCCTATACCAATTTCCCGGTTGGGACCGATCGGTCGTTTGTACTCGCGCCCAAGGGACAGCCGGGATCGGAAATCGATGTCGTGTTGGGGTTGGATCGCGCCAGCATGACCGCGGTTGCGGGCACCCAATACGCGGGAATCCTTCGGGTCAAGGACACCACGCTGGGTCAGTTGCAGATCGATATCCCGGTCACCGCTACCCAGGCATCCACCGGGGGGTTGTGGGTGGGCAATGCCTCGGTCAACCAAGTGGGGAATTATCTCAAGACCTACGCCCAGGCCACCAACCAGGTCGATTTCAACAACCAAAACGCCGCGCTGACTACCCTCGCCGGGGCGAGTGCCAGTGCCAACTACACCAGCAGCGCCTGGTCCATCGTCCAGGGCAGCCTTGCGTCTGCTTCCGTGGCGACCTCCGCCGACGGCACCCAGGTGCTGGCGGGTGCCACCGACGGCAAACCGTCCGGCTCGGTGGACAAGGGCATCACCTGGGTCTCGAAATCCAGTCTTCCCAGCGGCAATTGGCCGGCCGTTGGTAGCTCGGGAGACGGCACCCTTCAGTACGCGACCTACATCAACAATGGCCCCACGTCCTTCCTCACCAACCGCAACCGCGGGGTCAATGGCACGTGGCAATTGTACGTGTCGGATGACAGCACCAACGGAAGGGATATCGCGGCTCTCGCCACCTCCTACGACGGCACCGTGATCGTTGCGGGAAGGAATGGATCCCCCCTCGTGCGCTCCACCGACTCGGGCGCCACATGGTCCCCTATTGCCCAGTGGCAAAATCATGTCTCGGTGGCGATGTCCTCCACGGGAAGCAAGATCGTCACGGCCTATACGGGCACAGCCAGTCTCTTCGTCTCGACGGACAGCGGAGGCACTTGGAGTTGGAGAGGGCTTAGCAAGACCTATACCGCGGTCGCCTGTTCGGACGATGGAACCAAGATGGCGGCGTGCACCTCGGATGGCTATGTCTATACCTCCGTTGATAGTGGTGCCAATTGGCTGCAGAAATACTTCAACTCGACCAAGCAGTTCACCTCGATTGCCCTGACGTCCGATGGAACAAAGATCCTGGCCTGTGCCAGCAACGGGACCTTGCTCTTGTCCGTCGATTCGGGCGTCAGTTTCACGGAAAAGCTGACGACAGGAACCTGGCGGTCCGTGGCCTGCACCAGTGATGGCACCTACATGGCTGCGGCTGATGGCGCCGGATACCTCTGGGTCTCCATCAACAGCGGTGCCAATTGGAATGCCCGGGGCAACCTCGCCACTTGGAAATCCGTTTCGATCATCTCGACCGGCTCTGGATCGGCTGCCAATGCCTCCCTGATCGCCAGCACGGGAACCCACACGGTCAGCGGAGTAACCCTTACGGGCGCCCTGTACCGATTGGCCGACGTCAAGAACAGCATCACCACCACGGCCCTGACCCAGATTCAGCCCAATGTCGCTTGGACATGCGTTGTCCAACCGGGGCTGAATGGCGGATCCACCGTTTACGCCGCCCAGAGCAACCTCAATCAGCTCTACAAGACGACCAACACCGGAACAGCTTGGAGCTCCACCTTTGTCGATGGCAGCCGCATCGCCTCATGGGGCCTCGAGATCGATACCGTCAATCCCACCACATCCGTGGCTCAAACCCTGAGCTACACCAACACGACGGCGCTCTACCTAGCGTCCAATGCCGGAAATGCCTCGACCTATCCCTCCACCCTCACCGTCAGTGGCGTCACGAACAGGGTGACGGCCATTCGGGTCAAGCTGAACAACGTGACGGCGATGGAGTCCTGGGACCTGGACATCCATTTGCAGGCTCCCACGGCCCGTTATTGCACCATTCTCTCCGATGTAGGCGGCGCGAGCCCGACCTACGGAGTCACCGAGACCGTCTCGGGAGGGGTGACTTATTACTCCTACACCCCGCAGAGCTTCACCCTCAGCGATGCGGCCAAGACTGTGTTTCCTCAGGCGGGCGGATTGGCGACGGGTTCCTACCTTCCAACCGACACGGACTTTTATTCGTCGGCGGAGTCCGCTCCGGCGACGGGCTTGACGAAGGTGACGACGCTGACGGCGCTGTTGAATGACGCGGTGCCCGAATTCGGTCTCTACCGTTCCACCGACTCCGGAAGCACCTGGTCGTTGACCACGGCACCTGCGGGTTCATGGCAGGCTTTGGCCTGTTCTTCAGATGGCCTCCAGATCGTTGCGGCCACGACCGGCAGCGGAGGGGGACTCGTCCGATCCTCGGACGGAGGCGACACTTGGACGGCGTGCACCACCCCGGTCACGACCAGTTCCCAGTCCTGGCGTTCCGTTGCCACTTCCGCGGATGGGCAGCGCATCTTCGCCGCCCTCGATGGGGGGACGGTTTATCAATCGAACGATTTCGGGGTCACCTGGACGGCATTGGTGGGCGCCCCCACGGGCAGTTGGCGATCGCTGGCCACCCCGGCGAACGGTCAGACGGTGGTCGGGGTCCTGGATGCCGGTGGCCTCTATGTGTCCAGCGATGCCGGGAACACATGGGATCTGCGAGCCAATGCACCGACCGGTGCCGCGTGGGTGAGTGTCAGTTGTTCGACCAATGGCAATGCGATCGTGGGTCTCGTCAACAATGGACAGGCTTATGTGTCCTCCGACGCGGGTGTGACGTGGTCCGCCGTGACCGGGAGCCAGCCATGGACGGATGTCGCGATGTCTGCCGACGGCACGACGGTCTTCGGAACGACGACGAGTACCACCAGTTCGCTGATGAGGCTCACCGGTGTGGCAACCGGTGGCATTACATGGGACCCGGTCTCCGGGAGGGTGTTGGTGAACCGGACAAAATATCTTCAAGCCAGCTTTGATTCCGCCTTGGGGAGTGTCCCGACCGCGTTCCCGTTGCGTCTGATTGTTCATCAGGATGCCAGCGGCGCTTCACGACTGCTCCGACGGGTATTCATCGGGCCCGATGCCAACACCAACACGGTTCTGACCCTGCAACAATCGGTGTTGAACCCGGCCCTGTTGGCGCAGGCCCGGAGGATCACGGCGGTGCATCTTCCCATCACCAGCGCGGGTGCGTGGACCTTCACGGGAACCTTCGGAGGAACCGGAATCCTCAATGCGGTCCTGACGGAATCCTTCGACAACGCCGCGTCCAACCCGTTCGTGCATGCGTACCATCCGGATCACGACAACCTGGACGCGCTCTACCAGACCCTGCCACGCGGAGCGGAGTCCTATGACGTCCGGCGGCAAATCACCCTTTCGTTCACGCCTCCTGGATCCGACTTCGTCAGCCGCACCGTCGGCAGCACCCGGGTTCAGGGCGTCTATCTGGAAAACATCGTCCTCCAAGGTGGAAACAACCAAACCCGGACCATCGTCACGCAGGGAACATTCGTCCTGAACCGGATCAGTGACATTGCCACACTCCAATGAACCCCGCTCCCCAACCCTTTTTCCCAATCCTCTCGAAAACCAATCCCATGAATACCATCCGTCATCGCCTGAGCCCCCGCTGGTTCGCCTGTCTGGCGTGGCTCGCGTTCCTTGTCGCGCCCATGACCTGGGCGGTGGATTTCGCGCCGCCGCTGAGAATGTCCTTCCAAGGATTCCTCACGGACTCCGCCGGAACCCCCCGGGGTAACTCATCCGTAGAGACCCTCGCCGTCACCTTTCGGCTCTACCGGACCAGCACCGCCGCCCTCACCGACGCGATTTGGGCCGAGACCCAGAATGTGATCGTGGACAAGGGGCATTTCAGCGTGGTTCTGGGAGAGGGAACGGCGATCAGCGGTTACAACAGCACGTTGTCGGCCTCGCTGTTCAGCGGGAATGATACCGACAACGGCCGCTATCTCGGAGTCACCGTTGGCACGGAGACGGAGGTGGCACCCCGCATCCAATTCTTCACCACCCCCTATTCCTTCCTGTCGCGCTATGCCACCGAACTCATCGGCACCGGCGGCAACACCGTCCTCAAGCTCGGCGCGAGCAACGTCGGCATCAATCTCTCCGGCAGTCCCTCATCCACGCTCGATGTGGGTGGCACCATCACCGGCACGGGGTTGACCCTGCTCAATAATTCCTTGCTCCAACTGGGGTCGGGCATCTCGGGTCGGCAAACCGACGCCGGGAAAATCGGTTACGACATCATGTCGGGCGACACCCATGCCTCACTGGACATCGTGGGTGCCGGGACCAGCACCACGGATCGCAAGATCACGCTCTGGGCGGAAGGCGGCACGATGGTAAGAGGTCCCCTGTTGGTCGGCGCATACACGGCTTCCAGTACGACCTATGCCAACGCCACGGCGAACAGCCTGGACGTGGTGAGCAACAACCGGCTCGCGTTCTCGGGCGGGAGCCCCATCGGGGCGTGGGATAGCGAAAACTCCGATCCCCTCTGGCTCAGCCGCTACAACGCCGGTGCCGACGCAACCCACCTGCGCCTCAACATCGGTGATGGTGCCGATGCCAACGACAAACTCGACATTGGCCATGTGACTGGAACGACATGGGTGTCGAAAGTCTCCATCGATGCGACCGGAAACATCAACGCGACGGGTGCGATCACCGCAACCGGACACATCTCCACGTCAGCAAGCATCGGCGGCGATGGACTGTCCGTTAACTATATCAATACATGGGGTGGTGGTGGCATTACCGCCCGGAGTGGCTCCAGTATTCAATCGACCTCAGGGCAAGTCGTCGCCGGCATTTGGCCTACCTATTCCCAGCTTGAGTCGAATGGCAACATCACCGCCACCGGCAGCATCTCTTCGGGAGGTGGTGTCACTGTCACGTCGGGTGGAGTCACGGTGACAGGCGGTAAGATCTATGTCAGTGGATACCAAGCCACGACCTTCAATAACCAGGCCCAGGGAGATACTGGTGGGTGGGGTGACAAGAATATCCCCAACTCCATATGGAACGTCTCGATTCACGCGGAACAGGGAGTTATTGCACAAATATTTTCCGTCAATTCCGATCGCCGCATCAAAGACATTCTAGGTCTAAGCGATGCCAAGCAAGACCTATCGACCTTGAAGAAAATCGAGGTGACCGATTATCAAATGAAGGACCGGTTGATTCACGGGAGTGAAGTCTCCAAGAAGGTGATTGCGCAGCAGGTGGAATCCGTTTTGCCACAAGCGGTCAAGAAGACCACGGGTACCCTTCCCGACATCTATCAGAAAGCCCAGGCGGAGAAGGGATGGGTCCTGTTGAAGTCCGATCTGAAGAAGGGGGAGAAGGTTCGGATCATTGGGCAGTCCGGGGACCAAGTGTACGAGGTGTCGGCGATTGCGGAACCCGGGAGCCCCGCGTTCGACGCGGGCGCCCGCTTCCAGGTTTCCCCGGCCCTTCCGGATGGCAAGGTGTTCGTGTATGGGCGCGAGGTGAACGATTTCCGGACGGTGGATTATGATGCGCTCTCGATGCTCAACATCTCCGCCACCCAGGAGTTGATTCGCCGGGTGGAATCCCAGGGTGAAGAACTGGCCCGGCTGCGGGATGAATTGGCCAAGGCCCGAAAGGAGAAGCAACAGCTGACGGCCCATGTGTCGGAGATGGACAGCCGCTTGGCGCGCCTGGAGGGAATGCTCCGGCAACGGGCCTCCACGCCGGGTGCCTCCACGGATCGCGCCCTGACCCAGGTCGGTTACCAAAACCCGGATGCGGCGGGTCGCTGAAGTGAAATCCGATTCCATGGCGTCATGTCACATCCCTCCACTGCGTCAGAACCTCCCTCGGGGAGGGCGCATTCCCATGGCATCGGAATGAAGTCATTGCACGTCCGGCTGCATCTTTTTGGAAAGGCATTATGAGGATTCATGGGAATTTCCTGCGGTGGGTATCCCGGATCGGGTTGATGGCGGTGGTGTCCGGCTTGGCCATGGCCCAATCGATGCTGGACCAATCCCAGCTCCTTTACAGTACCAACAATGCCGCGGTCACCCCGCCGGGTCCGCCCAAGCATGGTGTCAATTGGGCGGCGCAACCGCCTGCGACGGTTCCCACGGGCACGGCGGCACACCCCAAGCAGTTTTCCGGAGCACTAATGTATGGCGGGGTGACCCGTCAGGGTGCCCAACCGTCGAGCGTTAGTGGCACCTTTTCAGCCAATGCGGCCAATCTCAATTGGCCTCGTTCCCTGGTGAATGGCTCCGTGCGCACCATTCTCCGGGCTGCGGTGGGCGGGCCTTATCTGAGTCATGGCTATGATGTGCAATTCGGCGGCCAAATTCAGCCGCCGGTGGCCGACCTCTCGGGAACACTGCTGACCGCAGCCCAATCCGACTATTGGTATCCTGAACCCATTTCCATCGTCACGGATTCCAATGGGACCAAGAGCCTGGACAGCACCCACGCCTCCGAGGCCTATTACTGGAGTCCCCATGCCTCCAAGCCCTACGCGTCACAAGCGGGTCAGGTCGAGGTCATCTGGCGCACCCGAGTGAGTACCTTGACCGCCCTGCCCGCGGGCGGCACTGCATGGGTCACCCATGTCCTCATTCCTCCCTTTTACTATCCCATCAAGAAGGTCAATGTGTTGGTCTCGAGCATTCCGGTGCAAGATCCCCAGTTGATGCTCTGGACCAAAGGCGACTATCAGCGTTCCGGCCGCCCGGTCTCCGTGCCCAAGGGGGTTTCCCAGGTCAATTTCATCTACAATTCCAGATTTCCTCAAAGTGTCCCCCAAGCCGATGTGGTGCCGGGTCCCAACATTGATGGCCTTGAATCGCTGAATCGCGGAACAATCGAGGTCAACGGCGGGATGATCCAGGCCTACAACCGGGAGGGGCGGATCTTCATGGAGCTTCTGGGAGAATCCACCTCGACCACGGGTGCGCGTCGCCAGTTGGGGTTTGAGATCATCGATGTGGTCCGGGAGATCCCGCCGACGGATGTCACGATTGAGCTGGGGGAGAAGGTGACGCCCAATTATCGAAATGATGCGACGGATGCGCTGCTCAATCCCTCAGCCATGATGAGTGATCAGGGCCAGGAATTTGCGTATTCCCACCAGCCTGAAGCCAATGGCAAAACCTCCCTGTACGCCGTCGAGCCGACGAAGAACCTGAGTGATTACCAGGTGGTCTGGATGCGTCCCGGGCTGGCGGGCCTCTCATGGCCCCGGCATTTCGCGCGCTATCGTTTTGTGTGGCCGACGGATAGCGGGAAATACAGTCATTATGTCCGCCCTGTGGTGGGCACCGACACTGAGGCGGCCCAGACGGCGGTCATCCTCCCCAGCGAAAACAATCCGGTCTTGGAATACCAGGATCCGTCGAACCTTGGGAGACCGAGAGCCGTGCTCAACTCGGGGTCGGCCTTCTACACCTACTTGGATGACAGCCAGCCCTCGCTCCGGGCATTGATCCGTTACAATACGGCCAACCGCGTGGGCTTCGAGCGGGTCTTTTCATGGCTGGATCAAAAGGTCATCGACGCATCCTTTACCGACTCGATCTCCACCACCTTGGACTCCGTCACCGCCTATAATGATTTCCCAACCGTCACCCTTCCGACCCTCACGACCAACTACAACACCTATCTGGCCAACCGACCCCGAGGGGTCAATGGGGATTGGAAGCTGTACGTGTCGGATGACAGCACTGAGACCCGGGACATCCGGGCGATCGCGGCCTCATCGACGGGCAGCATCCTCGTGGCTGCGGCCTTCAACGACTATCTCTACCGATCAACCGACTTTGGGGCGACCTGGACGCCGATTCTTACCGCCGGAGTGGCCAACTGGATTGCTGTGGCGATGTCCGGAACCGGGACCCAGATCGTCGCGGCGAAGAATGAATCAACCTCCCTCCAGGTATCGGGCGACAGCGGAAGTACCTGGACCGCGGCAGGGGTGAGCAAGTCCTACAGGGGGGTGGCCTGCTCCGGCGACGGGACGAAGATGGCCGCATGCACCTCAGACGGTGTGATTTACACCTCCATCAATAGTGGCGTTGCTTGGAACGCCAAATACACGGACGCCAGCAGGTCCCTGACATCGATCGCACTCACGGACAACGGACTGAAGATGGTCGTTGGGGTGAACAACAACCTGCTTTTGGTTCTCACCTCTACCGACAGTGGATCCACCTTTACGTCCGCCGCGAAGGCGATCTCGGCATCATGGATTGCCGTCGCCAGCACCGCCGATGGCGGCTTCATGGCTGCGGCCCCTGCCAGCGGGAACCTCTACGTATCCATCGATGGAGGTAACAATTGGGTTACTCGTGGAAGCACCGCTTCATGGAATTCCGTTTCCATGGTCGGGACGGGTTCAGGGACGAGCGCCAACGCTACCCTGATCGCGGCGTCAAGTGGAGGTCTCTACAGGTCAGTGGATGTCAAGAACACGACTACTCTGACGACGATCAATTCAACTCAGGCATGGAAGTGTGCGGACGTGGCTACAGGTTCCGCATCTGCCATGTATGCGATCCGAAGCGACATCCCAAACCAAGTTTGGAGATCGTCGGATACGGGAGTGAATTGGGGGGGAGTCAGCTATCTTGGGGGCAGCAGACTCGGCTCATGGGGGATCGAGATTGATACGATCAATCCGGACACAACCGAGCGTCAGACGGTGACCTTTTCCAATTCGACGTCGCTGAGTGTGGCGGCGAATGCGGGCAATGCCTCGATTTATCCCTCCACCATCACCGTCAGTGGGATCACCAACAAGGTTCTTGCGGTCCGGGTGAAGTTGAACAACGTGTATTCCACACGGAACGGCGACCTCGACGTCCTGTTGTCGGCTCCCACGGCCCGGTATTGTACGCTCCTTTCAGACGCGGGAGGCTCGTTCACGATGACCGCGACGATGAATTTCGTCGTCGATGACAGTGCCCCTAGTAGCTTTCCTGAAACGACCAGTCTGAGTGGTGGCACCTATCTGGCGACGGACTATGGAGCGACGCCGGAATCGGCTCCGGCGAATGGATTGACGAGGGTGACGACGCTGACGGCCCTGCTGAATGCGGCCGTGGCAGACCTCGCCCCTCCGAGCAGTCAATCACCGTTGCCCTTTGGAACCCTTTCAGGGGGGCCCCGAATGGTGCAGGCGGTTGCCTATGTGGGTGAGCGAGTGTCGCCACCGCTGGATGAATTGGGAGGCACCGGTTCCTACTTCCCCGGATACATCAACCCGGCGAAGGGCATCTCCTTCAATCCGGGAGCGTACAAGGATCCCTTTGTGGTCGGCTTCCCGGCAGCGGCGCTGAGTTCGATCATCCCGGTGAATGCGTTCCCCGATGCGATGCCATTGGAAGTGTGGTGGTTCCGGGCCAACCGACCGACCAGCCTCCGAAGCGAGACACTGGGTTTTGCGCCGACCTATTGGCCGTCGGTCATTGGGCGTTACACCCTGCAATATCCGGATCCCTCCCGGGCTAGCTACCGAAGGATCGTCCTTGCCAACAATCAGGGCAGCGGGCCTCTGACGAGCCTGGAACAGGCGGGCAGTCTCTATCTCGGCAATACGACGACCAATACCATCGGGTATAACCCGAATGAGGAGCATGCGTTGTTGCAAGGAGGAAGGGTGTGGGCGCTGCGGGACGACCTGAATGTGGTTTCCGGCAGTGGCTTTTCATCCAGGCCGTTTGTGTTGCTGAATTACACGGCCGCCGATGGGCGCCCGAGCATGTCCGCGTTTGAGGTGATCCGGGAGACCGCCACGGAAAAGTTCAGCTATGCGATCGATGCGGGGACGATCCTTCAGCCGCCAATGCCGCTGCCGTTGATGGATTTGCCCATTCCGCCCGCCGCGCCTGGAAGTCTGCCCAGCAGTTTGAATCGGGAATTCGCACGGTCGGATGTCAGAGCCGCCTCCTTCGCCTCGTCCTACACGACCTTGACCACGGTCGATCGTCCCTTCTTCCTGCCCTATCAAACCCTGCGCTTACGGAAGAAGGCGGGGGGGACAGGTTATTATTTCATCCCGCGGAGTGTTGATCCCTTGGCGAGGACCATGGAAGGGGCGATGTCCGCCACAGCGCCGGTCGCCCTATCCACCTCGACCAGCATCACTCAAAACGCCAACACGGCCTATTACACCTATCAGGTGGCTGCTGGCACGGTGGCGACCGTGGGTTCGACGGTGTGGGTTGGATCCTCGACTGCGTCCCTGAACTGGACGCCCACCGTTGTATCGGTTGGGAGCGGTGGGACCAATGTCACACTCAACTTTGGAACCGGGGTCAATGCCCAAGGCAGCGCGGACATCCGAGGGGCAGCGCTCCTGATGGTCTCGTTGGTCACGAGCTCGGCTCCGACTGGGTTGACGGCGATCACACCGAATTCCACCACCCCTGACTGGATCGTGAGTTATGAGCTGGTCGGCGATGCCTTGGCTGGGACCGCTCAGGAAGAGATTGACCGGAGCAGCTTGTACAACCAAACGACCTTTCAGGATCGAAAGAACAACCTCTGGGTCTATCGCGGACCCCACAGCAGCCAGGACTCGGCGATTCGCCCGTTCAAATTCTATTACAAGACGTTGCCCGGTTTCTGGTTTCCGTCCCAAGCGACTCAACCGCCTGTGGGATCGATTGCGCCGTATCTGAGGGCCGCGCAGACCGGTGGAGCCGGCTGGGTGGGCACCGAATGGGTTTCTGATCCCAGCACGGATGGCGATGCGTTGGGCATCCGTTACCAGGCGCGATGGCCGCAGGCGGCGCCCGTGTTGCAAATGGCCGAGACGCTCACGGTACCCAAGCGGGGCCTTCCAGCGGTGCGTGGTCAGAGCAGCCTCGAAGTGCTCTATCAGCAGTCCATTTATGCCGACACCTCCAAGCCATCGGTGGTTCTGCATGATCCGACGGTGGCGAAGAAGTTCGCTTTGGCGGACACGCTTCCGGACGGGTCAGCGACGGGATTGAACAAGATCCCGGACTCGATCCAGACCTCGGTTTACCAGGGGAAGACGTATTTCCCCCAACTGCCTCCTCACCTGTCGGATCGGTTTTTCCTGGATCCGAACGACGGCAAGAACGGGTCGTTGATACTGCTGGGTGTGTTCAAGGCGGAGACGCTGGGGGAGAGCTACCTGCTGCCCAATCTGCTGAGCGCGAGCGACATCACGCGTTTGAAGGGGCTTTGCGACTCCGGGGATGAATTGAAGACGGCGTGGGACGCTGCGATTGACGATGGATCGGGCGGGGGCCTGAGAGGGGTGTTGCAGACCTACTATCCGAACAGTGCCAAGCCGGGAACGTTCACCAGCACGATTCCGGTGAACGGAGTTCCAACCCTGCAAGCGGTGACCAACACCCTCGGCCAAGTCGTGCAGGTGAAGAATTCCGATTCGGCGGTGGACTCGTATGCGCTGACGGCCATGGGACCAGGCATCGGCTATGTCACCCTGATCTCCGGTGATGGGCTGGCCTTCACACCGACGGCAGACCCGGTGAGCGTCAAGGTGATCAAGGTGGTGAGCAATCTCTACCGAGGCGAGGCCAAGGTCATCCTGTCGTCCAATCCTCTGGCTGAGCAGGTGACCGTGCAGCAGATCGCGGATGTTGCCGGGCAGACGGGACTCTATGACTTCGAATGGTGGATTGCGCCGCCGGTGGATGGTCAACCGCCCGCCGTCTATCAGAGCACGGCCGTCAATCTTCTGAACTCCAATGCCTTGGGAACGTGGAATCACCTCCAGTTTCCCACGGCGACCGACAGGGCTGAGCTTCTGGGAATCGGGGCTGTGACGGACAGCCGATGGGCAGCCAACGTGATCAATGCGATCGTGCCGGTGGAAAGCCTCAGCTTCAGCGGGGTGGCCAATGCCTCCGGCAACCTCGTCTTCACCGTCCCATCGACGTCTGGATTGAAACTCCAAAGCGGCAGCCGGGTGAGTGTGTCGGATCGCGACGGGAACACGGCATCCGCAAATGTGGTGTCGTCCGGATGGTCCAGCATCAACTCCAGCAACTATGAAATCCTGGTGGAGCCTGCCTCGACCACGCCGTTGCCGGACAGCGCCGCCGTCTTCGGGCTGTATGAGGCCACTGGAGACGATCGGCCGCAGAGCATCCTGTACCGGGACTACGCCGTTTCCGCGTCCAACAATTATTCCCAATTCTATCTGAGCCTGAGCCTGGATGACGCCTTGGGAGTCAAGGTGTACATCAATGGGGAGCTGGCGGTGACCCGGACGAATGGCGACGCGGACACGGCGACGATCACAGCGCCTTCCGGGTTCAATCCGGCACCCCTCACCCGTGTGTATGCACTGGGACCCCAGCGCTTCGCCGGGGGCGTCCCGAGCAGTGGCTCGGTGACGCATCGGATCACCGTGGAACTCTATTCGAGTGCCAACCCGGGCACGCAGTTGCCGTTCAAATGCCAGCTGGATGCCTATCAAAGCACGGATCGTGTGGATATTGCCGGTTCACAATGGATCAAACTGGATTCATCACGGTATCCGGACAAGGTCCGGACCACCCTGGGTGAGCAGGCGGACGTGCGGGCGTTGAGCGACAATTATCTGGTGTGCCGTTATCGTGCGAACAGCTCGACGCATCCCTCCTACCAGCCGGACGTCAACAACCAGAAGCAGGGCTGGTCCCAGTGGACCGAGCCGGCGCTGGTGGAAGGCTGGATCAAGCGGGTGCTTGCCGGGATCAATCCCTTCAATCAGCGGACGACGGATCTGTTCAACAACACGATCAACACGGATGCCAACATCCTGACGACCGCAGGCAAGCGTTGGGAGGGAGACGTGGCCTTGAACCTGGACACGATCAATGATTACGGGCTGATCGAGATCTATGAGACGGTGCTGCGCCGGGGCAAGGATCTGAGTATCAATGCGGGAATCAGCTACGACCCGGCCAACGATGCCCTGCTCCTGGCGGCGGGGTATCTGAGCGACCTCTACATGCTGGTGGGCAATGAGGCCCGATCCGATGCATCCAATCCGACGATTGGGATTGGCACGAAGGACAAGACGTACGGCGACATTGCAACGGCCCTGTTCTCCTTCAAGGGTCAGTTGCCTTCCCTGCTAGAGGAGGAATTGGCGCTCTTGCGTGGGCGGGATGATTTCCTCCAGCCGGGCGTCCGATTGGCCCCGGTGTACAACCGGTTGGTATGGAATTACACCCGCGGCATCGACTCGGGCGAGGTCATCTACTCGCTGAACTACAACATCCTGGATCAGAATTCGGATGGGAAGGTGGATGCGGCGGATGCGGCAAGGCTCTATCCGCAAGGGCATGGCGACGCCTATGGGCACTATCTGACGGCGCTCAAGGGGTACTATTCCCTCTTGTTGGACCGAAGCTTCGCCTGGGTTCCCCGGATTGAGGCAGTGAACATCCTGGGGAAGGCCGTTGCGGTGGATTACCAGGACGAGCGGAAGTTTGCGACGGCGGCCGCCGCGGTGGTGCGGACGGGCAAGGAGGTCTTCGATCTGACCTGGCGCCGGGATTACTTGGCGGGTCGGGATGTCGGTTGGAGCCATTTCGAGAACAGCCGTGAGAACAGTGGGCAGACGCCACCCACGACCCGGCAGTGGGGAATGGATCACTGGGCGGCGCGGACCGGCCAGGCGGCCTACCTGCACTGGGCCCTGGGCAATTCGATCCTGCCGCCGACGGATCCGAATCCGTTGCATGAGGGGATTCAAAAGGTGGATCGGACGACGGTTCCCGAGTTGCAGGAGATTGCAACGAGCGGGGCTGACATCCAGACGGCGATGGACAACGCCGAGGGCTTGATGACGCCCTTGGCGATGCCCAGCGGGGGATTGGCCTTTGATCTGAATCCCGATCAGGTGACCGGGGCATCCTCCCGCTCGCATTTTGAGCAAGTCCATGAACGGGCATTGGGAGCGCTGGCGAATGCGGTGGCCAGCTTTGACGATGCGAAGGACGTCACGCGGCTGATGCGCAGCGAGCAGGATTCCCTCGCGGACTTGCAGAACGCCGTGGAGAAGCAGGAATTGGCCTACACGAGCGCGCTGATTGAGCTGTACGGGACGCCTTACCCCGACGATGTCGGGCCGGGCAGGCTGTACAAGCAGGGGTATGAAGGGCCGGACCTGTACCATTATCAATATGTCGAGACGCTGGGGATCGAGGCTCCGGGCGTCTATCAGGCCAATGAACCGGACTATGTGGCGCGCATCGACATCCAACAGTTGGTGGGGAGCTGGAGCTCCTTCCCCAGCTATTTGGGCACGACGGTCGATACCCAGGGGCCCGTGGATGGAAGCAGCCAGGAACTGGTCATCGTCAATCTGGAATCGGACAAGTACAACGAGACCGATCCAATTACCGGGAAGCCCGTCTATTACATGGAGTATGCCTTAGGTTCCCATGGCTTCTTTGGCAAGCCGAAGGAGTGGACCTCCCGGCGCAAGTCACCGGGGAAGATCCAACAAGCGATCTCGGAGTTGATCCAGGCCCACGATCGATTCCAATACGCATTGGCGGCGCAATGTGAGAGCGACAAACAGGACTTGGACAAGGCCGTTCAGCTCTTCCAAGCGCAGGTGCAAGCGTTCCAACAGACCAAGAAATTGGAGGACGAGGTTCGGACGTTGACCTACGACATAGGGGCGAGGCAGGTGGCGTTTGATGTGTTGTCCCAAGTCAATCAATTCACGATCGACAACATCCATGACATTCTTGGTTATACACTTAATGGGGTTCCGACCGATATCATAGTTGGCTTGTCTGCCGGAATGGGGACTCTGAATCTGACTGCCGCATCTGCCGCTATTTATCCAGCCACAATAGCTGGGATTCTCAGCTCACAAACAGCCAGCATCATCCAAACCTCGGCAGTTGGCGGGGCGAACCTCAAGAAGGCCGACGAAATCCTCGCCAAGCAGAACCTGATCAACGACCTGGACCGGCAGCAGCAACTGCGGGCTGCGGTGGTGGACTTGGGGAACCAGCTCAAGGCGGTCCAGGGGGATTTCCAAGTCATCAACGAGAAGGAGCGGATCTGGGATGACACGAAGCGACGGTATGCGTCCCTCGTGGCGGAAGGGGATCGATTGCTGAAGGAGCGGGAAGTGTACCGCAAGCGTGCGGCGGCGTTGATCCAGGGATATCGGACCCGTGACGCGGCGTTCCGGATTTTCCGGAATGAGAAGCTGGAGCGGTACAAGACCTTGTTTGATCTGGCGTCGCGGTACACGTACCTGGCGGCAAATGCGTATGATTATGACACGGGCTTGTTGAATACGGCGAAGGGCAAGACGTTCCTGTCGAGGATCGTCAATTCGCGTGCGCTGGGTGTGGTCAAGGGGGGCGTTCCCCAATATGCCGGCAGCAACAACGGGGATCCGGGCCTGTCGAGTGTTCTGGCGGAGATGAAGGCGGACTGGGATGTGTTGAAGACCCGGCTGGGATTCAATAATCCGACCTCCTACGGGACGACCTTCTCCCTGCGGAAGGAGAGGCATCGGATCCTGCCGACGGCGGAGGGGGCCAACGCATGGAAGGACGTGCTGAATGGGGCCTTGAAGGCGAACATCCTCGAGGACTTCGACGTGAAGCGTTACTGCATGCAGGTGGGGGTCGAGACGGGCGCTCCGATGCCGGGTCTGGTGGTGGAATTCGAGACCACGATTGCGGATGGGTTGAACTTCTTCGGCCAGCCCTTGCAGGGTTGGGATCACTCCTTCGATTCCAGTTCGTTTGCGACGAAGATCTTCGCGGCGGGCATTGCCTTGGAGGGATACATCGGCATGGACAACCCCGTTGCGAACTCCGGGGTGGTGAGCGGCACGGGGTCGGTGTCCCCGGGCGATCCGGATGCGGCCTTCAACGATCCGCGTGCGTTGGCGGCGACACCGGGTGTTTACCTGATCCCCGTTGGGTTGGATTCAATGAGAAGTCCGGCGTTGGGCGACCAGGGGAACGTCCGGACCTGGTCGGTGGATGACGTGGCGATCCCGTTGCCGTTCAACATTGGGGGATCGGACTTTTCGAGCAAAGCGGTCTATCAATCCGCGGATTCCCTGTCGGAGCCGCTGTTCACGATCCGCAAGCATGCCTCGTTCCGGCCGGTGTCGACGACGGCGGCCTTCAGCAGTTCGATCTATGGATCTGGAGGCTCGTTGCAGCGTTCCCAGTTCACCAACACGCGGTTGATCGGGCGCTCGGTGTGGAACAACAAATGGAAGCTGGTGATCCCGGGGATCAAGCTGTTCCACGATCCCGACGAGGGGTTGAGGCGGTTCATCGATTCGGTGAGTGATATCAAGCTTCACCTCGTGACCTATTCGTATTCGGGGAACTGAAACGGACGCCTCCGCATTGCATGAAAACAACAACAACTCCCACGGGGCCGGGTTGGGTCTCCTGCTTCCTCGGATTGGCCACCCTGCTGTCCGTCGGACGGATGGCACCGCCGTTGAACGCGTATCCGCCGGCGTTGCCCCATACGATCGAGGGGATGGTGCGCGATGAATTGGGGAATCCGCTGGTGGCAGGGGCCATCGTCAGTCTGGAGGCGGATTCCGGCGTGAAGGTTTACGCCACCGTGTCCGACCTGTTGGCGCCCGGGGTGAACTATCGCATGACGATCCCCTTGGATGCGGGGTTGACGAGTGAGGCATACCGGCCCACGGCGTTGAATCCGGCGGCCCCGTTCAAGATGCGGGTGAGGCTCGGTGGGCGGACGTTCCTGCCGATTGAGATGACGATCGGGTCCAAGTCCTTGGGCGAGCCGGGGATGACGACGCGCATCAACCTGACGCTCGGGGAAGACCGGAACGGGGACGGATTGCCCGATGCGTGGCAGAGAAGGATCAACTCGGACATCAACAAGGTCCGGCCGGGAGACGATGCGGATCGGGACGGGTTGACGAATCTGGAGGAATACTTCGCAGGCACCTATGCGCTGGATCCGAAGAGCGGGTTCGTGCTCACCGCGATTCGCAATCCCGCCACGGATGACGCAGCGGATGCTTCGGGCGGGGTTTCAGAGGATCCGGCCTTGTTGGAGTTCACCGTCGTGAGCGGTCGATCCTACCGAATCGTGGGATCTCCGGACCTTAAGGAATGGAGCCCTGTTTCATTTCGATTGCAGGGTGATGCGGGCGCGGCCACGCCTGTGTCGTCGTATGCATCATCCTCCGTTGCGAGGATCCAGGTGCGGGTGGTGCCTGCATCGGATGAAACCGTGTATCGATTCTTCAAGCTGATCGTCGAATGAGTTGGGGATGGCCCGGTCCGGTGCGGCGAATGCGTGTTGGACGTCTGCAGACCTCGACTCATCAGGCATGATCGGCTTGGCCCTACAGCGGTTGGGATGGTGTGCCCTGCTCTTCGCCACCGCGATGGCCGGGACGCTGAACTCCGATCGGCGGGTCTTCCCGTCGGGTGGAGGGCTGTCGGGGACGGCGCGGTTCAGTGTGGTGGGCACGTTCGGTCAGGCGGTTGCGGGATCCACGGCGACGGTCACGACGGGAAGCCGGAAGGTGCTGTCGGGGTTTTGGCAAACCACCGAGAATACCGCGCCGGTGTTCGCGACGGTGAGTGACCGGACTCTGGACGAGTTGACGACGTTGACGTTGACGTTGAGTGCGACGGACGGGGATGTGCCGGTACAGACGTTGACGTATGCGTTGGTGTCGGGTCCGACCGGGATGACGGTGACGGCGGGTGGAGTCTTGACTTGGACACCGACCGAGACTCAGGGACCAGGCACGAATGTGGTAAAGGTGTCGGTGACGGACGGAGTGGTGAGTGTCACGAACCAGTTCCAAGTGGTGGTGCGCGAGGCGAATGCGGCCCCGGTGTTGGCGGCGGTGGGCAACAGGACGTTGGACGAGTCGATGCCAATGACGTTGACGTTGAGTGCGACGGACGGGGACGTGCCCGCACAGGCGTTGACGTATGCGTTGGTGTCGGGCCCGAGCGGGATGACGGTGACCTCGGGCGGGGCGTTGGCGTGGACGCCCACGGAGGCGCAGGGGCCGAGCACGAGTGTCGTGACGGTGTCGGTGAGTGATGGGGTGACGACGGTGACGGGGTCATTCCAGGTGGTAGTGCGGGAGGTGAATGCAGCACCGGGGTTGGCGGCGGTCGGCGATCAGACGGTGGACGAGCTGACGCCATTGACGTTGACGTTGAGTGCGACGGACGGGGACGTGCCGGCACAGACGTTGACGTATGCGTTGGTGTCCGGTCCGAGCGGGATGACGGTGACGGCAGGCGGGGTGCTGTCGTGGACGCCCACGGAGGCGCAGGGGCCGAGCACGAGTGTCGTGACGGTGTCGGTGAGTGATGAGGTGACGACGGTGACGGGGTCATTCCAGGTGGTAGTGCGGGAGGTCAATGCGGCGCCGGTGTTGGCGCCGGTGAGTGGTCAAACAGTGAATGAGTTGACGGCATTGACGTTGACCTTGAGTGCCACGGATGCGGACGTGCCGGCGCAGACATTGACGTATGCGTTGGTGTCGGGCCCGAGCGGGATGTCGGTGACCTCGGGCGGGGTGTTGGCGTGGACGCCGACGGAGGCGCAGGGGCCGAGCACGAATGTCGTGACGGTTTCGGTGAGTGATGGGGTGACGACAGTGCCGGGGTCATTCCAGGTGGTGGTGCGGGAGGTGAATGCAGCACCGGGGTTGGCGGCGGTCGGCGATCAGACGG
>CAIRNV010000263.1 GCA_903880005.1 uncultured Verrucomicrobiota bacterium | reverse complement strand
CGGTCTGGACGCGCCCCATGCGCTGTGGGAGCGTCGGACCAAGCACGAGAACGAAGACATCAGCGGAGATTTCCAGACCCCGGACCATAACATAAATCGGCCGGAAATTGGTCCGATGATTGGGGACCATTTCAAGGTTCCCCATTGAAGCGGACACGAAGAGCCCATTCCCATCGCAACCATGAACTTCACCCTCGACAACTTCAGGCGCACGCGTGGGCAGAACTCCATGCACACCAAGGCCGACGCATGCCAGCGACCTCGGTATCGACTGACGTCCTTTGTCCGCTGGAAAGGCACCATGGTCATGTTGGTGTCGTGCCTCGTCGGCCTCCACGCAGCGGAGCCACCGACCGGAGTGTCTGGCTGGAGCCGAATTCCTTTGGACTGGAAGGATGCGACCGTCACGGGGGACACAGCCACCCTGACCGCCCGAAAATGGTCGTATCTCCAATCGGCGACGACTCCAGCGGATGTCGAGGTATCGGCCACAATTACCGTAAGAGAACCAGGAAAGCTCAAGTCGTTCTTCGGAGAGTCCTGGTCCGTGTGGCCCGACAAGACGGTCGACGACCAGGGCTGGGATGCCGGGCTGCTGCTGCGCGCCGGGGAAGCGTCCGGATACCGCGTCCAGGTGTCGGCAACGCTCGGCGAGGTGGCTTTGGTCAAGTTCCCGGCCGGTGGCTACGTTCGTAGCGTCCCGCTGGGGATCCGGAAGGACACCCCGCTAGCGCTCACCGCCCGCGTCCAAGCGAATCGCGTCACCGTGCTAGCGGGCGGGCGGCAGATCCTCTCTTTCCTCGACGCCGAACCGCTGCCGGCCGGCAAGCTCGGGATCGGCGTTCACAGCGGTGCAAAGGTCGACTTCTCAAAGGTCACAGTGACCCCACTCGCTTCGGGCAGGGCCGGGGACTTGTCGGCCCACGCCCCGAGTTTCCGGGTTCGACCATGGATCGGCGGACGCCAGTGGGTGTTTGATGGTGATGAACCAATCCTCCTGTTGCCGCACCCGGACTCGAGCTTTGTCAACAGCGTGAAGCTTCGGCCTGGGGTTCGGCCGCTGCTTGGATTCAACAGCCATTGGGATGTGCAGGCCCAGGGTGCCTATGCGGAGGCGAAAAACGACACAGCCGACCTGAAAGTGGATGCAGGAGGCGGGCATCTGGTGGCCTCGTGGGTGGGTCGGCATGAGAAGAACCGGTTCGGCACCCGGTCCCGAATGACCGTGGGATGGGACGCCCGACGTTCCGTCTATACCTACGACATCGAGAGCGAGCTGGAGGTGTTACCCGGGGAGTCGTTCGATTTCCGCAACGGCCTGGACTTCGAGCACCACACCCCGCTCGACCCCTTCAACTGGCAGTACTTGGTCTTCCGCAAGGCCGACGGGACGCTGCAGCGGCGACCGGTCACTCCGGTGGACCCCGGGGTCCAGGAGGACCTAGGCATGGCCGATGGGCTCCGGGCCTGGCACGGGCGTCACAACGACCCGGTCCCGGTTTGTCCGGCTGTGGAGTACCAGACACCCGACACGGGCGGGCGGAAGGTCAACACGGCCGTCTGCGCCGCCTTTTACGACACCGGGCTCGCCTTCCCGCGGGAGACACTCAAGCCCACCCAAAAAGTGTCGGTGCGCTACCGCTACACGGGATACCCGGCCGCGGAGGCCTCGAAGCTGTTCCAGGAGGCCAGGACGGTGGACAGCCCGATGTTTGATTCTGACCATCACTACATCTTTGCCGAGTGGCCGAAGACCACCTTCTCGCAGTTCGCGGCGCTGAGCGAATCCTGGATCTACGGCCGGGTACCTTTCATGTCCGGCCACAACCGGCGTCCCACCTATGAGTTGGCCAAGCCGACCGGGATTGACAGCGGTCATGCCATGAAGCTCGGCCCACTGGCCTTCGCGGCGGCCCCGTTGCCCGTGCCCGCCGAAGGTCTCGTGGCTGGACGCTACCTGCTTTCGGTGAAGGCGATGGGCGACAACCTGACCGGCCCGGGTGGGCGCATCGAACTGACCGCAGCCGACAAGGCCGGTAAATCGTTGATGGCGCTGCAACATTTTGTCGGCGCCGGCTCGTTTGGCTGGAGGCAAAGCGGATGGGTGTTCGACCTGCCCAGCGGCGTCAAAACTCTCACCCTCGGTTTCGGCAATGGCGGCACTGGCAGCGCCCTGTTCGCCGACGCCGAGTTCCGACGGATCAAACCGGGCGACCCTCTCCCCGACGGCGTCGCCGCCGCCGCCAACGTGATCGCGGCGAAGGCCGCGCTTTCGCCGGAGGGCTCAATCATGGACTACCGGATGGTGGAAGGGCGTGGCTTGCACACCCTCGACTTCGCCGGAGGCCCGTTAGGGGTGCTGGAACTGGCGAACGTGGCTTGGGTCCTCGACGAGGGACGGCCTGCCCTTAGGTTTACGGACATTGTCGGAGACCAAGGGATCTACCCGAAGGCTGGCGGGTTGGACTCAGCATACCTGAGGCACCCGGGCTACAAGGGACGCGCCACGGTTCCCGTGGCCGTAGCCGGGCACCATGGCGGGGATGGATTCGTCCTCAAGGGCTTCACGATTGTCTCGTGGGTGAAGCCGGCCGCTGAAATGGGGAAGGCGGAACATGGTGGCTACGGGGACATTGTCGGCATCGGCGCGCGTCGCTTAGTCCTGCGACTGGTGGGTCAGACGGCACCGTATCAGTTGCAGGCTTCACTCGACAACAACGACCGCTTCACCTCCACGAACACTCCGATTGAGGCCGGTCGCTGGTACCAAGTGGCCATGACGGGCGAACCGACGGCAGACCAACGGTGGCGAATCCGGCTCTATATCGACGGCCAACCGGTCAACGAGGGCACCACCCGGAAACTCGCCTGCCCGGCCGGGATTTCCCCGTCCGTGATCCTGGGCGCGGAATTGTTCTACTTCCACAACGCCTATTACCGGGGCCTCATAGGCCGGACGCTATTGTTCGACCGACCCCTCGACGCGAGGACCCTATCTGGGTTGACTGCCACGCAGTAAAACCGGCACTTCCTTGGAGATGGGGCCTTGCCGACTTGCCGACACCTCGCCCGAATCACGTTGGCCTGCTGAGAGGGTTGGTCGTTTATCAGTGACTCGCGCACTTGCGGCCACGCGCTTAGCCGGGACGATTCAGTTGGGAGGGAAGTGATGGCGCCGCAGATTTTCTCGCAAGACGAGGAGTGAGCGAGGCGCGGGCCGGTACGAGGCCCGTAACGAGCGAACGACGAGGCTCTTGCGAAAGAAGATCGAGCAAGCACGACCGATCCAACTGAATCGTTCCGGCTTAGGCCGTGCCGATGCCATTGGGCCGGCGGTGCGGGCTGGGTTTTCCCCGAAAGGACGTCGTACCGGCCTACAGCGCCTCGGCGAACTCGACGGCGCGACGCTCGGACCAGTAGGCGTCCGAACCCAGCGTGACGAAGCCCACGTGCCCCCCGTGCTCGGGGGCCTCGAGGTGGAAGCTGGGGTTGGCGTCGGCCTGCGCACGAGGGAAGCACGCCTCGGAAAGAAACGGGTCGTCCTGGGCGTTCACGAGCAGCGCCGGGACGCGGAGGCCGCCCAGGTACGCGTTGCTGCTGCTGCGCGCCCAGTAGTCGTCGGCGTTCGCGAACCCATGCAGGGGCGCGGTGTACCGCTCGTCGAAGCCGCGGAAGTCGCGGATGTCGGAGTACCCCTCCAGCGAGACCCTGCCTGGAAATTGCGCGGCCTTCGCGGCCATGCGCGCCCGGAGGTCCGACAGGAAGCGGCGCATGTAGAGCCTGTTCTCGAGGCGGCCCATGCGCTCGGCGGAGCCGCGAAGGTCCGTGGGGACGGAGAACGCGACGCCGCCGACGACGGCGCGAGGCAGGTCGCGGCCCCGTTCGCCGAGGTACTTCAAGGTGAGGTTGCCACCCAGGCTGAAGCCGACGGCCACGAGCTTCTCGAAGCGGCCGCAGGCGAGGACCGCGTCGATGACCTCGGCCAGGTCCTGCGAGGAACCGCTGTGGGTGAACTTGAGGAGGCGATTGGGCTCGCCGGAGCACCCGCGGAAGTTCCAGGCGACGACGTCCCATCCGGCGGCGTTGAAGGCGCGAGCCATGCCGAGGACGTACGGCCGGCGGGAGTGGCCTTCGAGACCATGGGAAATGACCACGACCCGCCGCGCCCCCACGGGCGACAGGTCGGCGTCCACGAAGTCGCCGTCGGACAAGTCGATGCGCCGGCGCGAGTAGGCGGGTTCCGGGACGCGGCGTTGCAGCGTGGGAAAGACCGTCTGGGCGTGCCCGTCCCGGAGGAGGCGGGGTGCCCGGTAGGAGGAGGGCTCGACGCGAGGCAAGGCGCTCCTATTGCCAGGGTGCGACCGATTCCAGGCCCCAGACGTCGGGGAGGGGCTGGCGCTTGCGGACGACGGCGGACTTGCGGCCGTTGACGAGGACCTCGGCGGCAAGGGGGCGGGAGTTGTAGGTGGAGCCCATGACGGACCCGTACGCCCCGGCGCTCATGAACGCGAGGAGGTCGCCCTCGCCCACCTTGGGCAGCGGCCGGTCCTTGGCGAACGTGTCGCCGGACTCGCAGATCGGGCCGACGACGTCGGAGGAAACCGTGGCCCCGCCCTTGCGGGAGACGGGGACGATCTCGTGGTAGGAGTCGTAGAACGCGGGCCGGATGAGGTCGTTCATCGCGGCATCGACGATGACGAAGTTCTTCTTGCCGGTCTTCTTGATGTACTCGACGCGCGACACGAGGACGCCGGCGTTGCCGCTCAGGAAGCGCCCGGGCTCGAGCAGGATGCGCAGGCCGAGAGGGCGCAGGAGCGGGACGATCTCCGCCGCGTAGGATTCCGGGGTGAGGATGCCCTGGGCATGGGGCCCCGACCACCACTCGGGGGACCCGGAGGCGAGGGCGTCGCGGTAGATGATGCCGATGCCACCGCCGATGCTGAGGAACTCAAGGCCGTAACGCGTCGCCAGCTTGGTGGCGAGGGGCGCGACCTTCTCGACGGCCTGGCGGAACGGGCGCACGTCGGTGAGCTGGGACCCGATGTGCATCTGGAGGCCGCGCAGGCGGAGGTTCGGGAGCTTGGCGGCGCGCGCATAGACCTTCTCGATGGACTCGAAGGCGATGCCGAACTTGTTCTCGTAGGTGCCGGTCGTGATTTTGGCGTGGGTATGGGCGTCCACGTTGGGGTTCACGCGGACGGCCACGGGCGCGATCTTGCGGAGTCGGGTGGCGACGCTGGAGATGCGTTGCAGCTCCGGCACGGATTCGACGTTGAAGCTGTAGATGCCCTGGCGCAGGGCGTAGGCGATCTCGTCCTCGGTCTTGCCCACGCCCGCGAAGACGCAGCGCGACGGGTCGCCGCCCGCCGCGATCGTGCGGGCCAGCTCGCCGGCGCTCACGACGTCAAAGCCGCTCCCCAAGCCGGCGAGCGTCCGGATGACGGCGAGGTTGGAATTGGACTTCATGGCGAAGCAGACGAGCCGGTCGAGCGGTTCCAGGGCCCCGTGCAGCTTGCGGTAGTGGTCGGTCAGCGTGGCTTGCGAGTACACGTACAACGGCGTGCCATGCTTCCTGGCCAGCGCGGCCAGCGACACGTCCTCGCAGAACAGCTCCTTCCCGACGTAGCGAAACGAATGCATTCGGCCGAAGGCTGCCAAAGACGGGGGTGCCCGGGCAAGCAGCGCGCCACGGCGATGGGGCGGACATCATTCCGGCCCGGGATGGATTTGGGCGATTGCCCCGGCGAGGTGAAATTGGCTAGAACCTCGGGCCGTGCCGCAACAGCACACTCTCAAGAACACGGCCACCTTCACGGGGATTGGCCTTCACGGTGGCAACAAGGTCAGCCTGGTGCTTCATCCGGCACCGGCGGGTCATGGCGTGCGGTTTCGGCGCGTGGACCTGGAGGGCAAGCCGGAGATCGAGGCCCGGGCGGAGCTGGTTTCCGACACCCAGCGGTCCACCACGTTGGCGAAGGGCTCCGTCAAGGTGCACACGGTGGAGCACGTGCTCGCCGCGCTGGTGGGCGCCGGGGTGCACAACGCCGTGGTCGAGCTGGATGCCAACGAGCCCCCCATTGGCGACGGGTCGTCGCGGGACTTCGCACGCATCATCCGCGAGGCCGGCGTCGTCGCCCAGGCCGAGGTGGTCGAGCCCTACAAGGTCTCCGCCCCCATCGAGATCACCCAGGGGGAAACCTACATGGCGGTCTTCCCGCATGACTCGTTCAAGGTGACGTGCACGAGCGCGGACAAGGGCGGCCGGTTCACCCAGTTCTTCAGCACCGAGGTCAACGCCGCCACCTGGGAGAAGGACCTCTGCCACGCGCGGACGTTCTGCTTCCTCGAGGAGATCGACTTCCTCATCCGGAATGGATTGATCAAGGGTGGCTCCCTCGAGAACGCCATCGTGATCCGGGATGACGCCATCCTGACCAACGAGCCGTTGCGCTACCCCGAGGAGTTCGTGCGCCACAAGATCCTCGACATCATCGGGGACCTTGCGCTCGTCGGCCGGCCGTTGCTCGCCCACGTCATCGCGGTGCGCCCCAGCCACAAGGCCAACACCGAGCTGGCGAAGGCGATCATCGCCCAGATGCGCCGCCCCATCGAGGCCGCCCAGACCTTTGCGCCCCCGCCCACCGCCAACGGGGCGGCACTCGCCACGCCGACCGCGCCGACGCCGGCCCCGGCCGAGCGGGCTGCGGAGAAGCGGGCCGGCGCCGGCAGCTCCGCCCCGTCGGCCGGCACGGCGGGCCCGTCCGCCGTCGCGCACAACCCGGACGCCCCCGACCAGTTGATCCGCGACGGCGCCACGCTGGACATCATGCAGGTGATGCGCCTGCTGCCGCACCGGCCGCCGTTCCTCATGGTGGACCGCGTGACGCGGATCGAGGGCAACCGGATTGTGGCGTTGAAGCAGGTGACCATGGGCGAGCCGCACTTCGAGGGTCACTTCCCGGGCCATCCCATCATGCCGGGCGTGCTTCAATTGGAGGCGATCGCTCAAGTGGCGGGCATCCTCATGATGCGCCAGGCCGAGAACACCGGGAAGATCGCGTACTTCATGTCGGCCGAGGACGTGAAGTGGCGCAAGCCGGTGCGCCCGGGCGACTCGCTGGTGATCGAGGTCGAGATGACCAAGGCGCGCGGCAAGATTGGCAAGGCCCGGGGCGTGTGCTTCGTCGATGGCGAGACCGTGTCCGAGGCCAACGTCACCTTCATGCTCATCGAGCGCTGACCCAGCCATGCCCGACATCCATCCCACGGCCATCATCCACCCCGGGGCGATCCTTGGCGAAGGCTGCGTCGTGGGCCCGTACGCGGTGGTGGGCCCGCACGTGATGCTGGGCCCGCGTTGCCGGCTTCATGCCCATGCCATCGTGGACGGCCACACCGTCATGGGCTCGGACAACGAGGTCTTCCCGTTCGCGTGCATCGGGGGGAAGACGCAGGACCTGAAGTACAAGGGCGGCGTGACGTTCGTGGAGATCGGCGACCACAACGTCTTCCGCGAGTGTTGCACCGTCCATGCTGGCACGGCCGAGGGGGCGTTCACCCGGGTGGGCTCGCACAACAACTTCCTGGCGACGACCCACATCGCGCACGACTGCCAGGTGGGCAGCCACGTCATCATGTCCAACTTCGCCGCCATCGCGGGCCATGTGGTCGTGGAGGACCACGCCGTGCTGGGCGGGATGGCCGCCATCCACCAATTCGTGCGGATCGGTCGCTACTCCATGGTGGGGGGGTGCTCGAAGGTCGTGCAGGACATACCGCCGTTCATGATGGTGGACGGCAACCCGGCTGAGACCCGCTTCGTCAACAAGGTGGGCCTCGAGCGCGGCGGGTTCTCCGAGGACGCCATCGCGATGCTGACCAAGGCCTACAAGGTGTTCTTCCGATTGGGCCTCACCACGGCCAACGCGATCGAACGCGCCGAGGCCGAGCTGGAGATGACGCCGGAGCTGAGGCACCTGGTGGAGTTTGCGCGGGCCAGCCAACGCGGGCTGACCAAGTAGCCGGGGGCAGCGTCGTCGCCGCCGCCTCGGGTGCCCCGGTGCAACTGCACGCTGGAAGGCCCTGGGGCTCCCGGTAGTCTGGCCGCATGCCAAGGCCGGTTGCCTTTCTTGCGTGGCTCCTCGTCGCTGTCATGGGCGCGTGGGCCTTCTCCGTGGTTGCCCGGCAACAGGGCGAGCCTGTCAGCAGCGGCTACCTCGTCCTCGCCGCGCTGTGCACCTACGCCATCGGCTACCGCTTCTACTCGAAGTGGATCGCGGCCAAGGCGTTGATGCTGGACGACCGGAGGGCGACCCCGTGCGAGGTGCACGAGGACGGACGCGACTTCGTGAAGACCAGCCCTTGGATTGTGTTCGGGCATCACTTTGCGGCCATCTCGGGCCCTGGGCCCTTGGTGGGGCCCGTCTTGGCCGCGCAGTTCGGATACTTGCCGGGCACGTTGTGGATTCTCATTGGGGTGGTCCTCGGCGGGGCGGTGCAGGACTTCGTGATCTTGTTCGGGTCGATGCGTCGCAAGGGGCGGTCGCTGGGGCAGATGGTGCGGGACGAGCTGAGCCCGTTGGCGGGGACGGTGGCGGTGATCGCGATCCTGGCGATCATGATCATCCTGTTGGCGGTCCTGGGGTTGGTGGTGGTGCAGGTGCTCGGTGAGAGCCCGTGGGGCGTGTTCACGGTGGGCGCGACCATCCCGATCGCGATGTTGATGGGCGGATACCTTCGGTTTTGGAGGCCGGGCCGGACGCTGGAGGCGTCGGTGGCGGGGATCCTCCTGTTGCTGGCGGCGGTGTGGGGCGGGCAATACGTCCACGATCACGGGACGCTTTCGAGGGTGTTCACGGTCCGGGAGGAGCCCTTGGCATGGATGTTGGTGGGGTACGGGTTGGCGGCGTCGGTCCTGCCGGTTTGGCTGCTTCTCGCCCCGAGGGACTACCTGTCCACGTTCATGAAGCTGGGGACGATCCTGGCGCTGGCGGCCGGCGTGGTCCTGGTGCTGCCCAAGTTGCGCATGCCCGCGGTCGTGGACTTCGCGGTGGCGGGAAATGGGTTGGTGGTGGCGGGCACGTTGTTCCCGTTCTGCTTCATCACGATCGCCTGTGGCGCCATCAGCGGGTTCCACTCGCTGATCGCCTCCGGGATCACCCCGAAGATCATCGCGCGTGAGCGCCATGCCCGAACGGTGGGGTACGGGGCGATGCTGCTGGAATCGCTGGTGGCGGTCATGGCGCTGGTCGCGGCCGCGACGCTGGATCCCGGCGTGTACCTGGCGATGAACGTGAAGGGGGCCGGGCCGGACGATGCCGCGCGCGTGGCGGACGTCTTGCAAAAGGTGAACGCCACGGGCTTCACCCTGGCACCGGGCACGATGGAGGCGCTGGCCTCGGACGTGCAGGAGAAGTCGTTGTACGGTCGCACGGGCGGCGCCGCGACCCTCGCGGTGGGCATGGCGCAGGTCTTCCGCCAGGTGACGGCGGGGCGGGGACTGGGCCTGTGGTATCACTTTGCCGTGATGTTCGAGGCGTTGTTCATCCTGACGACGCTCGACGCCGGGACGCGCGTGGGCCGGTACTTGCTCCAGGACTTCCTGGGCCAGGTTTTCCCCCGGCTAGGCGACACGCGGGCGATGGGTCCCAACCTGCTGGCGTCGGGATTGGTGGTGGGGGCCTGGGGATGGTTCCTGGTGCAGGGCGTGCGCGACCCGCTCGGGGGGATCAACTCGCTGTGGCCCTTGTTTGGGATCGCCAACCAGTTGCTGGCTTCCATCGCGCTGGTCCTCGGGACCACGTTGCTCTTGAAGATGGCGATCGCCCGGCGCCAATCGCGCGCGATTGCGTGGGTGACCTTGCTCCCCTTGTGCTGGCTCCTGGCGGTCACCTTCACCGCCGGGTACCAAAAGATGTTCCATCCCCAGCCACGCATCGGATTCCTGGCGGCGGCACGGGACTTGGAGTCCAAGCACGGGGCCCTGGCAGACGCGGCGGCCAAGGCTCCGGAGGGCCCGGCGGGGCAGGGGGCGCGTGACGCGTTGAGGGTCAATCGATCGCGGCATGCCAACCAGGTGATCGACCTGGTGGTGACGGGTTCGTTCCTGGTGTTGGCGGGGGCTGTGGTCGGCCTGGCTGCCCGCGAGTGGCTGCGGCTCATCCGGGGGACACGGCCGCCGGACCTGGTGGAGAGCGAGCCGGTGTGGCTGCCGGCCGAAGCGGCCGCCCCGCCGTCGGCGGCCCCGGCCGGGGCGCTGGCGATTGGCCTCGCCTTGGCGCGCCACGTGTCGGACCAGGAGGCAATCGACCGGGCCGCCGTGGCGGCGGTGTCGGGCGCGGGGGATGCGTGCTCGACGCGGTTGTTGATCGATGTCCCGGAGGTTCGCGAGGACGTCGAGGACCGGGCGCGGGCGCAGGCTTACATGGACGCGGCGGGGCGACGCTTCGACGGGGTGAACCGCTGTTGCTAGGCGCAGGGCAACACCATGATGCGACTGGGATTGTATGGGGGGTCATTCGACCCGGTGCACTGGGGGCACGTCTTGGTGGCGCGGGCGGCCCTGGAGGAATTGGAACTCGACCGGGTGGTGTTCATCCCCGCCGCCCGTTCGCCCTTCAAGCCCTCCGCCGCACCCGCCCCGGACGGTCAGCGCTTGCGTTGGCTTCGCCTGGCGTTGGCCGGGGAGCCGCGGTTCGTGATCGACGACGTGGAGCTGCGCCGCGGCGGGACCAGCTACACGGTGGACACGGTGCGGGCCGTGCTCGCCCGGCATCCCGGGGCCCGGTTGGCGTGGATGATCGGGGCGGACCACGTTCCAACGCTGCCGCAGTGGCGTGAAGCCGCTGAATTGGCCCGCCTGGTGGAGTTCGTGGTCATCCCCCGCCCGGGTAGCCCCGTGGCGCCCGCTCCGGTGCCGTTCCGTGTACGCGAGCTTCGCGGTTGGCCCCTGTCCGTTTCGTCCTCCGAGATACGCGATCGGGTCCGGGCTGGGTTGGCCGTGGCGCACCTGGTGCCTCCTCATGTGGCCGAGGCCATCCGGGAGTCCCGGGCTTATGCGTGAGGCCGCCTGGGCCGTCATGATGCCAGCGGGGTGAGTGGATCCGGGCGAGACGGACGTCAGGCTGCCCCCCGCCGCCTACGGCGGTTCCTGGAGGAGAATCTCGCGGTCGATGTCCGGCACGGGGATGACTTGGTCGCGTCCATCGGGCCATCGGACCTGGAGGCCTTCGATGGCTCGGGCGTTGCCGAGCCCGAGGTGGATGGGCAGCTCGCTTTGGGACAGGTAGCTTCGCGTGGGCATGACTTGTCTCGCCAACACGCGCCCTTGGACCCTTGCCCGAACCCATGCTCCGACGGCCCCGGTGTTGCCACCACGCCCGACCAGGCGAATGCGCAGCCAATGATGCCCCAGGGACTGGTCATTGCGGAGGATGACGGCGGGGCCGCCGCACTGGGTGATGACCACGTCGGGGTCGCCGTCGCGGTCCAGGTCGGCATAGGCGCTGCCGCGGGCGACGCGGGGCGTGAAGAGGTCGTGGCCGGCCTGGCCGGGCTGGACGGGGACGAACGACGGCCCGGTCCCGGCGTTCCAGAACAACTGGGCGGGCTGTCGATACGGGACTTCCGGCTGGAGCCGCTCGATCTGCTCCTCGATGTGGCCGTTGGCGGTCAGGAGGTCGAGGCGCCCGTCGAGGTCGTAGTCGAAGAAGAACAGCCCGAACTTCAGGAGCTGTCGCGAGGCGTTGCCGAGGCCCTCGGGCATCGCCTCGTCCGTGAAGACCAAGTGATCGCGCCCGGGCTGGGAGACATAGAGGGCGTTCATCTCGTTGGCGAAGTTCCCAATCGCGATGCCCAGGGCCTCGTCGTCACGAAAGCGCCCGGCGTCGATCCCCATGGCCCCGCGGGGATGGCCGAAGGCATCGAACGCGATGCCCGAGGCGATGCCAACCTCGGCAAAGGTGCCGTCGTGGCGGTTCGTGAAGACGAGGTTTTGAACGGTGTCGTTGGCCACGACGAGGTCGATCCATCCGTCGTCGTTGAGGTCGATGGGCGCGACCGCGAGGGACTTGGCCAGGGGTTGCCCGTTGGCGGGGTTGCGGACCCAGAGGCCGGAACCCGCGCTGGCATCGGTGAAGCGCGGCGGCCCGCCGGGTCGCGTCTGGTTGAGGAAGAGCCGGGGCATGGTGCCGGTGTAGCTCCATGGCTGGCCATAGGCCCGGCCGAGGCCCGGCAACGTGTGGTTGATCCTTCGGTCCAGCTCGGCCGACCACTCCACGTAGTGGGCCACGAAGAGGTCCAGGTCGCCGTCCCGGTCCGCGTCGATCCACGCCGCCGCGGTGCTCCATCCGGTGTCGCGAGGCAGGCCCGCGGACGCCGTGACGTCCTCGAACCGGCCGTCCGCTTGGTTGCGAAGAAGCCGATTGGCGCCCACGCCGGTGAGGAAGAGATCCACGCGGCCGTCGGCGTCGAAGTCCCCACAGGCGACCCCCATCCCATGGATGGGCTCCTCGAGGCCGGACCCGGCCGTGACGTCCGTGAACCGCATCGGCCCGCCGGGCCGCGTGTCGTTCCTGTAAAGCGCCGCCGTCGTGGGAGCGACCCTCGCGGCGGCGTCATCCCACGGGCGCCCATTGACGAAGAGCAGGTCGGCGTCGCCGTCCCCGTCCATGTCGAACGTCGCGACGCCCGAGCCCATGGTCTCGGGAAGGAGCTTGTCGCCCCGCGCGCCGTTGACATGGGTGAACCGCACGCCCGACGCGGCCGTGACGTCCGTGAAGTGCACGGTGGGCGGCGGTGCGGACGTGGATGCCAGGGTGGAGTTGGCGGCGAGCCTTGTGCCGGGCGTGTTGCCGGGCGCGGGCCTGGACCACCACGCGATGGCCCCCGACGCCAGGATGCCCAGGACCACCAAGGCCATGATCGAGCGTTGAAGGGCCTTGGCGGAGGCCTCGTCGTCCGGGCTTGCGGGGCCATCGCCGGGCAGTTCGGGCCCGGGCCATGGATCGTGCTCTGGGGAAGGCATGCCGGCGGAACGGGTCAGCGGGGGAGGACGGGCTGGGGTGGGAGCTCGACGAAGTTCCCGGATTCGCAGGACCGCACGAAGGTCTCCGTGGCGCCCTTGAGCTGCTCCCATCGCGCCCGGATCTTCCGGGCCTCGGCGGCATTGATCGTGTTGTCCGAGGCGGCCGCCGCGACGACGGCGAGCAGGTCGGCGAACTCCTGGACGACGTGGTTCGTGGCGGGGATCAAGTGCGACGGGTGCGGGTGGCAGGCCTCGGGGTTGCGGATGAAGAAGCCGCCGTAGCGCTCGCAGAGCCATTGAAGGATGCGGACGTCCCCGGTGGAACGCAGGATTTGGTCGATGCGTTCCAGGGGGTTGGAGCTGGCGGAGCCAGGCGAGGGCGGCTCGGTCCACTTGTACACCATCGAGAGCGACAGGCTCATGTCGGCCGCGACTTGCTTGGCCGACGTGGCCTTGAACGCCTCGCGCAGGATTTCATGCGACTCCATGCGTGGCGTTTTGGACTCGGACGCTTGGCGCGGCAAGGAGCAAAGGGGCGGCCCTCGGGCGGGACGATTCAACGGGGCCCGAACGAACCCGGCGGGCGGCCACGGCGTTTTGAATCGAAAAGGACCGCCGTTCGCGGTCACCTCGGCCCATGCGGGCGATTCGACTTGGGGGCGCATCTTGGCTGGCGTTGGGCTGGGCGTGGTGGGCGTGCGCGTGGGGTTGGCATGCGGGCCCGGCCACGGCGCGCGCCGCCGACGTTGCCTGGCCCGCCTACCTCGGCGACAAGGCGTCGTCGCATTTTTCCACGCTGCGCCACCTCACGCCCGCGAACGTGGGAAGGCTGCGGGTGGCGTGGACGTATCGCGCGGGCGGAGCCGACACGAACAACCGAACCCAGATCCAGTGCAACCCGCTGGTCGTGGACGGCGTGCTATTCGGGACGTCGCCGGACCTTCAATGCTTCGCGTTGGACGCGGCGACGGGCCGTGAGTTGTGGCGGTTTGATCCGGTCCGGGACGCCGGGTTGTCCAAGGCGGGCGTGAATCGCGGCCTGGTGCATTGGTCGGACGGCGCGGACCGTCGCGTGATCTACGGGAACAGCCACTACCTGCATGCGCTGGATGCCCGGACGGGCCGGCGGGTGGTGACGTTTGGGCGCGACGGATCGGTGGACTTGATGGACGGGCTGGGCCGCGACGCACGGGGCCTCTCGTTGATGGCGAACACGCCGGGCGTCGTCTTCGGGGACTTGCTGATCGTGGGGATGCGCCTGGGCGAGGGGCCGGCGCCGGCCGCGCCCGGGCCCGTGCGGGCCTACAACCTACGCACGGGCGCGTTGGTCTGGCGCTTCAACACCATTCCCCAACCCGGCGAGCCAGGCCATGAGACGTGGCCTCCCACGGCCTACCAGTACGCCGGCGGGGCCAACGTGTGGACGGGCTTTGCCCTCGACGAGGCGCGCGGGCTGGTCTTTTGCCCGACGGGCTCGGCCACGTTCGACTTCTGGGGCGGCAACCGCATGGGCAGCAACCTGTTCGCCAACTGCCTTGTCGCACTGGATGCCCGGACGGGACGGCGGGCCTGGCATTACCAGGTCGTCCATCATGACCTTTGGGACCGCGACCTGCCCGCCCCGCCCAACTTGGTCACCGTGCGCCATGCAGGGCGCCGCATCGACGCCGTCGCGCAGGTGACGAAGTCCGGGCACGTGTTCCTGTTCGATCGCGACACGGGGACGCCGCTGTTTCCCGTGGACGAGGTCGCGGTGCCGGCGTCGGACATGCCCGGCGAGTCGGCCATGCCCACGCAGCCGGTGCCAAGGCTGCCGCCGCCCTTCGCACGGCAGGTGTTCACGCCCGACCAGATCACGGACATCTCGCCCGGCTCGCACCGGCATGTCCTGGAACGGTTCTCGAAGTTGCGCGCCCATGTGCCCTTCGCCCCGCCCAGCCGGGAGGGGACGATCATCCTGCCCGGGTTCGACGGCGGCGCGGAATGGGGAGGCGCGGCGGTGGACCCGGACGGCGTCCTGTACGTCAACGCCAACGAGATGCCATGGGTGCTCACCATGGTCGAGACCCGTGCGGCGACGGGTGGGACGGCGTCCCGTGGGGACGTGCTTTACCGCCAGCTTTGCGCGGCATGCCACGGGGTGGACCGGCGGGGCAACCCAGCGCAGAACGTGCCGTCGCTTGTGGACGTCGCGGCCCGTCGCCGCCAGGAGGACGTCATGGCGTTGCTCCGGGCGGGCAAGGGCGTGATGCCGTCGTTTGACTTCCTCGCGGAGCCGCAGAAGCAGGCGCTCGTGGACGAGCTATGGGGCAAGTCCGATGGCGCACGGGGCGGGGCGGACGAGGCGGCGGGCGGGCTTGCCTCGATCCCGTTCACCTCCACGGGCTACCACCGATGGCTGGACACCAACGGCTACCCGGCGCTGAAGCCGCCCTGGGGAACCCTCACGGCGATCGACCTCAACACGGGACGGCATCGGTGGCAGGTACCGTTGGGCGAGTATCCGGAGCTGACGGCCCGGGGCGTCCCGCGGACGGGGACCGAGAACTACGGGGGCCCGGTGGTGACGGCGGGGGGCCTCGTCTTCATCGCGGCGTCGCGCGACGAGCACCTTCGGGCGTTTGATCGCAGGACGGGGCGCGAGCTGTGGAAGGCGGCGCTGCCTGCGGCGGGCTATGCGACGCCCGCGACCTACTCGGTGGGCGGGCGCCAGTTCGTGGTCATCGCGTGCGGAGGTGGCAAGATTGGCACGCGCAGCGGCGACGCCTACGTGGCGTTTGCCTTGCCGTGAACCCGCCCGGGGCAACGGCCCGGGAGCCCCGCGGCGAAGCGTGAGGAAGGAGCCGACCCGCAGCGGTCTGTGACGGACGAACCACGAAGGCCCGGGCCTTTCTGGTAGTCACCCGAAGGGCCGCAGCTCTTTTCGTGTCCCACGTCGTTGCTCGCGCCTCGTTGGACGTGCCAATTCCTCGCGGCGACACGCCAGCCATGGATGAGACACGACCTTAGCCGGAACGATTCAGTTGGGTCGGTCGTGCTTGCTTGATCTTCTTTCGCAAGAGCTTCGTCCTTCGCTCGTTACGGGCCTGGTACTGGCCCGCGCCTCGCTCACTCCTCGGCTTGCGAAAGAATCTGCGGCGCCATCACTTCCCTCCCAACCGACTCGTTCCGGCTCAGTACCAGTACACGGTGTTGTTGCCGGGGCCCCCGACGGCCCGGGCCTTGATCTGCATCTTCGGCCGCACGATCACGCTGCCGTCGGCTTGGCCCACGGGCTGGTCCGGGGTGAGGGCGAACTCGAGGAAGAGGCGGCTGGTCTTGGGCGCGTTGAAACGGCCCAGGTGGCCCACGTCCCACGTGACGGAGCCCGGCGTGTCCGAAACGCGGTGCGTGATGAAGGCGCGGGACGAGTCGCATTCCTCGGCGGTCTTCGGCCACGCGGGCTCGATGTCGCCCGCCGCGGGATCCTTGCTCCCGGAGACGGACTGGAACTTCACCCCGGGGAAGTTGGCCAGCCACATGTAGGGCGTATAGACGTTGGCGGCCGGGGTGTCCCACCCGCCGTAGTCCCGCGTCGTCTTGTCCGCGAAGTTCGTCATGCTCGCGTAGTTGAGCCAGAGGTTGCCGAAGGTCTTCGCGGTGATGGGGCAGATCAGGACCTTGGTGTTCTGCATGTATCGCCCCCGCATTGAGTCCACGATGCTATCCTTCCGTCCGCCAGTCCGGTGGTAGTCCGGGCTGCCGTCGTCGTGCTGCTGGAACTTCCCGCGGTGATCGTCGGCGTACATGATTTGGACGAGGTGCTGACTGCGGATGTTGTTCACGCAGACGATGCGGCTGCCCTTGTACTTGGCCTTGGCGAGCGCGGGCAGGAGCATGCTGGCCAGGATCGCGATGATGGCGATGACGACGAGCAGCTCGATCAACGTGAAGCCGGCGGAAGGAGCCGGGGGCGTGGACGACCGCGTGGGTCGCCGAAGCGGACTGCCTGTGGGGAACATGAACCGATGCCGCCATGGTCGTCCCCCTGCGTCAAGGCCCGGTCCAACGCTCGGGACAAGCCCGGTGCGTCCCGAGGTTGTGGGTGGCAGCTGGGCGGGCAGCGGGGATCTGACCAGTCCCGCAGGGCGGGAGCATGGATTGGCGGCCGGGGACGGCCGCGCTCCCAGGGTTGAGCGCACACGACTTCCTCGGGGCCACCCACACCTTCGCGATGCACGGCGCGGGTCACGCCGGGTCCTTTGACACTTGCCGCCCAAAAACGCGGGTTCATAAGGTGGCGGCGTGGCGCGTGGCGAATCTGAGCGGGAGACACGAACCCACCCGTGGGGCGACCTGACGGCGTGGGTTCTGATGTTTGCGGCCTTGGTCCTGTTGGTGGCCCTGGCATCGTACGACCGCCGCGACCTGTCCGTGAACGCCGTCCCCGCGAACGTCACGCCGAGAAACTTCATGGGGACGTTCGGGGCACATCTCGCCTCGTTGCTCTTCTTCGTCATGGGCGCGGCCGCGTTCACGCTTCCCGTGATTGCCTTCGGCCTGGGATTGGCTGGGTTGCTTCCCTCTTTGGCGTACCTTCGGTCCTGGCGGTCCGCCCTGGGCATCGTCGCCTTGATTCTCGCGGGCACCGGCCTGCTGGACCTCTACTCGACGTCCCTGCCGCCGCTGGGGGTGAGGCACGAGGCCATGTCGGCCGGCGGCGCGCTGGGCTTCCTCCTCAACTCCGCCGTCTTCAAGCGCTTCTTCAATCCCGTGGGCGCGTCCCTCTTCTACGGGGTCATCTACCTCGTTGGGCTGCTGTTCCTCACCGACTTCAAGATCGTGGACTGGGTCGCGCACCTGCTTCGACGCGAGCCCGTGGACGACGAGGATCGCCTCGCCGCCGAGCAGGCTGCCTTGCGCAAACAGGAGAAGGACCTCCTGCGACGCCAACGCGACCTCGCGCGCGCGATGGGCGACAAGGCCGAGGCCCCCGCCAAGGCCAGCAAGCAGGAAGCGGCCGATGCGACGGCCCCCGCGACCGTTTCCGCACGCAAGGCGGCGCCCCGCGAGGAGCGCAAGGCGACCCAAGCGGAGGCCACGCCGGAGGAGGAAGACGCGTTGAGCCCGGCGCCCGCCCTGGCCCCGGCCCCCTCCTTCCCCGAGCCCACCGTCCGCGACCTCTCCGTGCCTGCGCCGCGCCCGCCCGCCAAGACCTTGGGCGTCGGAGACATCATCCGGGCCGACGAAATCTCCCAGCCGGGGGCCTCGGTGCATCCCATCGCGGAACCCACCGCCGAAGGGTCGCCCGCGAAGGCGCGCAGGAAGTCGATCACAGACATGATCCTGGGCCGGGACGCCGCAGCGCCCGCAGCGCCCGCAGCGCCGCCATCCGCCGACGCAGCCAATAGCCCGGTGGCCGCCACCGACGCGGCGACGGAGGCCGACGACGCGACGGACGAGGCATGGGAGGCGCCCGAGTCCAAGCCTTCGGACATCCCCGCGACGGACGGTACGTCCGGTCCCCGGACGGGGTCGCCCAGTGCGCCGGGCGCCGCCGATGCGCCGATGCGTCCGCCGCGGGCGGTGATGCAGGTGCGTCGGAAGCCCATCACCGTGGCCAGCACGCCGATGATCGGGGACTACCAGTTGCCGGACATCAGCCTGCTGCACCTGCCCGACCCGACGGTGCGCCCGACGGAGACCAAGGAGGAGTTGGTGGCGAACGCCCGGCTGATGGTCCAGACGCTGGCGCAGTTCGGGATCGAGGTGGCGCCGGGGGACATCACCAAGGGCCCCACCATCACGCGCTACGAGCTGCATCCCGCGCCCGGGGTGAAGCTCGAGAAGATCGCCGGCCTGACCAACAACATCGCCGCCGCGCTCAAGGCCGAGCGGCTCAACGTGCTGGCCCCCGTGCCGGGGAAGTCGTCCGTGGGCGTCGAGGTCCCCAATGCCGTGAAGACCAAGGTCATCATGCGCGACCTGCTGGAATCGGACGAGTGGCGCCTGTCGAAGGCGCGGATTCCCTTGGCCTTGGGCAAGGACGTTTACGGCGTGCCGATCATCGCCGACCTGGCCGAGATGCCGCACGTGTTGATCGCCGGCTCGACCGGCTCCGGGAAGTCCGTCTGCATCAACACCATCATCGCGTCGTTGCTGTTCAAGTTCACCCCCGACCAGCTCCGCTTCGTCATGATCGACCCCAAGGTGGTCGAGTTGCAGCAGTACAACGCCTTGCCCCACCTCGTCGTGCCCGTGGTCACCGACCCCAAGAAGGTCATCCTCGCGCTGCGCTGGGTCGTGAACGAGATGGAGAAGCGGTACCAGATCTTCGCGCGCGTGGGCGTACGCAACATCAAGGCGTTCAACGAGCGGCCCAAGGACAAGGAGGTCGAGAAGCCCGCCGCACGCCAGCCCGAGCTCCCGCTCGTGCAGAAGAAGGAGAAGGTCGAGCCCGGCGCCGATGGCTTCGCCGTGGAGGTGGACGAGCAAATCGTGGTCCCCAGGGAGGAGGACATCCTCATCCCCGAGAAGCTGTCCTACATCGTCGTCATCATCGACGAGCTGGCGGACCTCATGCTGGTCGCCCCGGCCGACGTGGAGATGGCCATCGCCCGCATCACGCAGATGGCGCGTGCGGCTGGCATCCATTGCATCGTCGCCACGCAACGTCCCTCGGTGGACGTCATCACGGGCGTGATCAAGGCGAACATCCCCGCGCGCATCGCGTTCCAGGTCGCGGCCAAGGTGGACTCGCGTACGATCCTCGACCAGATGGGCGCCGACAAGCTGCTGGGCAAGGGCGACATGCTCTACCTGCCTCCGGGCTCCGGGAAGCTCATCCGCGCCCAGGGCGCCCTCATCACGGACCAGGAAATCGAGGGCGTCGTCCAGCACATCGCCCGCCAAGGAAAGCCCTCCTACGAGCTCGAGATCCACAAGGCCTTGCAGAAGGCCCCCTCCTCGATGGGGTCCATGCCCCTCGACCCCGATGCCGAGGAGGACTCGGCCGACGAGTCCATCATCGAGAAGTGCATCGACGTCATTCGCTCCGAGCGAAAGGCCTCCGTCTCCTTGCTGCAGCGTCGCCTCAAGCTGGGCTACGGACGCGCCGCCCGCCTCATGGACGAACTGGAGGACCGCGGCATCGTGGGGCCCTCCAAGGGCGCCGAGCCCCGGGACATCCTGCTCGACCTCGAGGGCGAGGGGTACGACGGCGGCAACCAAAGCCTCGTCTGAACCCAACATCCACGGCTGCCATGACCAGGATGGTCTATTCGACGGAACGCGCGGTCACGGTGGACCAGTACATCGGCCTCTTGCAGGCCTCGGGCCTGGCCTCGCGGCGTCCCGTGCAAGACCGCCAAGCCGTCGCCGACATGCTCCGCCACGCGCAGTTGTTGGCGACCGCCTGGGAGGGCGAGCGACTGGTCGGAGCGGCGCGCACGTTGACGGATTTCTCCTACGTGGCCTACCTCGCCGACCTCGCCGTGGACGAGGCCTGGCAGCGGCGCGGGGTGGGGCGAGGGTTGATCGAGGCAACCCGGTCGGCGCTCGGACCCAAGGCTTGGCTCGTGTTGCTGGCCGCGCCCGCCGCGCAGGAGTACTACCCGCGCATCGGCTTCGAGCGCCACCCCAGCGCCTGGACACTTCGGGGCGAGGATTCCCTGGCCCCATGAAGGGCGCGGCCTCCGTGAAGGCCGGGGTCATGGCCTACGACCGAACCCGCGGATGGATGGGAATCCAGGACGACCTGGCGGCCGAGGAGCCCCTGGAGATCCGCGTCGATACCCGCCCCGTGTCGGTGACGATGCGGACCCCGGGCCATGACGAGGAGCTGGCGGCCGGCTTCCTCCTCACGGAGGGCATCCTCCGGCGAGGCGACGAGATCGCCCGTTTCCATGCGCATCCGCGCAACGCAAGTGGTGCGGTGCTGGACGTCCAATTGCATCCCGAAGTCCGCGTGGACCTCGGCCGCCTGACGCGACACGTGTTCGCCGCATCCTCGTGCGGCTTGTGCGGGAAGGCGGCCATCGCGGCCGTGCGGGCCATGCATCCCCCGGTGGAGGACGCCTTCGAGGTGGACGTGGATTGGCTGCTCGGCCTCCCGGCGCGGATGCGTGAGGCCCAGGCCACCTTCGAGACGACCGGCGGGCTGCACGCCGCCGCCCTTTTCGATGCGAACGGCGGCTTGGTGGTCCTCCGCGAGGACGTGGGCCGCCACAACGCCGTGGACAAGGTCGTGGGCCACAGGGCGCTCCAGGGCGGGGGACCGGCGCGTCGCATGGCGTTGCTGGTCTCGGGCCGGTTGTCCTTCGAGATCCTGCAAAAGGCCTTGGCCGCCGGGATCGCCCTCGTGGCGGCCGTGTCCGCCCCGTCGTCCCTCGCCGTGGAGTTTGCCAGGGAGTCCGGGCAGACGTTGGTGGGGTTCCTCCGCGACGGTCGCTTCAACGTGTACGCCGGGCAGGGGCGCATCGGTGGTTGCAGCGATTCGTCGCGGAAATAAGCTGCGGCGTGCGCGTGCCCACGTCCGTCGGGGTCATGATCCTCAGCAACGCCGTCCTGTTTCCGGGGGCGATGCTGCCCTTGCGCATCTTCGAGCCCAGGTACCGCGCGATGTTGAGGGAGGCGCTGGCGACGCACCGGATGTTCTGCGTCGCGATGCAACGTCCCGACGGCTCGCGCGAGTCGCCCCTCCCGATCGCCGGACTGGGGGTCGTGCGGTACGCCGTGCGTGACGAGGACGGCACGTCGCGCCTTCTGATCCAGGGTGTCGCCCGCGTGAAGCTGGGCCGCGCCAAGCGCTACAAGCCCTTCCGCGTCCACCCCATCCAACCCTTGTCATCCGAGGTCGAGGATTCCCCGGCGATCGACGCTCTGCGCTACAAGGTGCTGGAAATGGTCGAGCAGAAGCTGAGGACGTCGCCGCCCTTCTCCGAGGAATTGTTTCGCAGCCTGACCAAGGGCAACCCGTCCCCGGACCCCGTCGATGCATGCATGAAGTCGCTGCGCTCCATGGCGCACCCGGGGCAACTGGCCGACATCATCGCCCTGCTCCTGGTGGACGACCCGTTCTTCCGGCACATGATCCTCCAGTCGCACGACCTGGCCCAGCGCTACCGCAACCTCGTGTTCCTTCTGCGAGGGCCCTCCGAACCATTCGGGGAGAACCCCCTGGACGACGGGACCGAGGATCAAGACGTCGAGTAGCCCGAGCCCGTCATCGCCAAGCCCGGAGGCGAGGCCAGGCCCCGGGGCCTTCTCGAAGAACGCCTCCCGGTGCATGGGGCGGAGCCGCCCGCCAAGGCACGGAGACGCAGAGTGCTTGCTCAACTCCCCGCGTCTCCGCACCGCCTTGTCGCCTCGTGCGATTCCCCCCGCCGGGGACCGTCGGGGGACGATTCCCGGTGCTGGGCATCCCCGGTTCTGCTTCGGGTGCGGTGGTCGAAGGGATCTCGCGGAGCTTGGAGGCGGAAGAGCTTTTCTTTGAGCAACCAAAGCCCGGGCTTCAGGAAATGGGGCATTCCTTGCAACCAACGGCCTCGGGCGTGGCGCCCGGCGCAGGAGCCGGCGTGGACGGGTGGGCTGTGGCAGCGGCGTCCCGCCAGGTTAGCCGGCGTTGTCCTCGGGGAGGGCGGAGATGGCGAGCATGCGCTCGATGGGGAGGCGGGCGCGTTCGAGGATGTGCTGGGGCAGCTCGATGCGGGGGTGCAGGTTCTGCATGCAGGACAGGAGCTTCTCGAGCGTGTTCATCTTCATGAAGCGGCACTCGTTGCAGCGGCAGTTCTCCGTGGGCGCCGGGATGAACACCTTGCCCGGGCACTCCTTCCGCAGGCGATGCAGCATCCCGGCCTCGGTCGCGATGATGATGGCCGAAGCAGGGGATTGCCGGCACCACGTGACCATCTTCTCGGTGGAACACACCTCGTCGGCCAGCATCCGGACGGCCTTGGTGCATTCCGGGTGAGCGACGAGCGGTGCGTCCGGGTGCTCGCGACGGATCCGCGTGATCGCGGCATGGGTCCACTCGACATGGACGTAGCAATTGCCCTTCCAAAGGGTCATGGGACGGCCGGTTTGCTCCGTGACCCATGCGCCGAGGTTTTCGTCGGGGACGAAGAGGAGGTCGCGGTCCTTGGGGGCGTGCCGGACGATCTTTGCGGCGTTGCCGGAGGTGCAGATGACGTCGGAGAGGGCCTTCACCTCGGCGGAGCAATTGATGTAGGCGATGGTGTGGAAGTTGGGATGGGTGTCCTGGAGCGCCTTGAGCTTGGGGGCGGGGCAACTGGCCTCGAGCGAGCATCCGGCGTCGGCGTCGGGCAGGACGACGATCTTCCCCGGGTTGAGGATCTTCGCGGTCTCGGCCATGAAGTGAACGCCGCAGAAGACAATGACGTCGGCCGGGGTTTGGGCCGCTTGCTGGGACAGGCCGAGGGAATCCCCGACGTAGTCCGCGACGTCCTGGATTTCCGGGATTTGATAGTTGTGGGCCAGGATGACGGCGTTCAGGCGCTTTTTGAGCGCGAGGATGTCGCGGGCAAGGGGACTCGAGGTGATGGCGGCGTCTGCCATGAGCGTCATGGGCGGCAGGTTAGGCCGGGGCCCAAGCCGGCTCAACGACGTTCCCATGGACCCGAAGGATGGCGGGGGCGTGCTGGATGGATCGTCTTCCGCAAGGGCTTTGCTGTTCGCTGGTTGGGGCGTCTTTCGATGCACGAATGGGTGTTGCGGCAGTCTGTGCGCCAACTCGCGTGGGTAGCCGATGGGCATGAACCCCGGCTTGGGCGCCCAATGGACTGAAGGCTTCGCATCTTGGGGCCTTTGCGTGAGGCATTTCCCCCTTTCCTGAACCACGGAATCGGCAGCTGGGATGACGCGGGTTCTGGTTCTTCGATGTTTTCGGTGGGTTCAAGAGAGGATGGTGGGCCAGTGAGATTCATCCGCGGATCCAAGCGAAGGACCCGAACATCCGACGCCTCGCAAGGCCCGGGAGCGTCAACGGCGCGGCCCACGCCAGCCCGGGGCAACGCCCCGGGTTGACCCGCCCAAGACCCAACCAAGCCTTGAAAGGGCGAACCAAGCCATGGTTCGTGACGACATCCCGAAGGGGTCGCCCCTTCAGGGCTCATGCTGTCGGGCTGGGAGGAACCCGGGGCGTTGCCCCGGGCTGTCTTGAGGCTGCCCCCTTGGGGCGCCCGGCCTTCGGATGGCTGGCATCGTGGCCCTTGCCCTGCCGGGCACCATGGGTTGCGGAGAGGACCAGTCGATAACCTCCGAAACCGCCGAGGAATCTTTTCACCCCAAGACGCCAAGACGCGAAGCGGGCCCGGCTGGGTCCGCCCTCCGGAGCCCCCAGCACGACCGGCCCAACCCCATCGTCCGGGTCAGGGCGTGGGCTTGGCGATGTAGCCGTGGTGGAGGCCCATGTAGTAGGGGAGCAGGAAGACGGTTCCGGCGGAGAGTTCGTTGCCGTTGCCGCCGTAGTCGAGGTCCCACGGGTCGGTGTTCCAATGGCCGAAGTGGCGGTTCTCGACGGGGAGGACCTTGCCTCCGACGCGATGGCCGCGGGCATGACGCTCGGCCTGGTAGAGGTCCTTGGCGTGGACCTGCCCGAGGCGCACAAGGTCGAGGCGATGGCTGTTGCGATGCGACCAGTTGAGGCGGTCGAGGGGGAAGCCCTGCAAGGTGAGGCGCGAGTCCTCCAGCCAGCCGTCCCAAGGCGACACGGGGAACCGGCCCCAGACGCTGGTGATGGACCGGCCCTGGTTCATGGCGGCGTGGGCGAAGTGGAAGAACGGATTGAGTTCAGGCGAATCCGTTGCCCAGTACTGGAAGAAGGAATAGCGCGCCTGGTTCACCACCTCGGGGTCTCGCCCGTACTGGATGAGGTTGTAGAAGCACATGAAGGCCATCTCGTCGTCGGACTGGTTCCCGGAGCCGGGTCCTTGGTGGACCTTGGGGAACATGAGGTTCTGGGCGTAGCCATGCTTGCGGACGAGCTCCATCGCGACGTCCCAGTAGCGGGCGTCGCCGGTGACATGGGAGGCGACGGCGAGGTAGGAGAGGATGCTGAGGGAATTGAGTCCGCGCTCGACCCACCATTGGGGGTTCCGGTTCATCTGGCCGGGCCCATAGACCGCCCACCGGGTCGGCTTGCCGTCCACGTCCACGAGGGCGAAGTCGTGGGCCACGAGGTGGTCGGCGAGGTCCTTCACGACCTGGCGCACGCGGCCCTTCTCCGCCTCGTCCTTGGCGCAGAGGTCATGGTAGAGCGCGTAGAAGAAGAAGTGCCCGTCCAGCTCGTCGCTGCTGGTGTCGCCCTTCCAGAACCACTTGCCGTCCTGGCTTCGGGGCCACCGGGGCTCGTAGGCCTTCCACAGCGCGTCACGCTTCTGCTCCTCCCGGTCTCCCTCGATGCGGCCGACGTTGGGGTCGGGCCATTCCACGGGGCGGATGGTGCGTGCCACGTAGCCGGGGTCGGGCGCGGGCTTGCCGCCCTGGGTGACCACATGGAGGAAGCGCAGGGCCTCGAAGGCCTTCCTGGCCCGACGCAACGCATCGGCACCGCCCGTGGCGCCGTAAGCCATGCACTCGCCCGCGCCGTACATCGCCGTCCAAAGGCCGTCGTTGTCCGAGTCCTGGGGGTTGGCGGATTCCCGGATGCCCGGGACCTTCAACGACGCCTCCGCCACGTAGCCGTAGGGCGTTCGGGCGATGAAGCGCTCGATCTCGACTTCGTAGTGCTCCGCCTTCTCCGCCAGCGTCATGGATCGCCAGCCGACATGGCCCACCCCGCCGGCGGTCGCCATCCATGCGTGTCCCACCCCGTCCACCACGACCTGCCGGACGTCGTCCGACGGCAGCCATCGGGGCCCCTGCCGGTAGTGGAAGTCCCGCCCGTCCCATCGGATGACCCCAAGGTGGGTGCCGAACCACACGGTCTCGCCGGGGCCCGCCGCGGCGGAGGTGAAGTCGTTCCATGGGAGGCCGTCGCGTCCCTCGAAGCAGCGCCAGCCGGCGGCGTCGCGCCGTGCGACGCCCGCGCGGGTGGCGACCCAAGGGCGTCCGGTGGCGTCGATGGCGACGGCGAGGACGTTGGCGGCGGACCAGTCGCGTCCGAGGGGGTCCAGCACGGCGACCCGATCCCATGCGGCCCCGTTGCGACGCCAGAGCCCGTTGGAGGCCGCCAGCCAGAGGCCCGAACTGGGATCCGCCGCCGCGTGGTTGACCCGGGTGCCTGGCGGCAACGCAACGACGCGGGGCTCGTCGCGTCCCGAGATTTCCCAGACCGCGTCCGCCGCGACGATCCATTGGCGCGGGCCCGAGCGGACGACCTGCCGGGCGTCCTTCCACGGCAGGCCCACGGTGACGGGGCGTCCCTCGGGGCCGGCGATGCGGAAGACGTCGGGCGCGGGCGGGTCGAGCGGCGGCTCCGTCTTCCAGGCCTCGTTCGCCCATGCGAGCCAATGCCCGTCCACGAAGGCGCGGAGCACGCGATCGTGGAGGTCGAGGAGCTGGACCGGGCCGGCGGGTGCCCCTGGGTGGGCGGGGAGGTGGAAGGCGAGCTCCTGGTCGAACCGCTGGGGGATGGGTTCAAGGGCCCACCCGAGCCGTGCGGGAAGGAGGACCAGCAACGCGGTGCACGCCGCGAGCACGCGGGCCCGGGCCTTGCCGTGGGAGAGGTTCATGCGGCGACGTTGCCCGGGTTGGGCGGGCTGCGGCAAACGGGAACGACGCGCCGCGCGCGGGTTCAGGGGCGGTCGTCGTCGGCGAAGCGGGCGCGTTGGACGCCGTGGTTGCCCCCGCGGGCACGACGCCGGTTCTGTGCCCATTGATGCTCCTGCTTCCGTTGGGCGACGGCTTGGAGCTCGGCCTGGAGCTTGAGGAAGCTGGCGAGCCGTTCCTGGGCAAGGAGGCCCTCGGCGGCGTGTTGCTGCACCGCGCAGCCGGGCTGGGCCGCGTGGCTGCAATCGCGAAACCGGCAGCCCGCCGCGATGCCGGCGATGTCCGGGAACGCCTCGTCGAGCCCGCCATCGGCCAGCCACAGGTGCCACTCGCGCAGGCCCGGCGTGTCGATGACGAGGCCGCCGTCGGGAAGAAGGACGAGCTCACGGTGGGTCGTGGCATGCCGGCCCTTGGAGTCCCATTCCCGGACGGGCAGCGTGACCATGGCTTTTTCCCCGAGGAGCCGGTTCACGAGGCTGGACTTGCCGACGCCGGAGGTCCCGAGGAAGACGGCCGTGGCGCTTGGAGGCAGGTGCTTTCGGATCAACGGCAGGCCCCGGCCGGTGCGAGCCGACGTGAGCACGACCGGATGGTTGCCGGCCAGGGCCTGGACCTCGGCGAGGACGGACTCGGGGTCGGGGTGGAGGTCGGACTTGTTGAGGATGACGACGGGGCGGGCGCCGCCCTCGTGGACGGAGACGAGGAAGCGCTCGATGCGTCGGGGGGAGAGGGTGGCGTCGAGGGCCTGGACGACGAGGGCGACGTCGATGTTGGTGGCGAGGATCTGGGGGGCGCCGGCGCGGCCGGGGTTCTTGCGGGTGATGAGGGAACGCCTTGGGAGGAGAGCCTCGATGGCGATGCGGTCGGAGGCGGGGTTGGGGCGGAGGGCGACCCAGTCGCCGACCTTGGGGAGGGTGGAGGGGTTGTTGCGTTGGCGGAAGAACTTGCCGGCGACCTGGGCGAGGACGGGGCCTTGCCGTCCCACGACGGTGTAGTGGTGCTTGTCCTCGGTGACGACGCGAGCGGGCTCGAGGCCCTGTGCGGCGAATGGAGCGAAGCCGGCGTCCCACGAGGCGTCCCAGCCGAGCGAGTCGAGGTTCATGCGCTAGCGGACGAGGGCCTGTGCGCGGGAGCGCAGGGAGGCGAGGAGGGCCTCGACGAGCGGCGTGGGCTTGCCGCGCCACAGGGCGCCGACCTGGAGCGGCTTCAACTCGGCCACGGGCAGGGCGCGGAGGGCCCGATGGAGCTTGGCGCCGGGCAGGGCGAAGCCGAGGCCGACGCCGAATCCTGCCGCCGCGTAGATCTCGATCAGGTCGAGGGAGTTCACCTCGATGGCGGCCGGCCATTCGAGGTCGCGCCCGGCGAGCAGTTCCCGCAACTGACGGGGCAGGGCTTCGTTGGAGGGGAGGCTTATCAAGGAGGGGGCGGGGCCTGAAGGGTTGCGGTCGTCGCCGGACGACCCGCCAGCGAGCGCGTCGAGCACGTGGGTGGACTTGTGGAAGGGCGAGTCGTCTCGGACGAGGAAGACGGGCTGGAGCTGGACGAGGGGCTCGCAGAGGAGGCCGGAGACGGGTCGTCCCTCGAGGATGGTGACGGCGAAGTCGATCTCGTGGCGTTCCAGCCAGGCCTCGACGAGGGGCTGATGGGCGTCGCGCAGGACGATGCGCAGCCGCGGGAACCGGGCCTGGACGTCCTGGAGGACGGCGGGCAGGTGGTCGCGCAGGACGACGGCTGGGGCAGCCATGCGGAGGGTTTGGGTGGCGCCGCCGCGGAGGCGTTCGCCGACGGCCTCGACGTTGCCGAAGAAGGGGCGGACGAACTCGAAGAGTTCCTGGCCGGCGGGCGTGAGCTGGAACGGGCGCCGTTGGAAGAGCTTGAGGCCGAGGTCGGATTCAAGCTGCAGGATCTGGCCGGAGACGGCGGGTTGCTGGATGCCGTAGGGGATGTTGCGGACGGCCTCCATGATGCCGCCATGGCGCGCGACATAGTAGAACAACTCGAGGTGATGGATGTTGGTCATGGCTGCGTCGCGGCCGTGGCGTCTAAGCCTGAACGATGCAATTGGATCGGTCGTGCTTGCTGGATCTTCTTTCGCAAGAGCTTCGTCCTTCGCTCGTTACGGGCCTGGCACTGGCCCGCGCCTCGCTCACTCCTCGTCTTGCGAAAGAATCTGCGGCGCAATCACTTCCCTCCCAACTGAATCGT
>CAIRNV010000262.1 GCA_903880005.1 uncultured Verrucomicrobiota bacterium | reverse complement strand
TCCGTCATTGAAGAACCCCTGCGTGCCGTACGGCGACGTGTCCCGGTCGTCCCGAAGGGTGTCGTCGATGACCACCGTGAGGATGTAGAGGTACTTCATGTCGTAGGCGAAGTAGGTCGCGGCCCCGAAGTCGTTGTCGCCGGAACCAAACGCGGCGGCACCTGTGCCGTTGAAGAGACCCACGCGCGTCTTGTCGAAGAGGATGTGGTCGCCCTTGGCCGTGGTGCTGGCCGCCTGCTGGCCTTGGGGGAACACGGGCTGCTGCGACGCCGCCTTGAAGGCCGCTAACGGCCAGTCGCCGATGTTGCCGTCAATCGTGACCCGGGCATCGCCCAGTTGACGCACCGTGACCTCGCCCTTGGGCCCGGCGACAGCAAGCGTCGTTGTCGCGAAGATCGCCGCCGCCGCGATGGCGCAGCGCCAGCCATGGCGAGGGGATCGGATGGGTTTGTTCTTCATGTTCGTGACCTTTCCAACGTTCCCGAAAGAAGAGACGCCTACGCAAAGAGGCCGTCGATCCGTCCAATGGGGCGGACCGACGCAGGCATTCAGATCTCGGGGGAACCACTCCCTGCTATCAGGCACCCATCCAATGTCAACTCCGTCACTCGCCGTAGCCCGGGGCGTCCTCGCTCGTGTCGTGTCTCATCCATCGCTGGTGTTGGGTTCCTCGAAGAAAGCCCTCGGGCAAGGCGTGAGGACGGAGCCTACCTGCAGCAGTCTGTGACGGACGAACCACGAGGCCCCGGGGCTTTCTTGGAGCAACCCGAAGGACCGCGTCTCTTTTCGCGTCCCACGTCGTGGCTCGCTCCTCGCAGACCACCGCGGGTTTGCTCGTCACTCGCGCCTTGTTGGACACGAGAATCCCTCGCGGCGAAACACCAGCCACTTGTGAGATACAACACTACCGAAGCCTGAAGAACCCGCCCGGGGCCGGGTCGAGGTCGGGCCGGAAGATGGCTTCGTTGAAGGCGTCGGGCGCGGGCGACCATGGGCCTTCAAGACCGGGCGCTGTTTCGAGGACTCCGGGGCCGTCCCACGCCACGCGAAGGCCGTCGGGGATCATGGACCAACGCAGCGTGGGTTGCCCGCGCTCGATGGCGAGGCCGTGGAAGTAGCCGGATGCAATGGCCGCCACGGGCTGGAGGGACGGCGGGATCTGGAGTTGCCCCAGGCTGGCGTCGCCCCAGGCCACCACCGTGCCGTTGGCGAGGAGCGCGCATGCGTGGTAGCTGCCGGACGCGATGGCCACGACGTTGCTGAGGCCGGGGGGGACGTTGGTTTGGCCGAGCCGGTTGTCACCCCATGCGAGCACCGTGCCGGCGCGGGTCAGGACGACGGAATGGCGGTGCCCTGCGGCAACGGCGGCCACGGGCGGCAGGGTGGCGGGCACGGTGGATTCGCCGGCGAGATTGGAGCCCCAGGCGACGACGGTGCCGTTGCGGCGCAGCGCCAGCACGTGGGAACGCCCCGTCGCGAGGTCGATGGTGGACAACGGGTCGCCGAGCAACGGCCTCGCCTGCGTGAGCGCGGCGGGCACCTGGGTCTGCTGGAAGGTGTTGTCGCCCCAGGCCATGACGGTTCCTTGGGTCGTGATGGCCGCCGAGAAGGCCTCGCCGGCCGCGATCTTCACGGCGCGGGCGGGTCCGCCCTGCGGCACGGACTGGCCCCGGTCGTTGGCGCCAAATCCATGGACGATGCCGGACGCATGCAACGCGAGGCTATGGCGTCCGCCGGCCGCGATGGCGATCCAGCCGTCGGGGAACGGCGGCTGCGTGGCCCCGTGAAGCGCCGAGCCCCACGCAAGGATTCGGCCGTCGGAGAGCAAGGCCATGGAATGGAAGTCGCCGCCCGCCAACGACATCACGCCAGACTCGCCCATGCCCGGTGGAACCTCGCCTTGCCCGGCGATGGAGTCGCCCCACACCACGGCGCGCCCCACGCCGTCATGGACGACCACGACGACGGTTTCCGTGAGGGAGCCGATGGCGTTGGACAGGGTGAGCTGGTAAGCGCCGGCGGCGGCGGGCTGGAGGTTGGTGAGGACGAGGTCTGGGCCCGGCGCGGCGGACTCGGCCGTCACGCCGCCGCGGGACCACGCGGCCCGGATGGGCGGGGTGCCAGCCACGGCGACGGGGATGCGGAGGGATTGGCCGCGGACCCCCATGCGGGAGTTGAGGGGTGCGGCGAGGCGCGGGGGCTCGATGAGGGTGACGCGGGCCAACGTGCTGGTGGCGGAGCCCAGCGCATTGCTGGCGACCAGCCAGTAATCGCCGTCCATGCCAGCCTGCACGTTGGTGAGTTCGAGCCGGCCACGATTCGCGCCAGGCAGCGGGGACGTGCCCCGGAACCATTGGATCGACAGGGGCAACGCGCCCTCGACCTCGGCCACGAGCACGGCGTTGGACCCGGCGCGGACCATGAGGTTGGAGGGGAATCGCGCGATGACGGGGGCGGTGCGTTCCACGACGAGGAGGGCGGGGTCGCTGAGGATCGAGCCCTGGCCGTTGGAGATGCCGAGGCGGTAGGCGCCCTGCTGGGCGGCGGTGACGTTGGTGAGGGTGAGCGAGAGGAGGTTGGCCCCCGGGATGGGTTGGCCTTCCAGAAACCATTGCATGCGGACCGGGAACGATCCCCGCACGGAGCCGCGGAGGGTGACGGTGGCGTTCTCGCGGGCGGTGACACTGGTCGGCGGCGTGATCCACGTGGGGGCGGCGGGCAGGACGCGCACGGGGACGGGGACGGACAGGACGGAGCCGACGGCATTGGTGACGCGCAGCTCGTAGAGGCCCTGTTGCTGGACCTGGATGATGGGGACGCGGAGGACGGGGCCGTTGGAACTGCCCACGGGGAAGCCGTTGACGGTCCAGGTGAACGTCAGGGGCGGGGTGCCGGCGACCTCGGCGGCGAGGACGAGGTCGTTGCCAGCCGGGATGTTGGTGGCGGCGGGCTGGCTGACGAAGACGGGCGGCAACTGGAGGGTGACGGACGCGGGCCTGGTGGAGACGACGCCAAACGGATTGGACACGTTCAGGACATAGGAGCCCGACACGGCGGCGGTGGCGGCGGAGAGGTTGAGGAACCGGTTGGTCTCGCCGGCGAGGGGCGTGCCGTCGCGGAACCACTGGAACTGGAAGGGCGCGAGGCCCTGGACCTCTGCGGCGAGCTGCGTGTTCCCGCCGAGCGTGAAGCTGTTCGTCTCCGCGGGTT
>CAIRNV010000261.1 GCA_903880005.1 uncultured Verrucomicrobiota bacterium | reverse complement strand
GCCCGCAACAAGGAGCAGCTGGACGCGCTGGCCGCGGAGATCGCCGCCGAGGGCGGGTCCTGCGAGGCGCGCACCTGCGACATGTCCGACGGCCAGGCCGTGCAGCGCATGGTCGAGGAGGTCACCGAGAAGCACGGCCGCCTCGACATCCTGGTGAACAACGCGGGCATCACCAAGGACGGGCTGCTGATGCGCATGTCCGACCAGGACTTCGACGACGTGATGAACGTCAACCTGCGCTCCGTGTTCATCGCCTGCCGCGCGGCGGCGCGCCCGATGATCCGCGGCAAGTTCGGCCGCATCGTCAACATCGGCAGCGTCAGCGGCGTCGAGGGCAACAAGGGCCAGGCCAACTACTCGGCGGCCAAGGCCGGCCTGATCGGCCTCTCCAAGAGCGTGGCCAAGGAGCTGGGCTCCAAGGGCGTGACCGCCAACGTGGTCGCCCCGGGCTTCGTCGAGACGGACATGACCGCGTTCCTCGGGCCCGAGGACAAGAAGAAGGTCAGCGAGCACATCACCGTCGGGCGCCTCGGCGTGCCCGAGGACATCGCCGCGGCGGTGGGCTACCTCGCCGCGGACGACGCCGGCTACATCACCGGGCAGGTGCTGGTGGTCGACGGCGGCCTGCCGATGTGACGTCCGGAGCGCCTGGACGGCGATCTTTCCGGCCATTGCCGGACCGCCGCCGCCGGGCGGCCCACCCCGGGATCCGCTATAGTCCCCCCTTCACCAAGGGGCCGGAAACCAACCCGGCCGCCTGCAACCCTCCCAAAGGAGAGAGCCGTGACCAAGGACGAGATCGAGCCGCAGGTGATCGCGGTCGTCGCCGAGAAGCTTTCGGCGGACAAGGACAAGATCAACCGCAACACCAACTTCACCAGCGACCTGAACGCCGACAGCCTGGACCTGGTCGAGCTGGTGATGGAACTGGAGGAGCGGTTCGACATCCAGATCCCGGACGACCAGACCAGCAAGATCCTGACGGTCGGCAACGCCGTGGACTTCATCCACGAGCAGATGCAGACCAAGGGCACGAAGTGACCCGCCGGCGGGAACGCCGGACAGACTGAGGCAAACCCCGCGCCCCGGCCCCGAGCGGGCCGGGGCGCATTCCTTCCCCCACCAGCCACCATCCCCATGCGGACGATCACCCTCCGTCGCGTCGTCATCACCGGCCTCGGCGCCGTGACCGACGTCGGCAACACGGTCCCCGAGTTCTGGAAGTCCCTCATCGAGGGGAAGTCGGGCATCGGCCCGATCACGAGCTTCACCCCGACCCCGGAGTGGACCGTCAACTTCGCGGGCGAGGTCCGCAACCTGAACCCCGAGAAGCGGATCGACCCCAAGTCGATCTCCCGCATGGACCGCTTCAGCGTGTTCGGCATGTGCGCCGCCGAGGAGGCCGTGGCCGACAGCGGCATGGACTTCGCCAAGGGCGACGCCTACCGCTACGGCGTGGCGATCGGCTCGGGCATCGGCGGCATCGACACGATCGAGGTCGGGCTGCGCAAGCTGATCGAGAAGGGCCCGCGCACCGTGAGCCCGTTCGTCGT
>CAIRNV010000260.1 GCA_903880005.1 uncultured Verrucomicrobiota bacterium | reverse complement strand
CGCCCTTGGGACGCGTTGCTTTCCGCGCATCGCCCCGATGGATTCGCGGTTCCGTGACGACGTCCCGCGGCCGCGTCGGCGTTGACGTGAAAAGCCGCGCCCCGTGTCGGGGCGCGGCGATGAACTCACGGGGCATCCAGGGCGTTTAGGCCGCGAATTGGAGGGCGTCGCGGGCCCGGATTCGGGCTCGGAGCTTCTTGAGGGCGGCGGCCTCAAGTTGGCGAATGCGCTCCCGGGTGAGTCCGAACTCGATGCCGATCTCCTCGAGGGTACGGGGTTCGCCCCCATCCAGCGCAAAACGATCGCGCAGGATGCGTTGCTCGCGTTCGTTGAGCGTGGTGATGAGCTGTCGCACGAGGTCCACGTTGGTGTCGCTCTCGATGGCGTCGTAGGGCATCGCGGCGTTCTCGTCGGGGATGATGTCGGCGACGCGATTGGAGTCGGGCTCGGTCCCGAGTGGGGCGTCGAGGGAGGTGGCGCCGATGGCGGCGGCCTCACGCCAGCGCTGGATGTCCTCGACCTCGACGAGCATGTAGGCGGCCAGTTCGGCATCGGTGGGGGGATGCCCCAGCTCGGCCTCGAGCCGGGCCTCGGCCTTTCGCATGCGGGCCAGTTCCTGGACGATGTGGATGGGCAGGCGGATGGCCTTGGACTGGTTGGAGAGGGCACGCTTGATGGCCTGCTTGATCCACCAGGCGGCGTAGGTGCTCAGCTTCGCGCCCTTGGCGGGATCGAACCGTTCGACGGCCCGCATGAGGCCGATGTTGCCCTCGTTGATGAGGTCGAGGAGCGGAAGCCCGTAGTCCTCGTATTCCCGGGCGATCTTCACCACGAGCCGCAGGTTCGCCTTGATCATGTGCTCGCGGGCAGACTCGTCGCCCGACTGAATGCGGCCGGCGAGGACGATTTCCTCGGCGGGCGTGAGGAGTGGAGTTTCGACGGCCTCGCGGATGTAGAGGCGGAAGGACGAGTTTTCGTCCCAGGGCCCGCGCACGGGGCGTTCCTCGGTCGGCGTGCCGGTCGTGCCCGGGTCGCGTTGGACCTCAACGGGCTTGGGACGCGGTGGGTGGGGCCGCCTCGTGGCTCCGCCCCGTCGCGGCGTCGTCATTCGCTCGATCTTGGATGGCTTGCCTTGCCCGTTTCCGCCGGGGCCATTGTGCGACGGATGGGATGGATGCTTGGAGGCGGGCTGCCTTGCCGAGTCATGGGTCGGTCCACGAAACGGTGACGGAGTGTTTTGTACCTTCATGTGTTTCCTTCCTTGAGGCCGCCTGCGGAAATCCGGACGTGGCGTGTTTGCCAGCCGGACGCGGGGCGGACTACGGCGCGCTACACCTGTGGCGTCACGTGGTTACCGACCTGATTGCGCGGAGTTGGACCTGAAGAAGGCAGTGATGTTCAGGCCTGGTTTCCCCGGGTCTGTGCCCCGGGCTGGCGGGGCATCGCGGACGGATGGAAGGATCCGCGGTGGATGAAGCCCTTGCTGAAGAAGGGCCAGCAAGGGCGGCTGATTTGGTCAAAGCCGGCACGATTCAGTTGGATCGGTCGTGCTTGCTCGATCTGCTTCGCAATCACTTCCCTCCCAACTGCTTCGTCCCGGCTAGGACCGGGCGCGGCTGGTCCGGACGGAGACGTGGCGTGTTTCCGGCAAGATGAACTTCTTGATCTCAACCGTGGCGCGCGCGACGCCGAACTCCGCGACGACCAACGTCGCCACCTCCGCGGCCAAGGACTCGATCAAGCGCCAGCTCCGGCCTTCGCCCAGCCGCAGGATGCGACGGCTCACGGCGTAGTAATCGATGGTCCGGCCCAGGTCGTCCTCTGCGGCGGCCGCCGCGAAGTCGTGCTCCATGTCGATGTCGATGAGGAGACGCTGGGCGCGTTCACGTTCCTCCTCGGGAACGCCCACATGAAAATGCACCTCCAGCTCCCGGATCGAGATCGTGTCCATGGGTCCGATGCTATCGCCGGCTTTGCGCGGGGTCACGGATTCCCATGGCCTGGGTCCTCGTCATTCCCTCGCGGGAATCGGCGCGTCGCCGGGCAACTTGGCCCTTCAATCCTGGCGCGACCGCGATAGGGTTTGGTCATGCAACATTCCCCGGGTTTCCTGAAGATCGTCGATGACGCGCGCTCGCACGTTCGTGAGGTGTCCGTGGAAGGCCTGAGGGAACGTCTTGCGGCGAATCCTTCGGTGGTCTTGCTGGATGTACGGGAGGAGTCGGAATGGGCCGCCGGGCACGCCGTGCAAGCCGTTCACCTGGGCAAGGGCGTTCTCGAGCGTGACATTGAGGCGCGGTTTCCGGACACGGACGCCGAGATCATCATGTACTGCGGCGGGGGCTATCGCAGCGCGCTGGCGTGCGATGCCGCCCAACGCATGGGATACAAGAACGTCTCGTCGCTGGTGGGCGGGTTCAAGGGGTTGGTTGCCGCCGGGTGGAACATCGTCCGTTGAAGCCATCCATGACCATCGTCACGGACGAGCGTTGCGTGGAGTACCGCGCGCCCGGGCATCCGGAGCGGCCCCAGCGCGTCGGGCGCACGCTGGACTTGCTGCGCCAGCAAAAGACCCTGGAAATCCAATGGGCAAGCCCCGGTGAGGTGACGGAGGCCATGCTCCTCCGCGCGCACACGGCGTCGCATTTGGCGCGGCTGTCGCTCCGCGAGGACTTTGATGGCGACACGCCCGCGCACCCGGGTATCGAGGATCATGCGCGCCGGGCCGTGGGGGCTGCGGTCGAGGCCATGCGTCGGTGCCGGGTGGGCGAGCCGACGTTCAGCCTCATGCGTCCCCCGGGGCATCATGCGACGCGAAGCCAACCGATGGGCTTTTGCTACCTGGGTTCCTTGGCCATCGCGGCCCTTGAGGCACGGGCCACGGGCATCGAGCGGGTGGCCCTGTTTGATTTCGACGTTCACCACGGCAATGGCACGGAGGACATCGTTGCGGGACAGGGCGGTGTGACGTTCGCGTCGGTGCACCAGCATCCGTGCTATCCCGGGACCGGCACGGCGGACGTGGGCGGCAATTGCTTCAACTTCCCGGTCGCGCCCCGGGCGCCCCGCGAGGAGTGGCGGGCCACGTTGGGGCGGGCGCTGGAACGGGTGAGATCGGCGAAGCCGCAACTCATCGGGGTGTCGGCGGGCTTCGACGCCTACGTGCGCGACCCGCTGGCCAACGGGACGCTGGAGCGGGAGGACTTCCACTGGCTGGGCGGCCAGTTGCGGGCCTTGGGCGTGCCCACGTTCCACGTGCTGGAGGGCGGCTACAGCACGGACCTGCCGGACTTGGTTTTCCACTACCTGCTGGGGTTGGCTGGAAAGGACTTCAAGTGACGCCATCGACGCATCGGCCCGTGCCCGGCCCGCGCCTCGCTCACTCCTCGGCTCGCGGAAGCATCTGCTTCACCATCACCTCCCTCACAACTGCATCATCCCGGCTAGGCCATGATTGAGACCCGCATCCTGAACCCGCATTTGTTGTCGCTGCTGGCGCGCGTGCGCCACACGAACCGGCTCGTCATCGCCGACGCCATGTTCCCCTCGTGGCCGGGCATGGTGGAGGTGGATCTCTCGTTGATGGCGGGGGTGCCCACGGTGCCGCAGGTGCTGGCGGCGATCACGGCGACGTGGAAGCCCGGGGTGGCGTGGATGGCGCGGGAATTCCACGAGCACAACGACGCCTCCGTCCTCCGCGAGTTTGAGTTGGCCATGGGGCCTGGGGCATCCGTGCTGCAATTCGAGCCGCACCTTGAACTCAAGGCTCGCGTGCCCGGCGCCACGGGCCTTGTGCGCACGGGCGAGATGCGGATCTACACCAACGTCGTCCTCGAATCCCGGTGAAGTCCAACCACCGCCGCCTCGCTCTTCCGGCCGTGGTGCTGGCCGCGCTTTGTGCGGGACCGTCATGCCGTGCGGCGGACCAACCCCAATGGGGACACGCCTGGGGCCGCAACCTGGCGTCCGACGAACGCGGCCTCCCGGATTCGTTCGACGTGGCCACGGGCCGCAACGTGCGATGGAGCGCGCCCCTCGGCACCGAGACGCATTCGACGCCGATCGTGGCGCGGGGCCGCGTCCTGATTGGCACGAACCACGGTCGTCCGCGCGACCCGCGGCACCAGGGCGACCGCGGGATCTTGATGTGCCTGGAGGAGGCCACGGGGGCCTTGCGCTGGCAGCTGGTGGTTCCCAAGCGCGCGGAGGATCCCTACCTCGACTGGCCCAACTCCGGGATGTCCTCCACGGCCACGGTCGAGGACGACCGCGTGTACGTGGTGACGAGCCGGGGCGAGGTGGTGTGCCTGGATCTCGAAGGCATGTCCAATGGCAACCAAGGACTCCAGGACGAGGCACGGCTCCAAACGCCCGCCGGCCAACCGCCCATCGCCGCCGGCCCCCTGGATGCGGACGTCCTCTGGCACACGAGCCTGCATGCCGACGCCGGCATCTGGTCGCACGACGCCGCCCACGCCTCGATCCTGGTCCACGGCAACCATCTCTACCTCAATTCCGGGACGGGGGTGGACAACACGCACAAGCGGATACGCACGCCGGATGCCCCGAGCCTCCTGGTGCTCGACAAGCGCACCGGCCGCATCCTTGCGCGGGACGACGAGCACATCGCGCCCCGCATCTTCCATTGCACGTGGTCCTCGCCGTCCCTCGGCGTCGTGGAGGGGCGTCCCCGCCTCTTCCTCGCGGGCGGCGACGGCGTGGTGTACGGCTTCGACCCGCTTCCGCAGGACGCGGAGCCCACGGATCCCGTTCGTCGCATCCGGGCGACGTGGCGGTTCGACTTTGATCCCGAGGGCCCCAAGGAGGACGTGCATCGGTTCAACGGGAACCGGACGACCAGCCCCAGCAACATCTACGGCATGCCCGTGCTGCACGAGGGACGCCTTTATGTGGCCGGGGGTGGAGACTGGTTCTGGGGCAAGAATGCCGCGTGGGTGAAGTGCATCGACCCCCGTGGCTCGGGCGACCGCACGACTGCGGCGGGCCGGTGGACGGCCCCGCTGGGGCGTCACACGATGTCCACCCCGGTGATCTCGGGCGGCCGACTGTACGCGACGGACTCGATGCGGACGTTGCATTGCTTGGATGCGCGCACCGGTGGGGTGTTGTGGACGCATGAGGTGGATGGGGAGGTTTGGGCCTCGGCGTTGGTGGCGGACGGCAAGGTGTACCTCGGGACGCGTCGCGGTGAGTTCAGCGTCCTGGCGGATGCGAGCGAGAAGACGCTGTTGTTCCGGGCCAACCTTGGGGCGCCGATCAGCGCGACCGCGACGGCTGCGAACGGGACGGTCTATGTCGCCACGATGACCACGCTCCATGCCTTGCGCGCGAGGCCTTGAGCCTTCCTGAACCGGCGCGCGGACCACGGCATGGCGTGTAAAAAAGGGCCGCCGCACGCGATGAATCGTGCGACGGCCCGGTGGCTGAACGGGGCCTGGGATGGCCCCCAGGACTAGCGGTAGCGCAACACCACGTTGCCGGACTCGATCACGATCGAGTCGATGTTGCTGGCGCCCTTCAAGCGGAAGAACCGGGCGTTGCCCGACCCGACGGCCACGCGGACGGTCTTGGCGTTGGCATCGACGATGGCGGTGGCCTCGGCCGTGAAGGCACCGCCGAGGGCCGGCGCGGATTCGAGGGCGATGGACGGGGCGACGGCCTCGACGGAGGCCCACGCCCGGATGCCGCCCGCGTCGTTGATCAAGGTGCGGGCGCCGGTGGCGCGGTCCTCGGTGAACCACTCGACATGGGCTCCTCCCGTGCGTTCGTACCAAACGAGCCGGAAGGCGTAGAGGCCGGCCTCGGGAACCACGACGTCAAACGTCTCGTTGGCGGGCCCGCCGTTGTGGAACTCCAAGGGCAACGTGGAAGGCCCCGGATTGACGGCGCTGGCGAGCTTGTAGCCGTCGTCGCTGACGATGCCAAAGCGGGTGATGCCGGCGGGGAGATCGAGCCATCCAGTGAAGGCGGCGGCGTAGTTGTCGTTGCCAACGTTCGGATCCTCGCCCGGGAAGGGCAGGTCGTTCCCGAACACGCCGTCGCCGCCGCCGGAGGACGCGTTCTGCGAATAGTTGACGACGTCGGTCACGCCCGAGGCATCGACGGCGCGGGGGTAGGGACCGTTGGGGTTCAATTGGTCCTCCGCGCGGGTCAGGCTGTTTTCCAAGGCCCCACCGTCGGGAGGCGCCTGGACGAGCCTGAAGTTGAGGCCTCGCGCCACGCCCTTGCCTTGGAATCGGGTGGCGGCTTCGAGCTGGAGGTAGGTCACCGTGAAGCTCCACGACGAGGAGACGTCCGCGCCCTCGGAGTCCTTGAACCGGATCGCGGCGGTCACGACCGAGCCGGAGGACGGCAACGTGGGCAACACATACCGGACCGTCGCGCCAGATGCCGTCGTCGAGACCGTGGCCGCGACGTCGGCCCCGCCGACGGACAGCTTCACGGACGATGGACTGACGGAGGTTTCGCGGTTCTCGATGGAGACGTTGATCTCGGGTGCGACCGTCTGGACGGTGTCATTGGCGGCGGGCGACACGGAGGCGACGGCGGCCCGTTGGACGCCGGCGTTGGCCACCGGGACAAAGACCAAATAATTGAGGTATCGGGCGCCGCCGCCGCCGTCGGCCGTCACGGTGCGCAGTCGGAGCGTCGTCACGCCGCTCAACCTCACCAGGACCGGGTTGACGCCAGTGCCGTCGGTGAGTGGGAAGTTGCGGTAGGTGTAGCCGGTGGTCTTGCCGATGAAGGAGCCCAGGACCTTCACCGTTGGGCCGGGCTGGGTTCGGTCGCCAGTCACCAACTCAAGGACGCTTTCGGCTTGGGCAAGGTTGACCACGGCCTGCCGGAGATACACGGCGTAGGTCCCCGTGGCGAAGCTGCGCGTGTAATTCAGCCACTCCCCCGCCGCGAGGTCGCCTACGTCGTAGTCGTACACCCCAAGGTCGGGGGTGAACCCGGCCCGTGCCGTGTCGATGGTCCGTTGCATCCGCACGGCATCCTGGGTTCGGTAGAGGGTATCGGAGCCGTTAGGCCCGCCGCGGGTCTCGCTGACGTCCACGTCGGCGACCGCCGCGCGGTCCGTGTAGGAATTGTCCATCGCGCCGCCGCCTTCTGCGGTTCGCGAGGGCTGGTTGAAGTAGCTGCCGCCGTCGAAGTTGTAGTCCTCCGCCTCCACGAAGCGGTTGCCGGACGCGAACGTGTCGAACCAAAGGGTCTCCGTGCGGGCCTCGCCGTCGGAGTCGGTCACGCTGATCTCGATGGCATAGTTCTTGTCCGCCTCGAATCCGCCGAGGGAGACGGTGCGGGTGGCGCCGGCCGCGCCGACGTCGAGCCCGTTGGCCTTGCCGTAGGCGACGCCATTCACCGTGACCTTGAGCCCGGAGTCTGGCAGCGGCTTGTCATCCGAGGCCTGGAAGGTGACGCGGGTGCTTGCGGGGAGCAGTTGCGACCCCTTCAACGGGGCGACGGCCGAGATGGTGGGCGGGACGTTCGCGCCGACGGGCGGCGCGGAGGCGGAGAGGTTGTCGTACACGACTTGGTAGCCAGCGGGGTCCGCGCCGCCGTCGGCATAGAGGTAAAGGACCACGTTGCCTGCCCCGATGAACGGGGACGAGGGCGAGTCGTCTCCGGACACGAGGGGATCCTTGCCGGGCGTGTCGAGGAACGTGCGCTCCCAGAGGACCTTGTTGCCGTCGTCCTTGTCGAGGACGCGGGCGACGATCTCGACGGTGCCGTTGCGAACGGTGAGCTGGAGGGTGAGGCGGACGTTGTTGTTCTTGATGGGTGCCGCCTCGTTCGAGAAGTACTTGTTGATGCCCTTGGTCACGAGGATGTCGGTCTCGGACTTGGCGAGGCCGTATCCCATGAGGCTGTTGGCGCCGGTGGCCAGCGGGATCCACGTCAGCACCGCGAAGGAGTCGCCGCCGCGCCCGTTGACGAGGTCCACGGCGAACTCGTGTCGCGTGCCCTCCTTCAGCTCATAGGTGGCGGTCGTCTTGCGTGCGGAGGTGAAGTAGGGCTGGCCGATCCCGGGGATGGCGATGGAGAACTTGCCCTCGGTCTGGACCGAGGGCGGGAGGGGAAGGTTGGCCGGGTTCTTGTCCTCCCATCCGGCCTTGCTGGGGCCATTGAAGTCGTCGAGCACGACGGTGTCGGTCACGAAGTACTCGGCGTTGTCATAGACGACTTGATAACCGGCGGGGTCTTGGCCCCCGTCGCCGTAGAGGTACAGGACGAAGTTGCCGGGCAGGTTGATGAAGGGCGCCGCCGGGGCATCCGTGCCGGTGCGGAGGACATCCGCCGCGGGGGTGTCCACGTACGTCTTCTCGAACAACACGCGGTTGCCGTCGTCCTTGTCGAGCACCTTGCCCGTCACGTGGACGGACCCTCCCTCGACGCGGAGGTTGAGGACGAGGGTGACGTTGTTGTTCTTGATGGGCGTGGAGGGGTTTTCGTTGTGGAAGTACTTGTTGATGCCCTTGGTGATGAGGATGTCGGTCTCGGACTTGGCAATGCCATAGCCGGCCAAGGTGTTGGGGCCCGTCGCCTGGGGGATGAACGCGAGGACGGCGAACGAGTCGCCCCCGCGACCGCCCACCATGTCCACGCGGTATTCCAGCGTGCGGCCTTCCTTCAGCTCGAACGTCTCCGTGACCTTCTTGCTGGAGATGAAGAAGGCCTGGCCAATACGGGGAAGATCGAAGGTGAGCTGGCCGCCCGCCTGCTTCCCGCCGGGCAACGGCAGGTTGCCCGGGTTGGCATCCTCCCATCCCGAGCGCGCGGCGGCGTCGAAGTTGTCGAGGACGGTTGCGTGGACGTGCAGGCTGGTGGCGGCCACAAGCGTCGCGGCCGCAGACCACGCCCAGCGAATGATTCGTGGTGATTTCATGGCGAGTTTTTCCCAGGGGAACGGGCTTATTGAGGCGAGGCCCTTGGCAGCGTCAAACCCATAGTCGCGACGGGCGGAGGTCTCGGTGCTCGCGTCCCTTGGAGGGTTGCAACATCCTGCGCCGAATGCTGGAAGCCTTGCGTTCCCACCTTGAAGCCCTCTTGCCGGAGGCCCTGACCCACCTGGAATCCATGGTCCGCATCAACTCCTGGACCCTCAACAAGGCCGGGGTGGATCGCGTGGGCCAACTCACGGCCGATCTCTTCGCCCCGCTGGGCTTTCGGCCCGAACGCGTTCCCTCCGTGCGAGCCGACTACGGCGACCACCTCGTGCTCACCCGGCCGGGTCGCACGGACGCCACGGTGGCCATGGTTTCGCATCTGGACACCGTGTTCTCCCCAGAGGAAGAGGAACGCAACGGCTTCACATGGCTGCCCGAGGGCGATCGCATCTACGGCCCCGGCACGCATGACATCAAAGGGGGCACGATCTTGCTTTGGATGACCCTCGTGGGCTTGGCACGTCATGCGCCGGATGCCTTCGAGAACGTCACGTGGCGGCTCTGCTTCAATTCCTCGGAGGAGGTGCTTTCCGCGGACTTTGGGGAGGTCGTGGGGCGACGGCTGGGCCCCCGTCCCTTGGCGGCGTTGGTTTTCGAGGCCGAGGGGCGGTCCGGCGAGACCCGAAGGCTCGTGGTGGCCCGTAAGGGGCGCGGAACGTGGCGGTTCACGGTGCGCGGGCGCGGGGCTCATGCGGGCGTCGCGCCCGGTCGCGGGGCCAACGCCATCGTCCAGCTCGCCCTCACGCTGCAAAAGGTCCATGCCATCGCTGATCCCGCCCGTGACCTGACGGTCAATGTCGGGATCGTGCGCGGCGGCTCGGGGCTCAATCGAGTCCCGGAGGAAGCCGTCGCCGAGGGCGAGTTTCGGGCCTTCGACACGGAGGCTTGGGCCGATGCCCATGCCAGGTTGGCTTCCCTTGCCGGACCGGGCGAGGTGCGAAGCATCGCGGACGGGTTTCCGGCGCAGGTACATTTTGAGCTGATGGCACGCAGCGACCCGTGGCCGCGCAACCCGGGTTCCGAGGCCCTGCTTGGGCTTTGGCAAGAGGCGGGCAGGGCCGCCGGCATTGGCATCGAGCCCGAAGCCCGCGGCGGCCTCAGCGACGGCAACCAACTTTGGAAACTCTGCCCCACCCTCGACGGTCTCGGTCCATCGGGTGACAACGATCATTGTTCCGAGAGGTCGGCCGACGGGTCCAAGTTGCCGGAGTACGTGCTGCCGGGGTCCTTTGTTTCCAAGGCCTTGGTCAACGTGCTGGCACTGCGGCAACTCGCGAGCGCTGCAAACGTCCACGGCCGAGGCTGAATCGTCCTGGCTCAGTCAATGCGTCACCGCGATGGCCCGGAGGACGGAGTCAGGAAACAGACAAGGAATCCTTGTGAAGGAGCGTCAGAAGGAGCGGAGCACGCACGACAGGCACCCCTTGGCTTGCTATCCGGGAGCGATGACCACACGCAATCCGGGGCCGGGCGAACTCATCGGCCCCGGGTTCCGCGGATCATCGCTCCCGGGCATCAAGCTACTCTCAATGAATTGGTGTTATGAGTTTTCTCGCCGCAAGGCCAGAAGAATTTAGTCACGGCCCGCCCCCCAAGAAGGCCCGGCAAATCCATGCCGCCGACAAGGCCCCCGCTGCGTCGGCAGCGAGCCCAGCCCACAGGGCATGGCGGGTGCGGCGGATGCCCACGGACCCAAAATAAACGGCCAACACATAAAACGTGGTCTCCGTGCTCCCAAACAACGTACCGGCCGCCATCGCCAGGTAGCTGTCGGCGCCGTGGGCCTTCACCAAGTCACCGTACAACGCCAGCGTGCCCGAGCTGGTCAGGGGACGCAGCAGGGCCATGGGCAGCAACTCAGGAGGGAAGCCGATCCAACCGAGCGGTGTTGCCAAGGCCCGCGACACGTGGTCGATGGCCCCGGAACCACGGAAGAAGCCTATGGCGACCAACATGGCGGCCAAGTAGGGGATGATGCGGATGGCGGTGTCGAAGCCTTCCCGGGCGCCGATGACGAATTCCTCGTGCACCCGCAGTCCGCGACCTGCGGCATACAAGGGAAGGGCGGCGAGCAGGAACGGGATGGAGGCCAAGGAGGCCGCTTGCAGCGCCCGGACCCAAGGGGATGCGTGGGACAACCCTCCGGCGGGATCCGTGGCGGCCGCTTGCTGCCACGTGAACCACGCAAAGCTCGCAACGAGCGCCAGCAGGGCCAAGACCGCCCATCCGCGCAGCGGTGGGACATCGTGCGTGTCCCATGACGGCTCCCCCGGGGCGGTCGGCGTGGGCTGGGAAGGCTGGGCCGGGTCCCCGCCAGGCAATGGGGGCTCCAGCCGGAAAACAGGCAGGCGCCCGAGCAACTTGAGGACCGTCAACCCCGCGACGGACGAGCATGCGGTGGCGAGCAGCGTCGTGCCGACGAGCGACGCCGGGTTGCGGGCGCCGTTGGCCGCAAGGAGGGCGATGGCCGTGACGGGGATCAGTTGCACGGACCCCGTGTTGATGGCGAGGAACGTGCACATGGCGTCCGTGGCCGTCCCGGGCCGGCGGTTCAGGGTCTCGAGGTCGCGCATGGCACGGAGGCCCAGGGGCGTGGCGGCGTTGGAGACGCCGAGCATGTTGGCCCCGATGTTGAGCACCATGGAGCCCATGGCCGGGTGGTCGGGCGGGACGTCCGGGAACAGGCGCTGGAGCAGTGGCCGCAGCAAGCGGGCGAGGACGACCACCAGGCCGGACCTTTCCGCCAAGCGCATCAGGCCCAGCCACAAGCACATGATGCCAACCAAGCCCAACGCGAGGTCCACGGATTGACGCGCCCCGGCCAGCGCCCCGTCGAGGGCGGCGGGCAGTCGCATGGACAACCCGGCCACCACCGAGGCGCAAACCATCAAGAGGAGCCAAATCCAGTTCAGCATCGTGCGATCCCTGGCCGCAGGTTGCCGACACGCGGCCCGGGGCGGAAGGCTGGACTCCTTGGCCCGGACGATTGCAGTGCATCCAGCTGTTGTGGGTGGTCCCGAAGACGTCGTGTGCGCTCAACCCTGGGAGCGCGGCCGTCCCAGGCCGCCACCCCATGCTCACGCCCTGCGGGACCGGTTAGATCCCCGCTGCCCGCCCAGATGCCACCCGCAACTTCGGGATGCATCGGGACGATTGCGTCGTCCCGGCCAGGGAATCCCGCGAGACGCCCCACGCGCCGGGTGCCCTGGGTCGATTCCACGGAGTTCCCCGGCAATCGCCGGTTGCGGGTGCGGGTCGGGCTATTCAGGCTGTGGCCTGCTTGAGTTCGACGGCGATTCCATGCGACCTGCGCGGGCCAGGGGATGAGCCACCGATGCGGCTGGGGCGTTGGTTGGCCATCTCTTTGCTCCTTCATGCCGTGGCCTTTGTGGCGTGGCGTGGCGTCCGTGAGTTGGCCTTGTCCCGACCGGATGCCGTGCCGGAGTGGATCCGGGAGGCGGTGTTGCCCCAGACGCCCAAGCCGGACGCAGCACTCGCAACGCATCCGCCCAGCCCACGGGAGGAACCGGCCATGGAGATCCCGCTTCAATTCCTCGAGGTGGATCCGTCGCTCGTCACCGAGCAGGAGCCGAGCAAGACCCCCTACTACTCCACGGCCAACACCCTCGCCGGAAACCCCAATCCTCCCGTCGCCGACGCCACCAAGCCGCGCGTCGAGGGACGTCGTCCGGATCGTCCGGCCACCATGGACGTCCAGCGTCCGTCCCCGGAGATGCCCGTGCCCGCCACGCCCGCCGCCCCTTCGCCGGTGGCCAAGGCTGTGGAGGCCGCGCCGGAGAAGCCCTTGGCCAAGCCCGCCGACCTCGCCAAGGCCCCCGAGAAACCGCGCGAGGAACGTCCCAAGCTCGAGGAGGTCAAGGATGCCGGGCTGAAGCCGGGCGACATGCAAATCGCCAAGGCCAACCCCAAGGCCATCACGCCCAAGCCCTCGACCGAGCCGCCGCGCAAGGCGCAGACCGAGCAACGGCCACAGGCAGCCCAGGACGAGACGGCCCCGCCCCGCAAGGCCATCAAGCGCCTCGCCCAGGCCCGCGAGCAAAAGGGCGTGGTCGTCACCGAGAAAATGCAGCAGGAGGGCGGCGTGAAGCGGTTCTCCGTCGAGGCATCCCTTGACGTCCGCTCGTCTCCCTTCGCCAGCTACGACCGACAATTGATCTATGCCGTCCAGCAACGGTGGTACGCGCTCTTGGAGGAGCATCGGTACGCCCTCGACCGCTACGGGCGCGTCGTCCTCAAGTTCCAGCTTCGCTCCGACGGCATGGTGGCCGACATGACCCAGGTGTCGTCGGACGTGGGCGACCTGTGGTCGTTGCTCTGCGAAAGCGCCGTCATGTCCCAGGCCCCCTACGCCCCATGGCCGGAGTCGATGCGACGGTTGGTGGGCAAGGACACGCGCGAGATCACCTTCACCTTCCATTATGACAACTAGTGTCGTGTCCCATCCATGGCTGGCATGGCGCCACGACGGGGTGCCGGGCCCTACGCGCCGCGAACGACGCGCGCTCCCGCGTGGTTCGTTCCTCCGCAGTCTCCTGCGGGCGGGTTTCTTCCTCACGCCCCGGCCCGGGACCTTCTTGAATCAACGCAGCGAAGGCGATTTATGAGACACGACATGAGACGACGCCACGGCGTGAAAGGCGGGTGGCACCGTGGTTGAATGGATCAAGGACGGCGGCGTGTTCGCGTGGCTCCTGCTGGCCATGTCCGTCGTGTCGGTCGCGTTTGTCCTCGAACGCGCCTGGGCGCTGCGCCGGGGGAGGGTCATGCCGCCGGCGTTGGTTTCCATGCTGGGCACGGCCGACATGCCGGCGTTGCGGGGGGCATGCCAGGCGCAGGTGTCGCCCCTGGCACGGCTGGTCGGGGGCATCCTGGATCGGTTGGACGAGCCCAAGGACGAGAACCTGGCCGCCCTGCAAGTCCACGCGCGGCGGGAAGTCCTCGGGCTGGAGCGCGGCTTGGTCGTGCTGGAGGTCATCGTGGGCATCGCCCCGTTGCTGGGCTTGGTGGGCACGGTGTACGCCATCATCCCGTTGTTTGGTGACTTCGGGAAGGCCGTGTCCGGCGACAACACGCTCATCGCCAAGGGCATTGGCGTCGCGCTGAACAAGACGCTCCTCGGCCTCATGGTGGCCATCCCCTCGTTGGTGGCTTGGAGCCACTTCAACAAGCGGGTCGAGGTCTTGTCGGTTGAGCTGGAGGTCCTGTGCGACGCCCTCTTGCGTCGGCAATACGGACACGCCCGGTCCGCCTCCCGCCCCACGGCATGAGCTTCTACCCCAGAAGGCGCCGCGCCGCGCCCGCGATCATCGTCATCTCCCTGATTGACGTGTTGATCGTCCTCCTCGTGTTCCTGCTGGTCACGACGACCTACCGCAACCAGCCGTCCGTGAAGCTCACGCTCCCCGAGGTTGCCGATGCCCCGAAGCCCGGAGCAACCCAAGGCAAGCCTCCCCTGGTGGTCACCGTGGCCGCGACCGAGCCCGCCTATTACGTGGGCAATCGCGCCGTCACGGAGGACAAGCTCGGGCAGGAATTGCAGGCGGCAGCCAAGGGCGACCCCGAGGTGCAGGTCGTGTTGAGCGCCGACAAGGCCGCGCCGTGGGAGAAGGTGGCACGGGCGTTGCAACTGGCCCGCAAGGCCGGGGCGAAGAACATCCGCGCATTCACCAAGGGCGCGGGCGGCAGGTAGGCGGGCCCGATCCTTAGCCGGGGCGATTCAGCCTAAAAACGGCAGTTGAAGAGGGCTTCAGGGCGAGGAAATGGCCGTACCAGCAAGGCAAAGAGGCCCTTTGGGATGAATTCTAGACCTCACCCTGCAGGTGAGGTTGGGGTGGGGCGCAGGCGGCCGCTCGTTGGGCTTGGAAGCCGGCCGAAAGCGGCGAAGGGCCAAGAACCACGGATGACACGGATGACACGGATTCAAGGGCGTCG
>CAIRNV010000259.1 GCA_903880005.1 uncultured Verrucomicrobiota bacterium | reverse complement strand
CGTCTTCACGCCGTCGTTCCCGTCCACCGGCAACGGCCAGGCGCTGTTCTCGCGCATGTGGGGCAGCGGGTACCTGCCCACCCGGTTCAATGGCGTCGCCTTGCGCGGCGCGGGCGATCCCGTGCTCTACATCAAGAACCCGCCCGGCGTGTCGGCCTCGGACCGGAGGACGATGCTGGACGGGTTGAACGATCTGAACCGGCGGCACCTGGGCCGCTTCGGCGACCCGGAGATCCAAACCCGCATCGCCCAGTACGAGATGGCGTTCCGCATGCAGTCGAGCGTGCCGGAGTTGACGGACCTTTCCGGCGAGTCGGCGGCGACGCTGGAGATGTACGGGGCGGACGTCAGGCGACCCGGCAGCTTCACCCACGCGGCGATCCTGGCGCGCCGGTTGGTGGAACGTGGGGTCAGGGTGGTGCAGTTGCTGCACCGGGGGTGGGACCAGCACGACAACATCCCGACCGCCCTGAAGAACCAGTGCCTGGACACGGACCAGGCATGCGCGGCGTTGGTGAGGGACCTGAAGCAGAGGGGGTTGCTGGACTCGACGCTGGTGGTGTGGGGCGGGGAGTTTGGGCGGACGGTGTACTCGCAGGGACGGTTGACGGCCGACAACTACGGCCGGGATCACCATCCGCGGAACTTCTGCATGTGGATGGCCGGGGGCGGGATCCGCGGGGGGATCGTCCATGGGGCCACGGACGACTTCAGCTACAACGTTGTGGAGAACCCGGTGCACGTGAACGACCTGAACTCGACGATCCTGCACTGCCTGGGGTTGGACCACCGGCGGTTCACGTTCAAGAACCAGGGGTTGGACCAGCGCTTGACGGGGGTGGAGGACGCGTCGGTGGTGCGGGCGTTGCTGGGTTAGGCCGTACGGGTCGGCGGGTCGGATGGACGGGCCTCAGCCTGAATGATGCAGTTGGGAGGGAAGTGCTTGCGCAAGCAGATCGAGCAAGCACGACCGATCCAACTGCATCGTTACGGCTAAAGACGTGGTTCTGTGCCTGCGTGCGCCTGGGTTTGTTGGATGATGCAAGCGCCTGCGGCCCGGCTGCTTGCGCCGGCTGGTTCCGTCGATTTTCCCCGAGTCCACCTCACCCCGTTTCCAGGGCTTCGAGGAGGTTGCGCGAGCGGGAAGACGTTCAAATTTAATTAACTATCATTAGGTATTAAAACCCTTGTGCACCCCCGCGCGCCGACCTTTACTGCGAGCGTCGGTTGTAACTAAAACTAGTTAATCAATACCATATCATGAAACTCGCATCATCCGCAGCATTGGTCCTGGCCACCGCCCTCGCGTCCCAGGCCGCACTCGTGTCCTACAGCATCCTCCTCCCCGGCGGCGGCGGCGGCGGGGCCTTCGACAACACCACCTACTCCGGCACCGTCGGCGGCTCCGTGCTCGTCCCTGCGAGCAGCGGCGTCACCACGGCCGGCATCTATCAGGGATCCGCCGCCGGACCCCTGGTCGGGAGCCTCTCCCTCCTCTCCATTCCCGCCGGCGGCAACGCGATTGAAATCTTCTTCACGGCTTCCCCGCTGACCCTCACTGCGCCCCAGTTCACGTCGTTCATGGGCACCAACCTCTGGCTGTCCCTCAACGACGGGTCCGGCACCTCGGTGGTCAGCGGCGTCCTGACCCCGGTCCCCGAGCCGGAAACCTACGCCGCCGCCGCCGCCCTCGGGCTCGCCGGCTTCGCCATCTGGCGCCGTCGCCAGGCCAAGTAGCCAAGACAGGCCCATCAGGCCTTCGACCAGCGTGGCGCCCTCGGGTGCCACGCCTTTTTTATGGAATTGGATCCCGGCATCCCGGGCGGCTCCCGCCATCCCATCCGGGGTGACCCACCTGCGCCGGGCGTCGCTCCAATCGAACCTGCGGGCGGGGGTCGGACAAGACGGCCTGGGTGCCCCGCTCCAGGACGGTGCCCTCCCATGTTCGGCACGCCTCCAGAAGGCCGGCGACGTCCAGCCCTTGGTGGAGGGCCGGGTAGCGGGCGAGGTACGAACGGGCGAGGCGCAGCAACGCCACGGCGGGGCCTGGGCGTTCCTTGCGTGCATGGACGAACGCCCCGGCCACCTGGATCAGGCCCTTGTGGAAGCCGTGGTTGGGCGCGTCACGCCCCTCCTCCAGCCAAAGGTCCTCGAGCACGTCATGGGCCTCGTAATACGCGCCTTGGTTGAAGCAATCGAACCACCCCGCGTAGCGCGGGTCCCAACCCATGGCGTCGAGGTGCGCCACCTGCACCGCGACCTTGGACGACTTGCTCGACATGGCCCCATGGTTCCCATGCGCGCGGCCGCGGCACGCCAAAACAACCGCTGGGTCCCCGGTTTCGCGTCGCGGGCGACCTCGCCTTGCAGGCTCGTCCGGTCAACCGTGCTTGCCGCAGGCCGCCCGCATTCCCTACAACGTCACCGCATGCCGCGCGCATCCGTCCCTCCCTTTGAACTCGAAGCATGGCTCAAGACCGTCGCCCGCGACGTGGACTCGGCCCTGGGCCGTTTCGTTCCCAAGGCCACGACGCGTCCTGCGACGCTGCATCGCGCGATGCGGTACTCGTTGTTCGCCGGCGGGAAGCGCATGCGTCCGGCGATGGTCTTGGCGGCCGCCGAGGCATGCGGCGGGGGGCGTGCGGCGGCGCTCCCCTTCGCCTGCGCCGTGGAATGCATCCACGCCTACTCGTTGATCCACGACGATCTCCCCGCGATGGACGACGACGACTTCCGCCGGGGCAAGCCCACGAACCACAAGGTCTTCGGGGAGGGCGTCGCCATCCTCGCGGGGGACGCGCTCCTGACGCAGGCCTTCGAGATCCTGGCCCAGGCCCAACCCACGCGGCGCCATGGGCACGCGGCCTTTGTCCTGGAGCTGGCCCGGGCCTCCGGGAGCCTTCGCCTCATCGCCGGGCAAGTCGCGGACCTCGAGGGCGAGGGGAAGGACTTGTCGATCCCGGAGCTTCGCTACATCCACGAGAACAAGACCTCGGCCCTGCTGTGCGCGTCGGTGCGACTGGGCGCCATGAGCGCCGATGCGAGCCCGGCCCAGTTGAAGGCGCTCACCGACTTCGGCCGCAACGTGGGCCTCGCCTTCCAGGTCATCGACGACATCCTGGACGTCACGCAGACGACGGAGCAGCTCGGGAAGACGGCCGGCAAGGACGTGGCCGCGCAGAAGGCCACCTACCCGCGCCTGGTGGGGCTGGACGAGTCCCGCCGGATCGCCGCCCGCCTGACGGCCCGGGCCTATGCCGCCCTCAGGCCGTTCGGCGGCCGCGCCCCGGCCTTGGCGGCGCTGGCGCGTTACCTGTTGGAGCGGCAGCACTGAGGACACGTCGCGTTGAACCTCCCCAACAAGTTGACGGTGTCTCGCTTCGCGCTCACGGGGCTTTTCCTCGCCGCGTTGTTCGCCTCGTTTCCCGGGCACGAGACCGCCGCCCTGGCGTTGTTCGCGGCGGCGGGCATCACCGACGCCCTGGACGGGCGGATCGCGCGGTCACGGGGGTTGGTGACGAACTTTGGAATCCTGATGGATCCCTTGGCCGACAAGATCCTGACCTGCTCGGCCTTGATCGCGTTCGTCGAGCTGCGTCGGATCGACGCCTGGATGGTCGTGGTGATTGTTGCGCGGGAGCTGGCGATCACGGGCCTTCGCTTGCTGGCGGCATCGCGGTCCGTGGTGCTGGCGGCGGAGGGGTTCGGGAAGCACAAGACGATTTCCCAGATGGTGGCCATCGTCGCCACCTTGATCTCGTTGTCGCACCAGCAATGGGGCTTCGTCGGGCACGTCACGTTTGGATGGCCGGTCGCGGGGCGGCCGTGGATTGACTGGCTGGTGCCGGCCGCGACGTGGCTGGCCGTGGGACTGACGGTGCTCAGCGGCGGCATCTACCTCTGGCGCAACCGGGAGCTTTACCTCCGGGACGCATGACGCGGGGCGAATCCATGGTCCTTTGGCTGGCGCAAGGCCTTGGGACGGGGCGCCTGCGACCGGCGCCGGGCACCTGGGGCAGCCTGCTGGGCGTGGCGTGGACCTTGCTGCTGCTGCTGCCGGGGGACCCGGTGTTGTTTTGTGTTGGGGCCGTGACGGCGATTGCCCTTGCGATCCCCGCCTGCACGGAGGCCGAGCGCATCCTGGCCCTGCACGATCCGCCCTCCGTGGTGCTGGACGAGGTGGTGGCCATGCCGTTGGCCTTCGGCGGGTATGTGGTGGTTTGGGCGGGCTCGGGCGCTGGGTTGCCCTCGTGGGCGACATGGCGGGCATGGTGGCCCTTCCTGGCCGCGGCGTTTGTCCTGTTCCGCGTCCTCGACATCGCCAAGCCATGGCCCATCCGCGCCCTGCAAGCCCTGCCCCGGGGCTGGGGGGTCGTCATGGACGATGTCGTCGCCGGCCTGGGCGCCGGGCTTCTGTTGCTATTGGGAACTTGGGCGGCCTTCGTCCTGCGCCTCGCCACGGGATAAGCCGGGCCATCCCGCCGAACCGCCCTCGACCGGTAGGCCGGAAGATAAGTTCCGGGTTTGTCAAGTTGGACGGTTGCAGACCGGGGATTCGGCCGTAGCATGCGCCATCGGGTCGTAACCGGAGCACCTCCAGGGCGCCCCGCTTCCTCATCGTATGAAACTCCAATCACAATTCGGCCGGGTGGCGCTTGCCCTCGGCATCCTGGGGACTGCCACCGGCGGTCTTCTTGCCCAGACCAGCATCCCGGCCTCCTTGAAGGCCACCGGGGTGGACACCAACAAGCCGGGCTACCTTGTCCGGACCTACCAAGCCGACGGGATCGACCACGGCGGCCTCAACGCGACCGTCGAGAGGCTTCTGGACGGCGCCCTCGGGCCCAACGTCGCCAACCTCGCGGACCCCAAGTACCCGTTCGACGCGTCCCTGGGGGCCTTCGTCGTCGATCAACCCCTGAACTTCCGCGGCGACGCCGGCGAGGGCTCGGACAACGGCCTGCTGGTCGGGCCCGACTTCCCGGACGCGACCATCCCGGGCCTCCCGGGGACGTCGGGGTCCCTCGAGCAAGCGGCGGCCGAGGCCATTGCCTTCCTCGAGTTCCCGGCGGCGGGCACCTACGAGCTGGCGGTGGGATCGGACGACTCCTTCAAGCTGACCGTGGGCACCAACCCTCGCGACCGCTTTGCCACCGTCCTTCGCCAGTTCAACGGCGAACGCGCGATGACCGAGACGCGCGTCATCCTCGTCAACGTGGCCGAGGCGGGCGTGTATCCCTTCCGCTGCCTCTGGGCCAACCGCCTCGGCGCATCCGGGTGGGAATGGTACGTCTATGACAACGGCTCGACCGTGGCCATCGGCGACGCCACCAACCGCGTGAAGTCCTACTGGTCCGGAACCCTCCGGCCCTACGTCGCCTCCATCTTCCCCGAGTCCGGGGCCCAGGGCGTGGCCTTGGACGCCTCCGTCACCGTCTCCCTGCGCGACGACTCCGTCGCGGTGAACGGCTCCTCCATCAAGCTCAGCCTCGCCTCGGGTACCACCGCCGTCCCGGGCAGCCTCAACGTCGCCAAGGACGGCACCAAGACCACGGTGACCTTCGACCCGACGTCGAACCTCGAGGTGGGCAAGGCATACACGGCAACCCTCGTCTTCGCCGACCAAGGCACCCCCGCCGTCACCCGCACCAACACGTGGTCCTTCACGGCCAGCGCCGCCTTGGTTTCCGCCAACGCGGCCATCCCCGCCGCACAGGTGGACAAGTCCAAGACCGGCTTCAAGATGTTCGTCCACCAGCTCGCGGGCGACGTCTTCCAAAACGAGGCCTCCCTCCTCAACATCCGCGACCAACTCGGCGGCTTCCTCGGCGAGAACACCGCCGACCTCGCCGCCGCAGATCCGGACGGCGCCTTCCTCCTCAACACGCCGGACAACTCCCTCATCAACTTCAACAACTTCTACGAGGTGGTTGAAAAGGGCGGGTTCAACAGCACGAACGGCTTCCCCGACGTCGCCTTCCCCGGCACCCCCGGCTCCGGGGGCATTGACTGGACCGCCGACAACCTCGCCACCGACACCACGGCGCTCATCGAGTTCCCCAAGGCGGGCAGCTACACCCTCGGCGTTCGCGCCTGGGATTCCTTCTCCGTCTCCATCGGCGATGGCCAACGCAGCCCGAAGGACCTCTTCTCCACCGTCCTCGGGGACTTCGACGGCGACGCTCCGGGCAACTACCTGTTCTCCTTCTACATCCCCGCCCCGGGCTTTTACCCGGTCCGCCTCATCCACAACATCGGCATCAAGCAGGGCGACCTGGAGTTCATCTCGGCCGACGCCGACGGCACCAACGTGAAGCTGGTCAACGCCGTGGGTGGATTGAAGGCGTACCAACCGCAGGGCACCTGGCCCGCGTATGTCCTGAAGGTCACGCCAGCCGTCAACATCACCGGCTTCCAAGACACGCCGATCACGGACGTCCTTCCCAACGCCTCCGTCACGGCCATCATCGAGGACGACGGCACCACCGTCAGCGCCGCCAATGCATCGCTGAAGGTCGATGGCCAAGGCACGTCCACCGCCACCAAGTCCGGCAAGCGCACCACGGTCACGTTCAACAAGGCCGCCGACTTCGAGCCCAACTCCTCCCACACGGCCACCTTGGTCTATACCGACTCCGCCGGGACCACGTTCACCAATGAGTGGGAGTTCGACATCGTCTCCACCTTCGCGGCCGATGCCTCCCTGTCCTATCCCCCAGGCAGCGGCGATGCCGCCAAGCGCGGGTTCAACGTCCGCGTCAGCAAGCTCTCCATCGGCTTCGTCACCGGCGAGAATGGCTCCGTCACCAAGTCCGAGGGCATCCTTAACGGCAACCTGTTCGGCGGCACGGAGGACGTGAATCTGGACGACACCACCTACCCGCGTTCCGGCAACGTCTGGGAGGCGCAGACCGTCAACTTCGGCACGGCCGACCTCGGTCGCATCCCCGGCAACAGCGTCGCCCCGGGCCTCCCGGGCAAGTCGGGTCACTCCGACCACTTCGCCGCCGAGGCCGAGACCTACATCGAGTTCCCCAAGGCGGGCTTCTACCAATTCGGCGTCCACACGGCCTCGGGATCCCCGCGGGTCATGCAGCAGGAAGACCAGTCGCACACCTACGGCGCCGTCGAGATCATCGAACCCCTCGCCCTCAACGGCACCCGGTTCGCCATGAGCGCCACCCGCACCTCCATCGGCTCCGGCTTTGGGGCGGACCTGCCCACGACCCCCGTCGTCGCCAAGGCCGTCGTGGCCAACCCGTTGCTTGCCAACACGGCGCTTATCAACGCCGCAGAGGTCTCGAACAGCATCGTCGTGATCCAACGTGGCGTCGTCGCCTTCGGCCTGAAGGCCGCCGCCGCCAAGGCCGCCGGAGCCAAGGCCGTCATCATCTTCAACGACAACTCCGGCGACCGCGCCAACCGCCCGCCCATCTTCATGGGCGGCGTGGCCGAGGGCGTGGATATCCCATGCTTGTTCGTGAACTACCGCGACGGCACCAACCTCGTGGCCCTCGCGAACGCCGGTTCCCTCGTCCTCAGCTTGCAGGACAACCCGGCCCCGCAGGCCTTGGTCCCCAATGATGCCTACACCGGGGGCTGGACCTACGCCGTCTCCGTGCCCGCACCGGGCCTCTACCCGTTCCGATTCGTCTGCGGCTCGGGCAACGGCTCCTCCTACTCGATGGAATGGACCTCCGTGAAGGCGAACGGCGAGCACGTGTTGCTCAACTCACCGGACGATCCGGAGGCCCTCAAGACCTACCGCGCCGTCAAGACGGCACCCGCCCTGCGCACCCCGGTCCTCGCGGATCCAGCCCGGGGCATCGTGGACCTCAACTGGACCGGCAACGCAACCCTGCTGAAGTCCGATAGCATCAGTGGCCCCTTCACCCCGGTGACGACGGGCGGCAGCCGCCCGGCGAAGGCCAACGGCGGCGGGCAACAGTTCTATCGGCTCCAGGCGAACTAACGCCCCCACCACCCGCCCCGCGCAACCGGGGCGGCATCGCAAGGCCCGGTGGCTGCCTCGATGCGGCCACCGGGCTTTTTGTTCACGCCCCCCCCGTCAGGACGACCCTAAAAACGGCAGTGGGTGTGGGGATCAGTCAGACCCTCAGGTGGAGCCAAAGGCTTGGCCCATGCTGTAGGCCGCGTGCCCTCACGCGGCGGCAAGGATGCCGCACCTCCGAGCGTCTCTGGCAGCGGCGTCCTGCCGCGGATCCATGCTGGGCAAGCGGCTGGAAGCCGCTTCCACTTTCACTCGGCCCCCATGGAAGGTGGCAGCGGCGTCCCGCCGCTGGACGCGCCCCAGCCAGAGCCGAGACGGATCCGACACGTTTCCGCCGGGATGGAACCTTGGCCCATCACCCGCATCGCATCCGTCATGAGACCCCATCGCTCCGCGATGCCACGGCCCCCAAAAATGGGCCTCCTTGAAAAACGCAAAATGTCGCGTCGGTTTCGGCCATCTGGGATATGATTTGGCCAATGGCGAGGCGCCTCCTTGATCTGCTGAGTTCGTTGCGTTTGACCGTCACGTTGCTCGTGCTCGGCATCGTGCTGGTTTTCCTAGGCACCCTCGCACAGGAGCCCATGGGGCTTTACTTGGTGCAGGAACGCTTCTTCAAGAGCTTCTTCGTCGATGCCGTGGCGATGAACGCCGCCGTGCGCAAGACGGCCCACCTGTTCGCCCTGAACGTCGCACCCCTGCCCCCGGAGGCCTACTTCGCCACACCCCTCGTGCCCGTGTTCCCCGGCGGCTATCTGGTCGGTGGCCTCCTCCTGGCCAACCTCGTCGCCGCCCATGTCCGGCGCTTCAAGTTCTCATGGTCCAAGTCCGGCATCGTCCTGACGCATGTCGGGCTCATCCTGCTCCTGTTGGGGCAGCTCTTCACGGACCTGATGTCGCGGGAGAGCCAGATGAGCTTTCGCGAGGGCGAGACGCGCAATTACTCGGAGGACTTTGCGAAGCATGAGCTGGCGCTGGTGCGCGACGTCGAGGGCACGGATCGCGAGCTGGTGGTGGCGGTGCCGTCCACCTTGCTTCGGGAGGGGGGCGAGTTCCGGCATGAGCGGGTGCCCTTTGCCTTGAAGGTGCGGCAGTTGGCGCGCAACGCGAACGTCCGCCGCCGCGCCCCAATGGTGGACACCAACCTTCCGCCGGCGGCAACCCAGGGCGCGGGCGCGAGCTTTGTGATGCTGCCCATGCCGCCGTCGTTGTCCATGGACCGGCGGGACCAGCCGGCGGCGGTGGTGGAGGTGGAGGCGGGCGGGGCGTCGCTTGGGACGTGGTTGTTGGCCCCGGCCCTGCTGCCGCAACGCCTGCCCGGGGCTGCCCAGGGTTGGCGGATCGAGTTGCGGCCCACGCGCTACTACCAGCCCTTCGCGCTGACGCTCCTTCGGACCAAGCACGAGATCTATCGCGGCACCACGACCCCGAAGAACTTCGAGAGCCGGGTCGAGCTGGATCATCCCGCCACCGGCGAGAAGCGGGTCGTGGACATCTACATGAACCAGCCGATGCGCCACGCCGGCCTGACGTTCTACCAGTTCCAGATGGGCCGTGAGCAATTGGAGGCAGGAGGGCGCGGCACGAGTTCCTTGCAGGTCGTGCGCAACCCGTCTTGGCTCGGGCCCTACGTGGGAACCGTGCTCGTCTTCGGCGGGCTCATGGTCCAGTTCCTCATCCACCTCGTCGCGTTCGTCGGCCGACGGTCGCGTCCGACCAACCCGTCCGCCGCCCCGTCCTCCGTCTCCGCCAAGTCCAAGCCCGTCGTCGCATGAAGCCCAACTTCCTCCAGCGCTGGGGAGCCCTCTTCCTCGCCGTCATCGCCTTGGCATGGGCCGTCGCCAAGCTCGTGCCGCCTCGCATGCCGGCCAACGGCCTCGACATCGAGGCCTTCGGCCGCCTGCCCGTCGTCTTCAACGGCCGGGTCCTGCCCTTCGACTCCGTGGCCCGCAACTCGCTGCTGCAAATCCGCGGCAAGCAGACGCTGCGCGAGGCAGGCGGGGGCCGCGCCCTGTCGGCGACCGACTGGTTGCTGGAGCTGATGACCCAGCCCAAGGCGGCCAACGAACGCCGCGTGTTCCGCATCGACCACCCCGACCTCAAGTCGTTGTTCGGCCTGCCCCTCCTCGACGCGTCGGACCCGGCGGATGACGGGAAGCATTACTCCTTCAACAAGCTGGCCCCGAACTTCGAGAAGCTGCGCGAGCAATCGGCCGCTGCCCGCGAGAAGGCCGACGCCGGACGCGACCCCTACGAGCAGGCGGTGCTCAAGCTGGGGTCGGCCGTGACCTTGTACATGCGCCTGCAAAGCACGTTGCAGCCGCCCAACGCCGAGTCGTTCGGGGCACGGCTCGCCGACTACGCGGACGCCATCCCCTCGGGCTCGGCGGCCTTTCGCGCGCGCTACGCGGGGCGCGAGTTCGACACCAATGCCATGACGCGGATGCTGGACCATGCGCAGACCTACCTGGCGATGCATGGCATGGACCCGCCGCTGGTGGTGCCGCCGCACCATCCGGAGCGGGACCGCGACAACTGGATGCGCATGGGCGAGGCGCTCCTCGAATCGTCGGTCCCCGTCGCGTTGCTGCGCCACCTCCTCAACGAGGAGCCGTTGCCCGAGTCGGAGGTCTCTCGCCTTATCGGTGAGGTCGGGACCGTCCCGCTGCATTCCAGCATCGCCTTGCTGGCGCGCATCGCCGACGCGCGCGCCAAGGGGGACGCGGCCGGGTTCAACGCCGCCGTGACCGAGCACAGGTCCATGCTGAACTCCATCTTCCCCCGTGAGGTGGCCAAGGCCGCCCGGGAGCAGGCCTTCAACCGGGCCGAGCCGTTCTACTCGGCGATGGTGCTCTACCTCGCGGCGTTCGTCCTCGCGGGCATCTTTTGGTTCACGTTGTCGGAGCCGGTGCGGCGCGCGGCGTGGTGGCTGGTGATGGCGGCATTCGTGGTCCACACGGCGGGCCTGGCGACGCGCATGTGGCTCGAAGGCCGTCCGCCGGTCACCAACCTCTACAGTTCCGCCGTGTTCATCGGGTGGGGCGCGGCCGCCCTGGGCTTGTTGATTGAGCGGTTCTGGCGCAATGCACTGGGCTTGGCCGTGGCGGGGTTGCTGGCGTTCGCCTCGTTGATCGTCGCCCACTACCTCGCGCAGGCGGGCGACACCATGGAGATGATGCGCGCCGTGCTGGACACGAACTTCTGGCTGGCGACGCACGTGGTGATCGTGACGCTCGGCTATGCGTCCACGTACGTGGCCGGCTTCCTTTCCCTGCTGTGGGTGGCCCTGGGCCTCGGTCGTCGGGCCCTGACCCCGGAGCTGGGCAAGTCGCTGGTTCGCATGGTCTATGGCATCCTGTGCTTCGCCACGCTGTTCAGCTTCACGGGCACCGTGCTCGGCGGCATCTGGGCGGACCAGTCCTGGGGACGCTTCTGGGGCTGGGACCCGAAGGAGAACGGCGCGCTGATCATCGTCCTTTGGAACGCCCTCATCCTGCACGCCCGCTGGGGCGGCATGGTGCGCGAGCGGGGCATCCACCTGCTGTCCATCGCGGGCAACATCGTCACGAGCTGGTCCTGGTTCGGGACCAACATGCTGGGGATTGGGCTGCACTCGTATGGGTTCACGGACGCCGCCTTCAAGGGGTTGATGGCCTTCGCCGCGTTCAACGTCGCGGCCATCCTGGCGGGTGCATGGGTGCACCGCGGCCCCGGAGCCCGGGCCGCCATGGCCTAGCCAAACCCCACCTGCACAGTAAGGCCTCGTCCACCTAGGCGGCCGACTCGGGTCTGGGGCGGGCCCGGAACAACACGGCGCAATGACCGATGCGCCAGACGAGATGACTGCGGGTGGCCTCGGCAAGGCGCGGCGCGATCTCGTCCTTTTGCTCCTTCAGGCCGGTGAACTTCACCTTCACCAACTCATGGAGGGCCAAGGCGGCATCCAGGCTCGCCACCAACTCGGGCGTCATGCCGCCATGGCCCAACTTGATCACCGGATCCAACCGCTGCGCGCGCGCCTTAAGCGAACGAACCAACGCGTTGGAAAGCTTCTCGGCGGGCGCCGCCGCTGCCGGCGTCGGCGTCGGGGACGGGGCGGATGACGATGGGGATGGGATCATGTCTGGGTGGGTGTCGTGGGGGCGTGCGTTCAAAGCCTGCGGATCTTCTCAAGAAGCCCGGTCGTGCTCCGTCCGGGCAGGAATGGAATGAAGACAATGCGGCCGCCGGCCGACTCGACGGCCTGCCGCTCGCCTTGATCGATGGTCTCCAGCGTGTAGTCGCCGCCCTTGACGTACACATCGGGCCGCGCTTCCCCGAGGAAACGGGTGCAGCGCTTCTCTGGGAACAGGCAGACGGCATCGACGCACCCGAGTCCGGCCAAGATGCGAGCCCGGTCGCCCTCGGGGACCACGGGGCGTTCGGGCCCCTTGAGCTGGCGGACGGACTCGTCGCCGTTCATGCCGACCAACAGGGCGTCGCCCAGGGATCGGGCGGCCTCGAGATACGAGACATGTCCCGCATGCAGGATGTCGAAGCATCCATTGGTCACCACCAAGATCCGTCCCGAGGCGCGCAGCCCCGCACGCCATGCCCGCATGGCCTCGGATGCCAGGATCTTCGTCGCGCTCGTCACTCCGGTGACCCTACCCCGGTGGCTCGGGGCGGACGAAGGGAAAAGCCGGGGCGATTCGGCGGGCGGTGCATCCCGAAGTTGTGGGTGGTCCCGAAGACGTCGTGTGGGCTCAAACCTGGGAGCGCGGCCGTCCCCGGCCGCCACTCCATGCTCCCGCCCTGCGGGACCGGTCAAATCTCCGCAACACGTCAGATCCCGCCGACAACTTCGGAATGCGCGCTTCGGCGGGGGCCGTCGTCCCGAATGGCTCCCCGGCGTGGGTCGCACGGGTTCAGGGCGCAAGGTCCCGGCTTGAACCTTGGCGTGACGGCGAGCAGCGTCGCGCCATGGGCGCGATCCGGGACCGGATGTCATGGGTGTTGGCCGGGTTGGTGGCGTTGTTGCTCATCGGGGTTCTGGGCACGGGCGTCGCGGCGGGTTGGTGGGTCGCCCGTTCCATCGCCACCCCCGGCCCGGCCCGCATCGCCGACACCGCCTCCGTCGTCACGCGCGTCCAAGGGCTGCATCAACTCGTTTCGGTGAAGTACGTCGTCGAGAAGGTGGTCCTGCTGGAGGACGCCAAGTGGTACGGCGAGAGCCGGCTGTTGATGGTGGCGCACGGCGTGGCGAAGGCGGGCGTGGACTTGTCACGGCTGGATGCCCGCGCGGTGCGCGCCGACGGCCGACGCGTCCGAGTGGAGTTGCCGCGGCCGCAGTTGACGGACGTGTACCTCGACGACCGACGCACGCAGGTGGTCGAGCGCAGCACGGGGGTTCTGCGGGCCTTCGACAAGGACCTGGAACAGGACGGGCGTCGCCAGGCGTTGGACCAGGTGCGCCTCGCCGTTCGGGAGGCCGGCATCCTCAAGGACGCCGAGGACCGCGCCCGCCAACAAGTGTCGGCCCTCTTCCGCCAGTCGGGGTTCGACGAGGTCGAGGTGACGTTCCGTTGAATGAGCGCGATCACAACCGGGTCTGGCAGGGGGCCTGCTGCAACGATTGAGCCCCATGAGCGCGTTCCTATGAGCCGTCCCCGCCCCGTGTCGTCGCCCGGCCGCCCTGCGGCCTGGATTGCGCTGGCGTTGTTGCTGGCGGGGTTCGCATGGGGCATCCCGGCGCGGTTGCTTTGGTTGCATCCCTCGGCGCTCGAGGCGGCGGGCCATGGGACGCCCGGGACGGTCGCACGAGCGGAGGCGTGGCTCGGGGAAGGCAAGGCAGGCCCGGCTGCGTGGCTGGCGTTGGCGGCGGCCGAGGCGGGGTTGCCCGGGACGAACACGTTGGCGGCTCGCGTGACGGCGGCCATGACGCGTCCGGACGCACGCACCTGGGGAGGGGCGCCCTCGGTGGCGCTTCCCGGCGTCGGGCCCCCAGCCGGAGCCCAGGCACCCACCGCCTTGCCCGCAGCCGAACTTTTCCTGCCCGAGGAGGCACGCCGCCGCTGGCGCCAACGGGTGGAGGCGTCGCGGTCCCCGGGGGCCCTGGCCATCTGGCAGGCTCGGGCGTTCGCACCGCGCCGCTTCGTGGCGGTCGGGAAGCCGGGCGGGCAAGCCTTGGAGGCCACCGTGCTGCTCCTCGCCACGCTGCAAGAGCAGGGTCTGTTGTCGGACGGCTTGGGCGCGAGCGTGCAGGCATTGGCGGCCAACGCCCGCCCCGGCCAACCCGCCGAGGGCTGGGAGCAGGCGTGCCTCGACGTCCTCGTGCTGTCACGCCGGCTTGACTGGACGACCCTCGGCGCCTTGCTGCGCGAGATGCCCGATGCCATGGCCCTGCGCGATTGGACGTCCGTCGTGCAGCGGGATGCCGCGGCCCTGCCGGTGTTGCTGGCCACGTCGCTCCTTTCCGGGCGTCCGGGCTCCATGGCGACGCGGTGGATGGCGGGGGATGGGGATGGGAGGAAGGCCTTGCGCAAGGCCTTGGCGGGCGGGGAGGGGTCGGCACGCTTGCTTGGACGATTCAAGGAACCCGTGCTGGAAGGGGCCTGGGGATGGCCGGGCATGGGCGCTTGGACGGCGCGCGAGCCCGCCGTGGCAGGGTGGCTTCGCCTGGGCCTGCTGGGGGCCTCGGCTCTGATCGCCGGCCTGGGAATGGCCCACGCCATTGGAACTTCAGTCGAAGGCGCGGGCTTCCCGGCGCGTCGAGCGATGGCGTTGACGTGGGTGGCGGCAGCGCTCTTGATCGTCCCGGCCGAGCCGCCGCCGCGGCGTGCGTCGCAGCGGCCAAGGCTGGAGGTCAAGCTCGCCGCGCCCGATGGAGCGGCGGGGACGGCGCGAGCCGCGGCAAAACTGGAAAGGTGGAGGATGGAACCGAGCACGTTGGGGACGATCGCGATCTTTGGAGCCTTGCAGGCCGCCGTGTACGTGGCGTGCCGCCGCAAGATCTCGGAGATCGTCACCATGGACGAAACGGCCGCCACGCGGCTGCGCCTCCTGGAAAACGAGGAGAACCTCTTCGACGCCGGCCTGTACGTCGGCATCGCCGGCACCGCGACCGCCCTCGTGCTGCAAGTGCTTCACTTCGTCGAGGCCAACCTCCTCGCCGCCTACTCCTCCAACCTCATGGGCATCGTCACCGTCGCCCTCGTCAAGATCGTCCATGTCCGCCAGGCGCGGCGCGGCCTCATCATGGAGGCCCGCCCCGTCACCGCCGCCTGAGAAAAGGATCGCGCGATGAACCGCACCCTGCTGCTCATCCTCTGCGACTTCCTGTTGCTCAACCTCCTCGCGCTCACGCGCTGGGAGAAAATCGAGACCACGCCCCCCGCCTCCCCCGCCGCCATCGAGGCCCCAGCTGCGTCCAAGGCCGCCGAGGACGACCTCATGGCGTCGTTGCGCGCCGCCTTGGACGAGGAACGGGCCGCGCGCGGACGCGTCGAGGAATCCCTCCGCGGCGAGGTCGCCGCACGCGACGCCACCGTGAAGGCCCTGGAGGTCCGCGGACGCGAGCTGGAGGGCGGCCTTCAAAGGACGCGTGACACCGTCGCCGACCTCGGCCAACGGCTGACCAACACGGTCGAGCAGGCCGCCCGGCAGGCGGCGGAGGCCCGCAAGCTCCTCGACGACGCCCGCACCCGCGCCGAGGCCGAGGCCGCCAAGGTCGCCGCCACGGAGAAGGCGCGCGCGACCCTGGCCGAGACCGCCAAGGCCTCCGAGGCCGAGCGCCTCCGGTTGCTCGACGCGCTCGCGGCGGAACGCGAGCAGGCCCGCCGGCAACAGCAGTCGCTGGCTGCCATCGAACAAGAACGCCAGGCCGCCGAGCGTCGCGCCGCCGAGCTCGCCGCCGCCGTCAAGGTCGCCGAGGCCGAGCGCGCCCTCCTCCGCGACAACGTCTCCGACCTCCGCCAGCGCGTGCAGCAAGTCCAGGCCGAGAAGGAAAAGGTCCAGGCCCAGGCCGCCAACTTGGCATCCGGCGTCCATCAGCTCGCCGCGAAGTCCGAGGAACTGAAGCAGGAGATCCGCGACAACACCCCCGTCAGCGCCAACCTCCTGTTCCAAGAATTCCTCAACCACCGCGTCCGCGTGGCCGTCGGCGGCATCGCCCCGGGCCTCCTCGGCAGCGCCAGCAAGGATCGCGAGGCGGAGACCATCCTCGTGACCGACGGCATCCGCACCCTCGCCTTGGTCCATGTGTCGGACACGCCGCTCGTCCTCTCGATCCCGGGCTTCGGCCTCGACAAGCCCCGCGCCACGGCCTCCGTCCGCGGCATGCCCCTCGCGTCGGGCCCCGCGACGTTCCTCCGGGCCGACCCGCGATGCATGGGCGTGCCGGTCTCGACCAGCGCCGTGCAGAAGGCGGGCGTTCGCGTGCTGCCCCTGGCGCGGAATCCATTCAAGTTCCCAGACGCCCTGCTCGTCAGCCGCGGCGGCAAGTACTTCGGCGAGGTCGAGTTCAAGCTGGACCCCCAGGCCCCCGGCTACGTCCGCATGAAGACCCGCATCCTGAGCCGGGTGTTCGGCGAGTTTTCCCCCTCCACCGGCGACGTCGTGCTGAGTCGCCAGGGGGAGCTGCTCGGCTTGATGGTGAACGGCGAGTACTGCGTGGTCTTGTCGGACTTGCAGCCCGCGGCCGTCGGCGAGCTGTCCGGCGACCTCGACCGGAATGCCGTGGGACGCAAGCTCGAGGCGCTTCGCGCGCAAGTGGACCGGCTGCCCTTCCCCCTGCGGTGACCGGAGTTTCCGCTTCCGTTTTCCACCGCCCAAAGCCTCAATCACGCCCTCGCGTGCAGGACATCCATCGCCCCCGGCATTATTGCGGAGTCTTCGGCATCTACGGCCATCCCAACGCCGCCGAACTCACCTACTACGGCCTCTATGCCCTCCAGCACCGAGGGCAGGAAAGCGCCGGCATCGCCGCCACCGACGGCAAGAGCTTCCTCGTCCACCGTGGCATGGGGCTCGTCCCGCAGGTCTTCCCCGGCGACGTCCTCCATCGGCTCGTCGGCCCCATCGCCATCGGGCACACCCGGTATTCCACCACCGGCTCGTCCACCATCGTCAACGCCCAGCCCCTCATGGTCGATTGCGGCAAGGGTCGCATCGCCATCGGCCACAACGGCAACCTCACCAACGCCTCCGCCTTGCGCGAGGAACTGGAGGCCAAGGGCTCGATCTTCCAAACCACGGTGGACAGCGAGATCATCCTCCACCTCCTCGCCCAACCCGTCGGGGGAGCCCATGAAAGCGCCCTCATCGACGCCGTCCGCCGCATCGAGGGCGCCTATTCCCTCGTCGTGATGACCGAGCAGGCCCTCATCGGCGTGCGCGACCCCCATGGCTTCCGCCCCCTGAGCCTCGGCCGCATGGCCAACGGCGCATGGGTCCTCGCCTCCGAAACCTGCGCCTTCGACCTCATCCAGGCCCAGTTCGTGCGCGACGTCGAGCCCGGCGAGGTCGTCGTCATCGACGCCGACGGCCTGCGCAGCATCCAGGCCTTCCCGGAGCAACGCCGCCGCGCCTTCTGCGTCTTCGAGTACGTCTATTTTGCCCGGCCGGACTCCACCATCGCGGACCGCAACGTGTACAAGGTCCGCGTGGACATGGGCCGCGAGCTCGCTCGCGAGCACCGCATCGACGCCGACATCGTCGTGCCCGTGCCCGACTCCGGGAACTGCGCGGCCTTGGGCTACTCCCTCGAGAGCGGCATCCCCTTCGAGATGGCCTTCGTCCGAAACCACTACGTCGGCCGCTCGTTCCTCCAACCCTCCCAGTTCATCCGCGACTTCGCCGTGAAGGTGAAGCTCAACCTCATCGGCGACCTCGTGCGCGGGAAACGCGTGGTCATCATCGACGACTCCATCGTCCGCGGCACCACCTCCAAGGCGCGCGTCACCAGCCTCAAGGAGGCCGGTGCCAAGGAGGTCCACGTGCTCATCTCCTGCCCGCCGCACCGCCACCCCTGCGTGTACGGCATCGACTTCCCCGAGCGCTCCAAGCTCATGGCCGCCAACCACTCGCACGACGAAATCCGGCAGTACCTCAACGCCGATTCCCTCGGGTACCTCAGCGAGGAGGGCATGGTCCGCGCCACCGGGCTCGGCAAGGAATCCTTCTGCCTCGCCTGCTACAACGGCGACTACCCCGTCCCCTACGACCCCATCCTCGACAAGCACATCATCGAGCGCCGTCGCCAGCGCACGAGCACCCTCGTGTCCGAGCTGGACGCCGAAAGCCGCCACCAAAGGCTGCTTTAACCGGGACGATTCAGCCTAAAAACGGAAGTGGGTGTGGGGATCCGCCAAACCCACAGGTGGAGCCAACGGCTTGGCCCATGCTGTAGGCCGCGTGCCCTCACGCGGCGGCCGGGATGCCGAACCTCCATGCGCCGCGTCAGGCCACCCAGCCCCCAAGCAAAGGAGGGCGGGTCTCCCGACCCGCCACCCCACATCCCATAGGCCGCGCGCCCCGCGCGGCCGCCCCGATGCCGCGCCTCCCTGCGTCGCGTCAGGGCCACCCGGCCTCCAAGCAAAGGAGGGCGGGTCTCCCGACCCGCCACCCCACATGCCATAGGCCACGCGCCCCACGCCGCCGCCACAATGCCGCATTCTTCGAGCCGCAATTCCCATTTGGCGGTTGCTCGCACCCCCGGCGTTTGGCCAGCCTTGGCCAACTCCACGAGTCGCATGCGTATCCATCCACATCTCCGCCCGCTGGTCGCCGCCGCCAGCCTCTGCGTCCTGGCCGCCCACGCACAGGCCGCCAATCCCGCCGACGAACCCGTCCGGGGGCCGTTCTGGTCCGGCACCATCCTGCTCGGCAAGGACAACGGCGCCGCCATGAAGGGCCTCGCCATCTCCCTCGGCCCCGATCGCCGCAACCACGTCGTCTATGACCTAGACACCCTCCGCGTCGCCTCGGCGTGGTCG
>CAIRNV010000258.1 GCA_903880005.1 uncultured Verrucomicrobiota bacterium | reverse complement strand
GCGAGCAACAGCTTCACGATGCGTTTCTACTACAAGACCGAGCCCAGCTTCGACTGGCCCGGCTCCACGAACCCCCCGCCCGCAGGCTCCATCGTGCCTTACCTCCGTCCCGTGAACCCAACCACGGGCGAGTTCGTGGGCGATCCCGGGGCCAAGGAGACGGCGTCCTTGGACATCGTGTACCGGCCCGTGTGGCCGGTGCGGGATCCCAAGGACGCCAGCAAGCCTCTCCCGACGCTTCCATTCGGGGCCACCTTGGCCATGCCGGCGTTCAACCTCCCGGGCGTCCGCGACATGCGGACGGCGCGGGTGCTCTACCAGCAGTCGGTCGCGAAGGACATCGTGGAGCCGGCCGCGAGCGTGGTCCTGCACGATGCAACCCGCGAAAAGCACTCCGACCTCTCGGCTGCGGGCCTCAGCCAAATCCCGCCGAGCATCCAGAGCGAGAGCTTCCGCGGGAACGTGTTCTTCCCCGCGCTCCCGCCCCATCTGGTCAAGCGCGTGTACATCGAGCCGAACCGGGGCTCCTCGGGCTCGCTCGTGTTGAAGGGCGAGTTCAACCGTGCGGACCTGGGGCAGGACTACACCCTGCTGAACGTGCTGCGGGACGCGGAGCTTGCGGCCGTGAAGGCGCTGTGCCCTGCGACCGACTCGCTGAACAAGGCGAAGTGGGACGCGCTCGTGGATGCCCTTGCGACCGACCTCGAGACGTTCACGGAGAACGACCAGGTGCCGGGGACCTACATGGTGGACGAGACGAAGACGGTGGGCGTGGGCGTGGGGGACTTGGCGGAGGTGGTGAGCGACGAGACCGCCGTGGACTCCTACGCGCTGAGCGCCACCGGGCCTGGCAACGGCTACGTGACGTTGATCGAGGCCAATGGCTGGGCGTTCACGCAGCCGGGAGACCCCGTGTCCATGCACGTGTTCAAGGTGGGCGGCTCCCTGTACACCGGCGAGGTCAAGGTCATCGTGGCGGAGAACCCGCTGAGCGAGATGGTGAGCTTCCAGCACACGGCCGACCTCGCGGGACGGACCGCCGAGTTTGACTACGAGTGGAAGATCGCCGCGCCGGTGAACGGCCTGCCCCCGGAGTCCGACGCCACCATGTCGCGTTACCTCTCCTTGGCGAGCGGGCCGGACATCCCGCGCAAGACGATCGGCGGCGCGGGCATCCAGTCGCTGACCGACAACTACGTCGTCATGCGTTACCGGCCCACCAACCCGTCGCATCCCTTGTACAACCAATGGTCCGACTGGACCGATCCAAGGCTTGCCGAGGGTTGGATCAAGCGCGTGTTGGCGGGGATCAACCCCTTCGGGCAACGCCTCAAGGACCTCTACAACAACGCGGTCAACACCGACGTGAGCATGCTCACCCAGGCGGGCCGCCGATGGGAGGGCGACGTGGCCCTGAACATGGACACGATCAACAAATACGGCTTGATCGAGATCTACGAGACCGTCCTCCGCCGCGGTCGCATGCTCAGCATCGAGGCCGGGTTCAACTACGGCCCCGCCAACGACGCCCTCCTGCTCGCCGCCGGCTACCTGCACGACCTCTACATGATCCTCGGCGGGGAGGCCTTCGCCGACGCCGCGAACCCGACGATTGGGATCGGCACGAAGGACCGGACCTACGGCGACATCGCCACGTCCTTGTTCGCCTTCAAGGGACAGGTCGCGACGTTGGCCCAGGAGGAGCTGGCCCTGCTGCGCGGGCGCGACGACTTCCTCATGCCCGGCGTGCGCGTGGCCCCGGTGTATAACCGGCTGGTCTGGAATTACACGCGCGGCATCAACTCGGGCGAGGTCATCTACGCCCTCAACTATAATGTCCAGGAGGACAACAACGGCGCCCCCGACGGCGTGATCAACGCCTCGGATGCCGCCAAGATGTACCCGCAGGGCCACGGCGACGCGTACGGCCACTACCTCACCTCCATCAAGGGCTACTACTCGCTCATCATGAACCAGTACTTCGACTGGGTCCCGCGCATCGAGGCGGTCAACGTCCTCGGGGTGCCTGTCTCGGTCGATTACGAGGACGAACGCAAGTTCGCGTCCGGGGCCGTTTCGTTGGCCCGTACCGGCCAGCAGGTGGTGGACCTCACATGGCGCGAGGCCTACGAGCCCATGGGCGATGGATGGGGGCACCTTGCGAACGTCCGGACCAATGCCCAGCGCACCTACACCTCGCCGGAGGGCACCAACGCGATCACCCGGTACTGGGGCCTGGACCATTGGGCCTCGCGCACGGGGCAGGGCGCGTTGATCAACTGGGTGGTGGGCAATGCCATGATCCTGCCCGAGGACGGCGACCCGTTGCACGAGGGCATCCAGAGGGTGGACCGCACCACCGTGACCGAACTCGCCGAGATCGCCACGCTCGGCAAGGCGGTGCAGACCTCCCTGGAGAACGCCGAGGCGGGCCTCAGCCCGCTCGGCATCCCCGAGGGCGGCATCGCCTTCGACCTCGACCCCAACGCGGTGACGGGCAAGGACTCGGCCACGCACTTCGAGCAGGTGTACCTCCGCGCCAAGGCCGCCCTCAACAACGCGGTCGCGTCCTTCGACGACGCCAAGGACGTGACGCGCCTCATGCGGTCGGAGGAGGACTCCCTTGCGGAGGTCCGCACCGCCGTGAACCAGCAGGAGACCGCCCACAACAACGCCCTCATTGACCTCTACGGCACGCCTTACCCGGACGATGTCGGGCCGGGCAAGACGTATCCCCAAGGCTATGCCGGCCCGGACCTGCTTCACTACGCCTACGTGGACGTCCCTGAATCCACGTTCGGCGGCACCGTGACCCTGGATGGCGACAATGAGTACACGATCAGCATCGCCTCGCTGGACCTGAAGGTGCTCGACGCGCTCGCCGCAAGGCCCGGTGCGGAGGCCAGCGAGCTGGACACGTCGTTCTACGACCCCAACAAGGTCTTCGTCTTCAAGCTCGACAAGCATGGCTTCCTCCAGAAGCCCGAGAACTGGTCCGGGCGCCGCAGTTCCCCGGGTCGCATCCAGCAGGCCGTCTCCGACGTGATCAAGGCGCACGCGGACCTGCTCCTTTCCGTCCGGGACCTCTCCTACGTCCGCAACGACCTCGACAACGCCGTGCGCACCTTCAAGGCCAGCGAGGCCCTCAAGGATGAAATCCGGGGCATCAACCAAGGCCTCAACATCGCGGACGAGGTCCTGATGTACGCGAAGGCCGCCAACGAGATCTTCGAGGGTTTCGACGGCATGATGGAGAAGACCATCGAGTCCACCGGCGACATCGCCGGGGCCGCGTTGCCCGACAGCTTCATCGCCGGCCTTGCCGCCGGTGGCGACATCACGTCGGTGGGCGAGGCCGCCTTGGAGGCGGCCGGGTTC
>CAIRNV010000257.1 GCA_903880005.1 uncultured Verrucomicrobiota bacterium | reverse complement strand
GTGGTCCCGGATGGCCTTGATCTGGGCCTCCTTCGTGTGTCGTTTCTTGCTCATTGTTATCGGGTTTTTAGGGTTGGTTTGGTGGTTGGGCAACCCCCCGAGTAACATTTCAACTGGCCCCATTTAGCGTGACCCGATCACAATAGCTTACCTAGAGGTAATCAAGCACCTGTTTGATATCAAGGGTGTTGTGTTTGTCCTGGCGGTGGACGCGGGGCAGCTAGAGTCGGCAGCGAAGTCTGTTTTTGGTGAGGGGCTTAATTTCCAGGAGTATTTTCGGAAGTTCGTGCATAGAAGTGTTTCTCTGCCTTCTGTCATACAACTGCGCGCGCACGAGCGCGCCGCATTCGTCGGAAGTTATTTCCTGAAATATCTGCGCATTCCGGAAGATTCGAGTAGCGCAAAGCCCTTAATGCAAGTGGTTGAGGATTTTCTCTCCATCTATGAAGTGCCGATCCGTGGGTTTCAGGAGGTGATGCGTATCATGGCTCATGCCCGCTTTCGGGCAGGTGTGCCACCTGAGAGCATCGAATACCCGCGTGACGCCAGGCTTTTCCTGATGTCATTCCTAAGGGTTATATCCCGCTCGGAGTACAAGAGGCTTGGCTCGTCTGTATGCTGCTTTGAAAAGCTTGACGAAATCATGCTGAAGTTGTCGCAATTAAAGCGATATCCTGATGGCCAATCGCTGGCTCGAATGTTTTCGCTCTTCGCGCATGGTTTTGATTTCTCGTCTAAGGAAGCGAACGATGCGCTCGAGGAACGTTTAGAACGGTACTTTGTCGGCTCACCTGCTGAGATGAGATCGACGTTCGACAACTCTGGTTTCCGTGGTTGGTCGAAATACACGGAAGTATACCAGAAGATTGAATCCCTCCTTGCGGTTGAAGGATAGCATCACCGGAGCGCTCTCTACGTGCATCGTTGCAATCTGATGGGGGAGTCCGCCCTGTCTCATTATTGCACGTAATTTGCATTAAGAGAGGATAAGACCAATTAACCCCAACTTATTAGTCAGACGCGTACTTACGTAGAATTTGCGGAGATTATGGCCTGCTAATCTCCGCATGAAATTAGGCCTTCAGGATGCGCTCCAGCTTGCTCACGAGCTCGTTGCGCTTGGCCTCTGTCACCTTCGCAAGGTTTAGCATGCGGTGCCTGACGGCTGGCAGGTCCTTGGCGTGGGCGATCTCCAGCTTGCCCCAGTCCGGTTCGCCCTTCTCGAAGGAGAGCAAGAACTCCCGGTGGACGGCGGGCATCCTCCCCACGATCTCGTCCACGAGCTTCTCCCGTGCCTCCAGAAGCTCATCCAGCAGCACCGGCTCGGTGGTCATGCCGGCAAAGTTCTGGACGAAGTCGCCCGAGATGTCCTTGCGGGTCGGATTGAGGACCTCGTGCATTGGCCTGTGATGGCTAAGCAGATAGACGACGAACGCGGCGCGAAGCTGGGCGTCCACGCCTTCCTTCGCCAGAAGGTCCCTTACGTCGAAGAGGTCCCTGGGGTGCTGACGGTCCAGCGTGGCCATGATCTTGCCGGCGTAGAGGTCTGCCCAGGACACCACCTGGGTCTCGGCGAATCCGAAGTCCCTCTGGACCTTGGCGGAGGTCGTGCGGAGTTCCGGGTCGTAGACGCAGCCGCGAAGGACCGGCGTCACCTCGACCATGATTTGCACGCCGTCGGCGCGGACCAGGATCTTGGTCAGCAGGCCGTCCTTGTCGGGCGGCAGGGTGCAGGCTGCCCCGGGAATCCTGCGTGAGACCTCCCCGGCTATCTTCGCCATGGCCCGGTTTATGTCCGCCGTGCTCTCGGCCCAGGTGTTCAGGGGCAGGTAGGTCAGGTCGATGTCGACCGAAAGGCGGGGCATGTCCCGGACGAAGAGGTTGATGGCTGTGCCGCCCTTGAGGGCGAAACACCGTTCCTGGGCCACGATGGGCAGCGTCCTGACCAGCAGGGCCACTTGCCGGCGGTATCGCTCCTCGATGGCCATCAGAGCTCGGAGGGTACGGTGATCTTGAACTGCTTGTCCAGCCGTCCTCCCTTGGCGATTACCCGGTTGCCTGTGCCTAGCTCGTACTCCTGGTGCTTGAGCTGCTTGGCCCAGGCGTGCTGGTGCTTTGAGGCGAAGAAGAGGAAGAGGCGCTTCACCTTGATGCTGGTGCAGTCCTTGAGGAGCTTGTCGACGCGCCGGGGGACGAGCGTCGAGAGCCCCTCAAAGATCTTGTCCACGTGCCCGAAGCTCTCGTCGTCGGGCAGCTCGTCGAGCAGCTCGAGCACGGCGCGTTCAGGGGTGGAGAGGGTGAGGGGCCATCCGCGGGGCCCGGCCGGGTTCCTGAGGTGGTGGTCCTCATCGATCTTGATGAACCCCTTGTTCCCGTCGTCCTTCCACGACTGGTTGGTCAGGCCGTGGTGAATCGGATCATTACCGAACAGGGTGCGGTCGTTGTGGTACCTGAATTTCGCCTCGACCGGCAGCTTGTGGATCCAGGAGGGCGGGGGCTTGGGACCGTAGAGGTGGACGATGGGGGCGCCTTGCTTCACGAAGTGGGCGAAGCCCTGCAGCTCGAGCGCGCTGAGCCCGCCGACGTACAGCGGGTCGCGTAGCAGGACTGTCTGCAGCGAGACCACGGCCTGCTGCCAGGTTAGCTTGCCGATCTCCCGCTGCCACTCCGCCTGGCCGGGTTTCCGACGGTACACGCCGCGCGCGACCTGCTCCAGGCGACCCGTTGAGACGTAATATCTGACCAAGCAGGTCGAGTATCCCTTGTCCCTGAGGAGTTGGGAGTCCACGAGAAGACCGCCATCGAGCAGCAGCTCCAGGCTGTTTAACTTTCCCTCTATTTGCTTAATCATACTAAGCAAAATGGCCTAAACTCAAATAATGTAAAGTTTGAATTATGTCTTAATTGCTTAGTCATACTAAGCAAATATAGACAAACGTAAACTAAGCCTTGGCCGCCTTCAGGCAGCCACGGCCTTCTTCAGGATATAGTTCCGGTGGTACCGGAGGAACTGCACCTGGTCCGGGCTGAACCTGCCAGCGTCGAACCCCTCGTCGGGGATCTTCATCCTGTCCAGGGCCTCGCGGTTGACGCGGGCGGCGTAGATCAGGCGCCCGTCGTCAGCGAAGGAGATGAAGCCCTTGTCGAAGAGGTGGTCCGGGGTCGGCGTGAGCATGAGCCCGTTGAACCGGCTGAGGCGCTCCCGGTTGTCGGAGTCCTTCCAGGGCTTGATGTGGCTGGCCACCAGGTGGTCGCCGTCCTCGACGCCCGTCAGGCGGCAGTGCCGCTCCACCCTGGAGACCTCCTCGCGGAAGATGCCCTGGCCGACGCGGGCCTTCACGATAGCCAGGCGAGTGGTCTCGGGGATCTCGGTGTCCTGCCGGACCTTCTCGGCCATGTACTGCTCGACCTCCTCCTCGACGGCGTTGGCGAACTTCTCGGTGGAGTCGTGCAGGCTGAGGTGGCGGGCCTCCTCGCGGCAGGCGAGGGCAGGGGGGCCGAGCGCCTCGATGATGACCCCGGCGAACTCCGGGGTGATGGTGGTGAGGTAGAGCAGCTTGCCGTTGCCGTTTGGCAAGAGCGGGGCGTGCCTGAGCTCGAGGAAGGGGGCGATGCGCTGCAGCTGGTCCTTGGGCCGGAAGGCCTTGGCGTCGAAGTAGCGCACGTCGACCCGCCAGCCGATCTGGGACCAGTTCTGGCCGATCTTCCCGAATTAGTCGGGCTTGGGGCTCTCGTAGCAGTACGAGGTGATGATCCCGCAGGAGACCACGTGACCGTCGTTGTAGGAGAAGACCATGTCCCCGGGCGCTACCTCCCGCATGTACTCGTAGAAGGGGTTCCGGACCGTGGCCTGCTTGTCCTTGCCCTGGCTGCGCTTGGGGGACCAGAGGTAGCCGCCCCTCCGCTCCTCGCGGTAGGTTTGACCTTGGTTGACCCACCAGTAACGCACCCTGGGCAGCTTTCAGATCGCCGGCCGGCTGTCCAGGCGTGCTACGCTCGAGAAGCTCCGTGACAAGATGCACGTTGTCAGCGCCGACTCCTGATTCATCCTAATGCAGTAACTTCCAAGAAAAGAAAGAGGCATCGTGGTTTTTCATCATAAACAGTTTTTTTGTTCATATTTTGTTGACCGGTGGCACATTACTTCCAAAAACAGCCTAACAAAGGCCTATTTCCATGTTGTCCTCATTTTTAATCAGGAATTTTAGATCCATCTTGGAGCTACGCCTGGACTTCACGTTTGGCGAGGGCAAGGCCCCTAACCGTTACAAGGAGCAGGAAATCATGCCCTTCCTGGACGGTTCAGGAAAGCAGCGCCTTGTCCCGTGCATGGCTTTCTTCGGTGCCAATGCCTCAGGCAAGACCAACATCCTGAAGGCGTTCAATACGCTTGGAGCGCTAGTCAGGGGGGAAGCGAATCTTCTCGAGCACTTCGACCCCAACATGCTGAACCGAAAGTTCGAGGACACGACCTTCGAACTCACTTTCGTGAACGGACAGAGCAGTTTCATCTACCGCTTGGTCTTTGATTCTTCCACAATCAAAGAAGAGGCATTGAGCAAGGATGGTGAGGACGTTTTCCGCATCCATCGTATGAAGCCGGAATTTTCTCCCGCTATTCTTTCGGACACTTATTCCCTGGAGAAGCTCGCCGAGGTCATCCGCGTGGAGTGTTCCGATGGCGAGGGAAGGCAGACGCGTCCGTTCTTGAATCGGATCGGGGGCGCCTATTCCGGATTGAACGCGGACCTGAAGGTGGCCTTCGGCTACATCAGCCGGCTTAATTACCTCGATAGCAATCAGCAGGGGATACATCCGGTCATCGCGGTGAACATCCTGGCTTCATCCCTCGGCGGCGACGGCAAGGCGGCACTGCAGGAGATCGTCGATGTGGTCCGCAGGCTCGACATCGACATCCATGGCTTGGAAATCCTGAAAAAAGAGGTCGGAAAAGATGAGCCGTTTCGATTCGGGGTCTTTATGCAGATCAATGCGCAGGCCGGGACCCGTCATGCGTTTCATATAATCAGCAAGCACAAGGACATCGACGGTAACTTGCAGGCCTTCAACTTCGGCCAGCACGAGTCGGCCGGAACCCAGCGACTGGTTGGGCTGATGGGTTTGGTTCTCCATTCCCTAAATGTCGGCGGATTGCTGATCATCGATGAGCTGGAGTGCTCCCTTCATCCCTTGCTGATGCGCGAAATCGTCATGCTTTTCAAGAAGCGGAGCCGAAACCCGAAGGGTGCCCAGCTCGTGTTCAGCACGCATAACACGGACATCCTGGACGACTCCGTCCTGCGGCTCTCGGAGGTCTCGTTGGTGCGTAAGACCTTGGTGAACGGTACGATCACCCGCCGGCTGGTGGACATCCGCGATGAGGGTGAGGACATTCGCAACGTCACCAACTTCCGCAAGCAGTATATGGACGGTCTTTACTCCGGGATTCCTCATCCGGCGCTCTGACATCCGTGCCAACCGTCCGCCACATTATCGTCTGTGAGGGGAACTCCGAGCGATCGTATATCCAGAACTTGCAACGTCTTCTGGAAAGTCTCCCTGCGGCGGGCGACTCATGGGGTGTGCCGCTTCAATTCATTACTTCAAATGGGCACGTGGCCAATGGCGGTCATTACACGCAGCTGAAGAAGTGTTACCTTAAGACCAAAAAGCAGAACCGCAATGTCCATGTCCGCGTATGGGCCGACTTTGATCTTTTCTATCGCGATACCGATGGATGCTGGCGGCTATATGCCAATAGGAGTCGAGGTGTGACCGAATTCCACTTCTCATTCCATAACTTCGAAGATTTCCTAGCTTTGCATCTCGACGGCGAAAATCTGGAGACATGGTTGTCTTTCGGTAGGAAAGGGCACTTCAGCCAGCCTCGCCGATCAACGGAGTGTCTCGAGTGGGCTAGTAGGGTCTTTAAAGATTACCAAAAGGGAATCCTCCCTCCGGACTTTGTCACGGTGCAGAGTTTGAGGAAATTGAAGGCTAATCTCCTTCTGCAGCCACGTTCGAATCCTCATGGTGCCGAGGAACTTAAGACATTCGCGGAATTCATCATCGGGGAAATCGAGCGTTTCCACCCAGATGTCTTGAAGTGAATCAAGGACGGACAGCATGGAGTCTTCCGCCTGACTCCGTCCACCCGGTGCGTCCACGACCCTGCGCGGTCGTGACACTGTGACAGTGTGACGGGTCGGACGACCTCGGACACGAAAAGGCCCGGAAAACCTTGGTCTTCCGGGCCTGGTGCCTAGCGGAGGGCGAACCTGTACTTTGGTCTCGGCTCGTCGGTCACGGCGAGCACGCCCTCCCTCACCTTCTGGTCAAGGATGGCCTGCACGGCCTTGGCGTCCTTGTGCATCCCGGCGATGCGCTTGCGCTGGGCGTCCCGGCTGTCGAAGCCGTTCGGGTGCAGCGTGGCAAGCTCGCGCAGCTTGGCCATGACCTTGTCGCCACCCTTGTCGGCCATCCTGTCGGCGATCATCTCCCGGAAACCGCTGTACCAGTCCATGATCTCCATGGCGGCCTGGACGGTCTCCAGGGAGATCTCGACCTCGTGGGACTTGTCCTCGTGCAGCCCGGCGTGCAGCCCGGCGGCGATGCGGATCACCAGCTCGGTGTCGCGGGACTGGAACGTCCAGAACGGGTGGGACCCGTCGCCCCCGGCGATCTGCCTGGCCTCCTTGTAGGTGTTGAGGGCTGCCTCCGCCTCCGGCGACAGGATGAAGAACACCCTCGGCTCGGACCAGTAGTACGTGTCCAGCAGCACGGTGATGAGCCTGTTGAAGGCCTCTTTGACCTCATCTGGGACCGGTTTGCTCTGCGAGGCCCGCCCCGGGTGGTTGTCGGTCCAGGCGAAGAGCGTGCGCTGCAGGTATCCGCTGCCCTGCAGCCCCTCGTTGTCCACCATCTGCTCGGCGATGTCGGGCTGGAGCATGAGCAGGCTGGAGACCGCCATCTTCTGGACGCTGAGGTTCTCCATCTCCTTGCCCTGGCCCTTGCGGGAGAAGTTGTAGTCCTCCCCCGAGAAGGCCTTGAGCAGCAGGCTGTCGTCGGGCTTCCCGTTGTTGTAGCGGCCCATGATGTTGTTGATGGTCTCCCGCGCGTCCGTCGACATCAGGATGAGCCGGGACTTGTTGGCGTTCAGGATGCGGACCATCACCTGCACTGTCAGGTCCTCGCTGATCATCTGCGGGCAATCGAGGGCGAACTCGACCTGGTCGAGGAGCCGCAGGAGCTCGGTGCGCCGCTTGATCCGGGCCTCGGGTTCGTCGGGCTGGCCCTTGCGGGGCTTGATCGCGTCCCGGTCGATGCGCTTGAGCTCGGACTCGATCTCCATCTTCCTCGCCCTGAACACGGGCAGCGACTCGCTCCGGAACCTCTCCTGCCGCCGGCGCTGGTTCTCGAAGATCGCCTCCAGCAGCAACCCGCCGACCACGCTCTTGCCACCGCCGCTCACCCCCACGACCACCGTGAAGGTCGTCGTCGGGGTGATCTGGGAGCGGGCGCGGTTGGTCACGTACACCCCGCCGCCGATCGCGCAGTTGAGCGCGGACTGGGCGACGACGCCGGGCATGTCGTGCCCGGTCGTCGAGAAGGCCTCGACCGCCTCGGCCATCGCCCGGACCTTCGGGGGCAGCACGTGGGTGGGGAAGGGCTTCCGCTTTACGTCCTCACTCATGGCACAGGCCCTCCAGCTTGGAGACGGCCGCCTCCGTGCCGCCCTTGGCGGACACCAGGTCGTTCAGGTCCTTGAGCCCGGCCCTGACCTCGTCGGCCGCGATCACGATGACCTCGCGGCCCTTTGACCAGAAGTCGCGTTTCCAGCGTTTGGCGGCCTCCCGGCCTGCCTCGTCAGCGTGGGCCCAGATGATGACCCGCCTGGCCTTGATGTCCTGAAGGCTGGCGCGCCGGGGCCTCATGGAGGCGCCGAGCATCGCGGTCGCAGCGGTCGTCGACAGGGGCATGAGACCCCTGCGGTCCGCCTCGATCATGACCTGGTGGACGGCCAGGAAATCCGGCCCGCCCTCGCAGACGTGGATGACGTCCGCGTCGGCGGCCTCCCCGATCCCCAGCATGTGGCTGGCGTCGGAGTCCTTGACCGTGATGGACTTCACCTCCTTGAACCACAGCTGGCCGTCCATGCGCCTGGCCTGCATGAGGACGCCCGACCGGTCGGTCACCACCCAGGACGGGCGGCACTTGTAGAGCGCGAAGCGTAGGAAGCCGCGGTCTCGGGCGAGGCGCAGCGCGTCGCCCGGGATGAAGCGCAGGCTCGACAGGTTGACGATGAGGCGGTCGTCGCCCCGGCTGAGGGCCAGGTCGGGGCGGAGGCGATCGTCGCGCTGGCAGGCCTTCCTGACCGGCAGGAAGCGTTCATGGAGCGGCCGGTCGAGCTCGAAGCGGGACACGGCGATGCCGAGCCGCTGGTTGAGCTCCCGGATGGCCGTCTTCCTGTCGCAGCGGTAGGCGCGGGCGAACAGCTCGTAGACGTCCCCGCAGAAGCAGCCCTTGAAGCACTTGGCGATCTCGTGCCCTCCCGACCCGTTGAACACCGAGAAGGACGGGCGCTTGTCCTCGTGGAAGGGGCAGGAGCACATGGTGCCCTTGAGCGGGGGCCGGCCCATGAGCGCGAGGACCTCGGAGAAGGTCGGCCGGCGGAGGTGGGGGAGGGGAATCACTTGGCGCCTCCTTCCTGCAGCTCGGCCTGGGTGCCCGCCTCGTCGTGCTTGGCGATGTACGCCATCAGGCTGTCGTAGCTGATCAGCCTGATGCCGGTCTTCGCCCCGCGCTCGCGGATGCTGGCCGTGCGGACCTTGCCGTCGCGCACGAGGGTGTGGAGGTACGACCGGCACAGCCCGGAGTGCTGGCACCGCTGCCCCGGCTTGGGGAGGCGGAGCCACTCGGGGCGGACGATCTGGTTGGCGGGGGTGCCGTCTTTTTTGACCGGGACGGCGCCGGGTTTGTCATGGGTTTCCATGTTGGGGGGATGAGTCCGCAATCGTTCACGGAAATCCCCCCGCATCCATTTTTCGGCCTACGAACATCCGGATTCCGGTTGTTCGTTAACGGGCCATCGGCCGACATGATTCGGCACGGTCGTGGGCGTGATGTGCCAATCGCAAACCAGCTTCATCACCATGTCCGCCAGCACCACGATGCGTTCCTCTGCCCTTCCCACGGCGCTTGACCAGGTCGTCTCGAGCGGGGATTTGATCGGGTTGTCGAATGCCCCCGCGTACAGCTTGCGGGCGGCCTCGCCGAGGGTGACCTCGCCCGGGCGCAGCTGCTCGGTGAAGCGAAGGTAGGGCTTCGGGTCCTTGTTGCCTTGGGCGTACCTGTGGTAGGTTAGTGCGAGCCAGTCGCTGGTCCGGCGGCTCCGGCCCTTCTTGGCGAAAGCCCGGGATTCCTTGGCGGCGCGCACGAAGGCCTTTATCGCCTCCTTTAGGGAGGGTTGGCGCAGCTGGTTCTTCGGGATGTGGGTGACGACGGTGTCGGAAGTCGCCTCGCTGCCCTTGTGTCTGACCGGCGTGTCGTCCGTCAGCATGAAGGCTATGACCGGGTTCGGCCTGTGGTACCTGGAGATGTCCGGCCTGATCTTTTCGATGAACGACATGAAGGGCGGAGGGAAGGGCTCGTCCGGGGCGTAGGTTTTCCAGATCACCATCATGTAGGACATCTGCTCGAAGTAATAGACGTCGCCGTGGTCGGTTGGCAGGGAGAGCAGGTGGGGCTCGTCCCGGATGACCCTGGCCAGGTTCTCGGCCCCGAGGACCTGGCCTCGGAGGGGCAGCCGCAGAAGGGCCTGCCGTAGCGCCTCGCGGGCGTATTCATAGTTTGTGCCCACGATCATCTCCCCGTCGGCGTCGACCGCGCGCAGGTCGTATTCATCGTGGCCGGTGATGGCCGGAAACTTCGAGAGGTACAGGGCGAGGGTCCTGTGGTCCCCGTGGGGCTTGCGGTTCCGGGTGGCCTTGGCCGCCGGCGCTGTCGTAGCTGGCGTCGATGTTGAGGGTGTAACCGGTGCGGGCTCTGGCGGCGCCGCAATTGGTGTCGGAGCCTCCGGTATGATCTCTGATTTGGCTTGGGTTACGCTTTGGGCTTTCGGTTTTCGCCTGGCCGACGGCTTGGCCTTCGGTGCGGGCTTTCGGACGGGTTTGGCCTTGGTTTTGGGCTTGGGACGGCGGGAAGGGGAGGGCGCCTTGCGCTTTGATTTCATGAGTCGGGTCTTGGGGTGTTTTCGGGGGTTGTTTGTCACGTTGTCACACTGTCACAGCCGAGCGTTGGAGTTAACCGCTGGCTGCTCACAGATGGCCAACAGCCTATTCCCATTGAATCAGGCTATGGCGCAAGAAGCTGTTCGGCAGGGGTTTGTGGCAGGTATTTTTGAGATGTCAGAATATTATAAAGTTTAACCCTCTCGATTCTCCGTGGCTCGGCTTTGGCCGGCGAAAATCTGGCAACCATAAACTGCTTACACCGCGGTCCCTGCTCCCTTGACACATCTTTCACAACCCGCCCCTGGTTGTGTCTCTTGATGTCTAATAGAGTTTGACGGCGGCTGGCGGGGTTCCGTAGTGAGTCCTCATCCCACCCCTATGGCTCACCCCGGCCTGACCCTGGGCGGACGCGTCGTCCGCCTGCTCATCCTGGCTTCCCTGCTCGCGGCGACTCTGCGGGGCCAGACGACGATCATCTACCACGGCGACCAGCCGGACTCGACGCGCCGGATGGTGGACGCGAAGGTGGGCGGCTCGAGCTG
>CAIRNV010000256.1 GCA_903880005.1 uncultured Verrucomicrobiota bacterium | reverse complement strand
GGCTGCACGATCGAGTTGTCGGCGTGCACGGATCGCCACGTGCAGCGGTGGTTGGACAGGCTGCTCAATGCCACGCCGCTGCGATACGGGCTGTTCAACGCGTTCGTCGTGGCACGGAAAGATCCAAAGCCTTAGCCGGAACGATTCAGTTGGGTCGGTCGGGCTTGCTGGATCTTCTTTGGCAAGAGCTTCGTCCTTCGCTCGTTATGGGCCTCGTACCGGCCCGCGCCTCGCTCACTCCTCGTCTTGCAAAAGAATATGCGGCGCAATCACTTCCCTCCCAACTGCATCGTCCCGGCTCAGGGCTTGGCGGGGCGGATGACGAAGTGATGGGTCTGGGGCTTGTTGAGCTCCGCGATGCGATTCTCGGCCTCGGCGATGGCTGCATCGAGTCGCTTGAGCTCGGCCTCGCGGCGGGACTCGATCTCGGGTCCGTTGGCCCAGCCGGGGAAGCGATGGAGCTGGACGTCGCGCCAGCGGGCAAAGTAGCGGTCGTTCTTGCCGAAGATGGCGGCGAGGACCTCGCGCGCCTGCCGGGTGATGGGGCCCGCGACGTTGGAGTAGTTCCAACCCTTGGCCAACGTCGCGGCATCCACCTTGGCCACGGGTTGGTCGTCGATGAGCACCTCGTACTCGCCCGCGGGAAGCCCCGACACGACGAGCATGAGCCGGCTGAGATCCTCGAGGATGGGAGCGCGCTTGAGGGCATCCTCGGCACGCGCGTCGATGGGCATGGGCAAGGAGCCGTCACGACGGTCAAAGGCGAGGGTGGAGCCGTTCACGGTGACGCCGGTGACCTGGCAGGCGACGGCCTTCACGGACTTGCTGCCGACGTCGATGTCGGCCGAGGCAACCATGGGGGTGGCACCGAGGCCCTTGAGGACGGCCCACGCCATGAGGGTCTGACCCGAGGGGCCAGGATGAACGGCATCGCCGCCGCCGATGAAGGCCTTCGGGTCGGCGCTGCGGGCGTCCAGCATCAGCTTCATGAAGGGAGCGAACTGGTCCACGTAGCCACTACCGGTGGCCCGCGCGACCTCGCCGAGCCCATCGGAAAACCGCCGCAGCGAGGCGTTCCGGTCGTCCTGGTCCGGATCAGGACGCCGTTCCTCGATGGGTTGCGGCGTCAGGAATGTCACGCGGGCGCCATGCTTGGAGAGGACGGATGCGATCTGGGCCTGGCTGTTGGTGTAGGCGCGGAAGATGTCGGGGCGAAACTTCTGATAGGAGTGGTCGTTCATCCCGAACTTCACCGTGACGAAGGTGGGCTTGAGCGGGAGGACGTCCCGCCCGAGGCCCTTCTCGACGGCATCGGTGACCCGCTGAGCCAAGTCGGCGCCCTCGGATCGAAACAACTGGCCCTCGTCGGGATGCGCGCGTTGACGCAGCCATGACGTGTCGCCGCCCCAGCCGACGTTGCGGAATTGGAGGCGCCAGCCGGGGTTTCGGGTGGTGGCATAGGCCTCCACGTAGGTGGTGTAGAGACGTTGCTCGGTGATGCTGTCGCCGAGGAACACGACGCGGTCGCCGTTGCGGATCTGGAATTCGGCCCGGGCCGAGCCAAGGAACAACGCGGCCGCCATCCAGCAAGCCGGGGTGGAAAAGCATTTCATGGAGTGCCCCGATGAAAGCCGGAGGCAAGGGCGGGAGGAAGGCCGAACTGGATCCCAACCCGGACGGCTCGCCCGTGCCGCATCCCCGCACGCCGGGTGAGGGCACCCGACCTACAAATTTCCCCCACCTGCTGTAGGCCGAGTGCCCTCACGCGCCGGGTGCTCCGCCACGATGGGCAGGTCATCCAGTTCCTCGGGAAGCAATTGCGCCCTTTCGCCCCCCGCCACCCCCCGCAGCCAGAGGTTCCGGGCGGGCCCGCGCCCGAAGAATTCCGACACCACGCCGAGGTCATGGGTTGTCCATGCGTCGTCGAAGGGAGTCTCCTGCAGGGCCAACTCGAACAGGCAGCGCGTGACCCATCCCGGGGACTCGCCCGACCAATACGCCCGGATGGCGTCAGCCCAGCCCGCCGCCGCAGGATGACACAACAGCCATGGCCCGGCCTCGGACATGAGGCCGCGAGGCATGCCCGCCGCGGATGCCCCGGGGTGCAGCAGGCGCCATCCAAGACGTTGCATCGCGGCGCAGGCCAACCGGACGCCCGGACGAAAGGCGCCGTAGTCGCCCGGCACGGGCTCGCGCGTGCATTGGATCTGGAGGACGCACGAATCGTCCATGGACACGCGGACGTAGAGCGCGGCACGAGGCCAGGTCCCAACGCGATTGAAGGGCGGCCGAAGGGTTCGGATCAGGTGGTTTTCCCGCAGGCGCGCGGAGGGTTCATCCGGGCAGGTCTCGATGTCGATGCGGGCGACTTGATGAAGGAGGCGCACGGTCTTGCGGGCCTGGCCCTGGGTGCTGCGATAGCTCGCTAGACGCACCCGAAGGTCCAAGGCCTTGCCCACGTACAGCACGCGCCCGGACTCGTCCAACATGCGGTACACACCCGGGCAACGCGGCAAGGCCCGGAACCAACCCGGCCCCAGTCGATCCACCAAGGGCCGCGCCGGCGGGAACAATCGCAGTTGGACATCCGCTCCCATCAAGCCCTCCGGTGCCTCGCGTCACGAACTCCTGCCGCGCCCCAACCCATGCCGCCCACTCGGACGCGGTCGCCGCATCGGCCGTCGTCACATGCCGGCAAGGCCCGGCATCGCCTTCGTCGGCGCCCACAACATCCTGGCCCGTGCCCGGTGCGCCTCCACGTCGAGACCGCATCCAATCAGGACGCCAAACGTCTCGGGATCGGGCTTGGCCGGGAACTTCTCGATGAAATGATGGCCCAGGGTCTTCTGGAAGACATGGACGGTCGTGGGGCTGGAATCGAAGCGGACGAAACCCTTGGCCCGTGCGACGCCATGACGTTCGAGCGACGCGAGCCATGTCTCGAAGGCCTCGCGCCGGATGGGCACCGGGAATCGCCACGAAACACTTCGGTACCGGGCATGCAGGTGTTCGCCCGACGCCGGGCCGCGGCCCGAAGGCAGCGGGTCGTCGGCGACGCAATGCGCGGCCGGGCGCGCCAGCAAGGCCGGCAGGTCTGGCAGGCCGAAGGGCAACCGGACGAACGTCGCGCGGCCATTCCATGCGCGCAGCGCTTGCTCCACGGCCTCCGCCTCGCCCGGCGCCAGCAGGTCGCATCGGGAGAGGGCGACGACGTCGGCGTACTCCGCCTGCCTGCGAACGAGGACGCGTTCGCCGGCGCCACCCTCGGGCCGGAGGAACCACGCGGCATCGACGACGGTGACGACGGCCTGCAGGCGGACGACGTCGAGGAGATCGGCATCCGTCAACACGTCGATGACGTTGTCGGGGTCGGCGAGGCCGCTGGCTTCGAGGACGATGTCGTCGCACTGGCCCTCGCGGGCCATCGAGCGACAGGCGCGGTCGAGCGAGTCATCCGGGGCACAGCACACGCAACCGCCGTCAACCTGGGTGACGGTGATGCCCGGACGGCGAACCAGCTGGCCATCGACGCTTTCGGAGCCGAACTCGTTCATGACGATGCCGATGCGGCGGCCGGTGGACGGCGCCTCCTCTAGCCAGCGGAGGAGAAGGGTGGTCTTGCCGGCACCAAGAAACCCGGTGAGGAGGATGACCGGGAGAGGGGACCCCGTCGCGGTGGGCTTCATGGGTGGGCCGGAATCAGGCGGATGGAAGGGAAGCCTCGCACGCCCCTTGTCAGGCGGCAGAGCCCGCACCGCCGGCGGGTTGATGGCGACCGAATCGTCCCGGATTCGCGACGCGGGCGGCGGCGGCAAGGCGCGGCCAAAGATGGACGGCCATGCGCATGCCCGAGGCGTAGGAGCGCAGGTTGAACTTCTCGTTGGGCGAGTGCGCGTTGTCGTCGGGCAAGGCCATGCCCAGCAGCAGGGTGTCGGCTCCGAGGTGGCGCTGGAACGCGGACACGATGGGGATGCTGCCGCCCTCGCGCATGAGGAGGCCGGGGTGGCCATAGCCCTCCTGCAAGGCGGCCAACGCGGCGGCCGCCATGGGTCCATCGGGAGACATCAGGTAGGGGACGGCCCCATGCCCGTGATGGACGGTGATGCGGACGGTGGAGGGGCAGGAACGCTCGAGGTGGGCCTTGACGGCGGCGATGACACGGCCGGGGTCTTGGTTGGCGACGAGGCGGAGGGTGAGTTTCGCGGAGGCCCAGGCCGGGATGATGGTCTTGCTTCCCTCGCCTTGGTATCCGCTGGTGAGGCCGTTGATCTCGAACGTGGGACGCGCGGTCCTTTGCTCTTCCGGGGTATGTCCAGGCTCCCCAAACAGCGCGGGGGAACCGGTCAAGGCGAGGTAATCCGCCGGGGACGTGGGAAGGCGGGCGAGCTGCGCGCGCTCATAGGCGGACAGCTCGACGACGTCGTCGTAAAACCCCGGGACCGTGACGCGGCCGGTCTCGTCGCGCATCTGCGCCAAGAGCCGGCACAAGGCCATGGCCGGGTTCTCGACGGTGCCCCCAAACAACCCGGAGTGAAGGTCCTTGGAGGGGCCGTCGATGCGGACCTCCAACGCGGCGATGCCCCGGAGGGCATAGGTGAGGGCGGGGTGCTCCAGGTCGGGAATGCCGTTGTCCGAGACGACGACGGCATCGCAGGCCAGCTCGTTGCGGTGAAGGGGAAGGAACTCCTGGAGGGCACTGGAGCCGACCTCCTCCTCGCCTTCGACGAGAAATACCAAGTTGCAGGGGAGGCCGACGCCCGAGGCGAGGCACGCCTCGGCGGCGTGGAGATGCGCGAGGTGCTGCCCCTTGTTGTCGCTGGAGCCGCGCCCAAAGAGGTCGTCGCCGCGGACCTGCGGGTCGAAGGGGGGCGTGGTCCACAGGTCGAAGGGCTCGGGCGGCTGGACGTCATAGTGGCCGTACACCAAAAACGTGGGCGCGCCCTCAACCTTGGGTGTCCGCGCCACCACGATGGGGTTGGTGCGCGTGGGGTGGACGACCGTGGACAGGCCAGCAGACCGAAAGCGCCCGGCGATCCACTCGGCACAACGATGAACGTCCTGGGCGTGCGCGGGCTGGGCGCTCACCGAGGGGATGCGGACGTAGTCCCGAAGGCGTTCGACGAGGTCGGCTTGATGGTGGCCGAGCCAGTCGAGGGCGGGTTGGAGGGGGAGCGAGGTGGGTGATGGGCTCATTTCTTGCCTTTGCCGCCGGGTAGCAGGTCGATGAAGGCGGGCTTGGCCGGGGCATTGGTGTCGGGCTTGGCACCGGGCTGTGCACCGGGCTGGAGAACGCCCTTGATGAGGCCACCGAACGCACTGCCCGGGGCCTTGGGATCCGGGTTGGCGACGGCATCGACGGCGGAGGCGGCCTTGTTGAGGACGCCGCCGGTGGCTTGGTTGAGGTTGCTGCCCGCCGCCTTGAGGGCGTCGGTGGCCTTGGTGCCGACGTTGCCGATGCCGGGGAGGGTCAACGAGCCCACGACGGCCCCGAGGCCCAGGACGTCGGGCTTGAAGGAGGGCTTCTGAAGGGTGCCGGCAGCACGCCCGACGGTGCGAAGGGCGGGGAGCTGGTTGCCCGAGGCAAAGGCGAGGCCGATGGGGAGATCGAGGACGGACTGGTTCAAGTCGTCGGCGATGCGGATGTCGCCCGCGAGCTGGACGCCCATGGCGGCGCTGAGGAAGCGGGCGTTGGAAACCTTGATGACGCCCTGGCCCATGTCGGCGCGGGCCTCCAGGACACGGAAGGGTTCCGCCAGCGCGCTGGTCTTGCCAATGAGGGTCAGGATGGCGGCGGGGTGAATGGTCTCGGGGAGGATGGGGATGTATCGCGACAGCAGCGCGGGGACCTGGATGGGCTCGGTGGGGATCCGGATTTCGCAATTGGTGGCCCGGAGATCGACGAATCCCGCCAACGACTTCTTGAGGGACAAACCCGTGACGCCCGCCCCGCGGACGTCGGCCGACGCGATCACGGTGCCCTCGGCGAGGTTGCGCAGGGTGGGGAGGAGCGAGTTGACGACGGGCGCGATGGGGATGCGGTCCGCGGAGAGGGACAGGGCGTACTCATAGCCGGGCAGCCCTAGATTCACCTTGGCCTTGGCCTGGACGGGCGCCCCGTTGAAGCGAAGGGCCGCGTCGTCCAGCGAGACGACGTTGTCCTGCACGACGGCCTTGGCGCTGATGTTGGAGAGGTCGATTTCGTGCAGGTACAGCTTGGGGATGTCCACGGTCGCCGTCAGTTGGCGCATGGGCAGCTTGACGGCGGCAGGCTCGCCGGTGGACGGGGTGGACTTGACCGAGTTCGTCGCGGAGGAAAGGAGTTCGTAGAGGGGCGTGAGATCAAGGCTGGTGGACTTGACCGTGACACGCGAGGGCTGGGGTGAGTTCGTGCCGAGATCGACCAGGGCGGTCATCTCGATGCGGTTGGTGGCACGGTCGGTCGGGCCCAAGGAGACGTTGGCGCGACGCAACTCCGTCAGGGTGCCGTCGGTGGAGCCGTCGAAGTCCAGGGCGAAGCCGAGCGGCACCTCCGGGATGCGGCCGTCAGGATGCGAGACGAGGACCTTGGTGAGAGAGCCGCGGCCCGAGGCGGAGGCCTTGCCACCCTTGGTCACGTTGGCCTTGGCCTCGAGGTCGAGGTTCAAGGTGACGAGCCGGTTGGGGGCGAGGCTGGGGGCGACGAAGGGCTGGAGCATGCTTTGGTTGACCCCGATGAGCTTGAGGTCCAACTGGCCGTTCTCGGTGGCCAGGTCGTATTGGCCGACGCACTCGATGCTGCCACCCGAATCGACCCCGGATTGCCCGGACACGCTGAGCTTGCGAATGGCGATCGCCGTGCCCGAGCGCCCGGCCGTGGCCGCGACCAACGCCTGATAGCGGGTCAGTTCGACGCCGCCGATGCGCCCTGAGAGGTCCGTCGCGTTGATGGACAAGTCGGTGTCGGCTTGGTCCAAGCCACCACGCACGCTCACCATCAAGCCTGCCTTGAGGGTGCCTTCACGAAGGTTCACCGCCTCGATGGGATGCAGCTTCAGGGCGGTTGCCAAGGGAACCTCCACGTCCACTTGCGCGCCCAGCTTTCCCGAGGTGACCTGCCCGTCGGCAATGCCCGTGATCATGGCCAAACGGCTCCCATCGGCCCTCAATTCCAGCTCGAAGGCGTCCGTGTTGAAGCGCTCGAAGTCCCGGAGTCTCGCCACCACCCTCGCCTTCATCCCAAGCCCTTCGTAGCGCCGTCCTCCAGCCGCCAACCCCAGGCCCTTGCCAGACCCATCCAACTTCAAAACGCAGGAACGGCCGGCGTCGTCGAACGTCACCCTCGCCACGCCCTCCATGCCACCTTGGACCTCCTCCAAGGGCAGGATCGGCGCCCAGTCTGCGAGGTTGAGCCCCGTCACGTTGACGGTGTACGTCGCCTCGCGGAAACCCGGCGCGGTCTTGTCCCACGAGATGTTCAAGCCGTTGTCGAGCGAGCCGCTGACCAGGGTCGCGCCCCCTTGCCGCACCCCAAGGTTGAGCTGCTCGACCAGCAGGGACCTCGTGCGCTGATTGAGGACCGCGCGGTGCTGCACGCTGATGTCGGCCGCCTTGGTCCGCCCGCGCAGGGTTCCGACGGACAAGGCCGCGACGTTCAACGTGCCGTCCGTCGCCAACATCGTCCCGCGCTCCAGCCAATCGACGCGTCCCGACGCCGTCATCGAGGCATCCCCAAGGTCCACGCCCGCGACCGCCCCCAACAAACCCAGGACCCGCGCGTCCAGTCTTTGGACCTCATACGCCAGGCGGACCTCCGAATCCGCCAGGCGGAGCTGCCCCTTCACGGAGAGCTGGCCCATCGTCTTGCCATCCTGCACAAACTTCAGGGCCAGGTTGGTGAGCGTCGTCGTCCCCATCGCGACATCCAACGTCGCCCCAAGCCCCTTCATCCGCTGCATCCCCCCCGACGCATCGAGCAAGTCCAGCCGCACCATCCCAAACATCCCTTCCAGCCCCAGTTCCCCGTTCAACCGGGCGACCACCTCGCCATCGACCCGCCCGGCCATCTTCCCATCCCCAACCCCGCCGCTCGTCTCCCACTCCAAACCCGCGCCCACCTTCGTCCGGATGGGCTCGTTCGACACCAACTTGTCCAGCGCCACGTCCAAGCCGGTCGCGGCGGCGCGAATCCGATGCCCGCCGGCGTCCTCTTGGTCGAATCGGACGATCCCGCCCTTCAGGCTGACGTTGCGAATGGCCAACGTGGGCGGACGGCTCGCCTTCGACGGGGCGGACTTCGGGATCGAGGACATGAGGGCATCGAGGTTGCTCTTCCCGCCCTTCCTTGCCACCACGGTCACCACCGGGCGGTCCAAAACCACCTCATCCACGACGATCGAGCCACGCAGGATGGACCACAGGCTGTAGCGCGCCAGCGCCGACCCCACCTCCACCAATGGCTCGCCCCCCTTCGGCGCGAGCCGCACGCCGCTGGCCTGCAAGGAAGACCAAGGACTCAGGGACACGGACTCCGCCGTGATCGTGGCGCCCAGCGAATCACCGACCCGCGGCAAGACCACCGACCTCACAAACCATCCGCTCGTCCCGACGAAGTAAACCACCCCCAAGACCACCGGCAGGCCCGCAACCCAGCGCAGCCATGTCCGACGCGGACCCGAACCCTGTTTTTTCTGCATAAAAGAATGATGCCCGCCAACCCGATCCCGACGGCGAAGCGCGACCCCATGTCACGGACGCACCGTCAAAGCCCCGAACCGCATCCTATCCACTTCGCCCTGACCGGCAAGCCTGCGGCCGGGACATCACGGCAGGCCCGCCGCCTTCTCCGTGCGCTCGGCGGCCATCCTCCACGCCCGCGCGAGTTCCTCGCTGGCCTCAACCCCGTCCCCCTTCTCGTATCGAAGCGCCAAGGCCCGCTGCGCGCCGGGCGAACCCTTCCGCGCCTCCGCTTGCTGGAAGGCCAGCAAGCGGGCGTCCGCAGGGGAGCCGTTCCCCGCCTCGTTGCCCGGCGTCGTTCCCAACGAAGACGACCGCGCCGACGCGGTCGCCCGCGTCGCCGACGCCGCGGACGCCATGGCCACCGGGGCCGCAGGACGCTGCGGCACCTGCCCCCAACGCCCGGACATCCCAGCGTTGGCCCCGAATCCGCCGCCGGACACCACCCCCGCCTGCCCCTGAAGCATCCCTCGGCCCATCAACAGTTCCGGCGCGAACATCGCCGCCGCACCCGTCCAATGCGGGTTGACCACAGGCGTCCCCATGCCGCCGCCCATGCCCATCCCCATTCCCATCATGGCGGGTCCCGCCATCCACATCGGCCGCGTTACCCCGGGGATCCCCATCCGATGGGCGTCCACATGGGGAAACGTGAACAACCCCATGGTCTGCGCCGACGCCGAAGCCGACGCCACCATCCACCCCGCAACCACCCAGCGAATCCACCTGCTTGCTGCACGCCTCGTTCCCATGGGAACGTTTCTATGCACGTTGGCGATGGTTGCCAACCTCGTATTGGACCCTCCTGGATGGTCGCGCGACGCCTCCAGCGCGGCCCGTTGCGCGAGCGCGGCATCCCTTGTGGATCGTACTCGCCAACGTTTTGTCGCGAACGAGTTGGGGAACAAGGTTGACGTGCCCTCCGCATCTGGTAGAACCGCCGTCCCTTTTCTGTTGGGAACGAGATGAAGACGCATTTGCCGAAGATCGACGTGCAGCGCCGCGCATGGCGCATCATTGATGCCAAGGGAGCCGTCCTTGGCCGCCTTGCCGTCCAGGTTTCAGACGCACTCCGTGGCAAGGACAAGCCCACGTACACCCCCCATCTGGATGCCGGCGACTTCGTCGTCGTCATCAATGCCGCCGAGGTCGTCCTGACGGGCAAAAAGGAGACGACGAAGACCTTCATGAGCTACTCGGGGTGGAAGGGTGGCGAGCGCTACCGCACCGTCGCCGAGGTCCGCGCCAAGCATCCCGAGCGCCTCGTCATGCACGCGGTGAAGGGCATGCTGCCGAAGAACCGCCTGGGCGACCGCCTCCTGACCAAACTCAAGGTTTATCCGGGCGCCGAGCATCCTCACGGTGCCCAGCAACCCGTCGTCACGGCCTACGCCGGCTGAGCCCCCTCTGGATTCCCCGCCCTTTCTCACACCTACCGCTTCAAGCCATGGCCCAGATCACTGAGTATCTCGGAACCGGTCGTCGCAAGACGTCCACCGCCCGCGTCCGCCTCGCCGTCGGCACCGGCAACGTCACCGTCAACGGCCGCGCCTTCGACAACTACTTCCCGCTCGAGCAGCATCGCGGGGCCGTCTTGGCGCCGTTCGCCGCCACCGCGACCTCGGGCAAGTACGATGTCCGCATCAATGTTTCCGGCGGCGGTCCCGCCGGCCAGGCGGGTGCCGTTCGTCATGGCATTGCACGCGCCCTCCTCGAAGCCGACGCCGCTCTGCGTCCCCTTCTCAAGGCCGAGGGCTTGCTGACCCGCGACCCGCGTATGCGCGAGCGCAAGAAGTACGGCCAGCCCGGTGCCCGCAAGCGCTTCCAATTCTCCAAGCGCTAGGCCCAGGCCTCGACCGGCAAACGCCCGCCACTTCCATGGCGGGCGTTTTGCTTTCCTACGGGAAGGTCTTGCCCAGCTCATTCCCCGCCGCCGTCCCCCAATTGAATCGTTACGGCTTCGGCCGTGGCATCTCGTCCCTTCCTCGGTAGCGTCCGCCCATGCAAATCCACGTTGGCATCGTCACCGTCTCGGACCGCGCATCCCAAGGCATCTACGAGGACCTTGGCGGCCCCGCCCTCCGCCAAGCGTCCAGCCAGAACGGGTGGGCCGTCGTCGCGGAGGAGATCGTTCCCGACGACGCATCAGCCATCCAACGCGCCATTCGGCAATGCATCGCCCGCGGTTCCCATCTGGTCCTCACGACCGGTGGCACCGGCGTGTCGCGCCGTGACGTCACCCCCGAGGCCGTTCGTGCGATTGCCGACCGCGAAATCCCGGGGTTCGGCGAGGTCATGCGCATGCGAAGCCTCGCCCTGACGCCCAACGCGATCCTGTCGCGATGCCTGGCGGCCGCCGTCGGGCCCACGCTGGTGATTTGCCTGCCTGGCAAGCCGGCCGGGGCCGTGGATTGCCTTGGATTCGTCCTGGGTGCCATCCCGCACACCGTGAAGGTGTTGCAGGAGGTCCCGACGAGCTGCTAACCGGAATGACCTCGATCAACGCAGGGCCGGCCAAGGCTCCTTGCGACCGTTCGTCGTGAGCACCTGGAAGTGGTGGATGCCGCCCGGGCGTGATTCCTCGTGGGTCCACACCACGCGCTTGCGACGATCCACCTCCAGAAGCTTCACCTTTTGGTCCCCTGCGCCGTAGCTGGTGATCACCACGTTGCCGTTCGCGAGCCGTTGCGCGCCGCAGGGGTCCTTCAGCCACGGGCCCGGCAGGTCGGCGTTGTCCAGCGACCACGTCTCCTTGCCGGAGCGATCCACCTCCACGACGCGGTTGCCATGGGTCAACGTCACGAGCGTGCGGCCATTGCTGGATCGAATCGCCGTGAAGGGCCAGCACTCGGGCGGGTTCTCCGGCGTCCGGTACTCCCACGCCACCTTACCGTCGGGGCCATACTCACGAACCACCTTGTCCAGCAACTGGGGGACGATGAACCGCCCGTTGGCAAGCGAGCGCGTCATGCGGCTCTCCATGTGATGGTTGGTGGATTGGCACGAGAGCGGGCGTTCAAGGACCACGGAGCCCTTGGCATCCAACACGACCACGCGCGGGCGCGGACCCGCCTCCACCGCCATCACGCGGTCCTTGCCGATCCGCTGGCACGTGTTGACCTCCTCCTGTGTCCCTTCCCAGTGAAACACGACGTCGCCCGACCGCGTGACCTCCCGCACGGCGCCGCCCTTGTGGCGGTCGCTGCGGCTCAACGTCAGCAGGAGGTTGCCGTTGGGAAGCACCCATCCGTCGCGCGTGCCCTCGGGATACCTCCACTGCACCGTCCCGTCCTCCCCCACGATGCGCGTCTCACCCCCGAACGCCGCAAAGGAGTGACGCACCGCCGGGTCCGCGCCTCGTGCGCAGGCCGAGGCCGTCCATGCCAAGAATGCCGCGACCGCCAAGCGGCCGAGCCCACCAAAATGAATCCATGTCGTCGCGTTCATCGGGAGAGGCCCCGACACTCGCCAACCTTGGGCGGTCCTGTCCACACCGGCGACATGGCATGCGGCGACGCTCAAGCAGGACGGCCGAGCGTGTCCGTCCTCGTCACCGCGCCATGCCCTGCGCGCGAAACCAGCCCACGGCGTCCGCCAGGGCATCCCGTGGGGGCGTCTGGGGCAGGCCCAGCTCGCGAATGGCCTTGGAGGGGTTGAACCACATCTTGTAGCGGGCCATGCGGACGCCCGCGACCGGCGCGCGAGGAGGCTTGCCGGTCAACCGGGACCATCCCTCGGAAAACTGAGCCGCGACGAACGCCACGTGCCACGGGACCGTGCGCCGCACCGGCGGCAGTCCGGTCAGGGCCGACAACTCCTCGAAGGTGCGCACCATCGTCCAATTTCCCTCGGCATGGCCGAGGATGTAACGCTCGCCCAGTCGGCCACGCTCGGCGGCGAGCACATGCCCCTTCGCCACGTCGCGCACGTGGACCCAGTTGAGCCCCGTGTCGAGGCAGGCCGGCATCCTTCCCGACAGGTAATCCACGATCACCTGCCCCGTCGGGGTCGGCTTCACGTCGCGCGGGCCCACCGGGGCCGACGGGTTCACGATCACCACGGGCACCCCTTCCCGCGCCGCATCGCGCGCCACCACCTCCGCCAGCCACTTCGAGTGCTTGTAGGGGTTGGACATCTGCGCCTCCGTCACCGGCGCGTCCTCGTCCGTGGGCTGGATCTCGCCGCCGACGCCGGGCCGGGGCAACCCGATGCAACCCACGGTGCTGGTGTACACGACCCGACGGACGCGCGCGGAAACGGCGGCCCGGAGGATGTTGCGGGTCCCCTCGACGTTCGCCCGGTACATCGGCGCGTAGTCCCGCATCCACAGCGCATAGCTGGCGGCCACGTGAAACACCCAGTCGCAGCCCTCCATCGCCCGCGACAACGACTCGGGTCCGTCCGTCAGGTCGCCGTGCACGACGTCCAATTGAGCGCCTTCGAGGCCGCGGACGTCGGCGCCGGGACGAAGCAAGGCGCGAACGCCATGCCCCTGCGCGGACAATTCATGAACCAAGTTCGCCCCGACGAAGCCGGAGGCGCCCGTGACAAGGCAACGCATGGAAGAATCAGGAATCGGGCGCGAGCGAGGATGCGACATCCACCTTGTAGGCCTTGAAGGCCGGCACCACGCCGGCCAAGGCCGCCAGTCCCACGAGGGCCGCCGGGGCCCACAACCAAACCCAGCCAGGTTGAAACGGCTCGATCAGGACGCCGGTCTGGGCGCGAACGATCACCCCGGCGCCCGCCAGCAGGCCGATGTGAACCACAAAGCCCCCCATCGCCCCCATCGCCGCCACGGACGCCGCCTCGAGGACGATGGACGCAAACACCGTTCCCCGCCGGGCGCCCAGGGCCCGCAGGATGGCGATGTCGCGGCGACGCGCGCTCATGGAGTTGTAGATGGACGCGAGGACGGACGCCGCCGCCACCACGGCCACGAGCCATGCCACCAGCGCCAGGACCTTGTCGAACCAGCCAATCTTGTCGAAGAGCTGCGCCATCACCGTCCCGATCGGCCATGCGAACGTGAGGCGGTCGCCCTGCTTGTTGTAAAGCTGGTCGAGCCGAAACCCGGCCGCCGGGTCCCGCAGCTTGACGAGCGCCGCGCTGTAATCCTCCGCCGCCGAGGGGTCGTGCCCGGCCATGTTTTGGAGCCCGGCCACGGGGATCCACACCACGCGGTCGGCCGGGGTGTTCGAGGGCTCCAGGATGCCGACCACGACGTAGGTGTCCTCGTGCTGGACGTTGTCGCGCGGGTTGGAGGAATAGTTCAGCCCATGGTACGGCTGGAACTCCGTGCCGACCTTGAACCCCAGCTTGCGCGCGGCGAACGATCCCACCACGGCCTCGCGCAGGTTGTCCTCGAACACGCGGCCCTCGCCGACCTTGAACGCATGTCCCGGCGCGTATTCATGCCCCGCGAAGAGATTCGTCGTCACCCCCACGATGCGGAACCCCTGGTAGTTGTCGCCCATGGCGATGGGCACGACGGCGCGGACGGCCGGATTCGAGGCCAGCAACGCGACGTCGGTGGCCTTGATGTTCCCGGGCGACGCCTCGAGGTGGAAGATGGCGTTGAGGACAAGCTGCAGCTTGGAACTGCGTGCGCCCAGCACCGCATCCCATCCACCGTCCATGCGCTCGAAGGTCTGGCGCGCTTGCTGGCGCATCACCCAGACCGTCATGAGCAACCCGCCCGCCAAGGACAACGACAGCGCCGTCACCGCCGTGGACAACGCATGCTGCCGCAGGCTGCGGCGCACCAATAGCGGGAGCGTCATGATGCCCCCCCCGAAGACGTCGCGCGGCTCGCGCGGTTGATGTCGGCCAGCGACGCCACCATCCCGAACCGCGCGAGGATGTCGCGGTCGTGGGACACCAGGAGCAACGCGGATCCGTTCTCGGCGCACACTTCCCGGATCAACGCCAGCGCCTCCTGCGCGTGCCGGGGATCGAGGTTGCCCGTGGGTTCGTCCGCGAGGACCAGCCGGGGCTTCCCCGCCAGCGCGCGCGCCACGGCGACGCGTTGCTGTTGCCCGGTCGAAAGCTGCCGCGGGAAGTGATGCAGCCGCTCGCCCAACCCGACCCTCCGCAGCAACGCCTCCGCGCGCGCTCGATCGATCCCGTGCCCGAAGCTCATCCCAAGGAGGACGTTCTCGAGGCAGGTAAACCCCTGGAGCAAGTTGAACGTCTGGAAGATGTAGCCCACGTGCCGAGCCCGGAACCGGTCGCGTTCATGCTCCGGCAATTGCGCCACGTCCGTCCCGTCGATGCGCACGTGCCCCGCGTCGGGCGCGAGGATGCCGGCCACGAGGTTGAGGAACGTCGTCTTGCCGCTGCCCGAAGGCCCGGCCAAGGCCACCGCCGCGCCCTCGGCCAGCTCGAAGCGCGGGATGTCCACCACCTGGTGACGCGACCCGTCCGGGCCCACGTAGGCCTTCTGGAGACCGTCAATGTGGAGCAGCGCCATGCTCGTCGATGCTACCCAAGGGCCCCGGGGAAGTCATCGGGCTATTCCCGGAGACGAACCGGGCGTTCGTCTCGGGCGGCGCGAAGGGGTGCCAGCAACGCGGCCAACGATTCCACGTCAACGGACTTCACCCGCACGGCCTCGGGCAGGACGACGTCGCGGGGCAGTTGTTCCTTCCACGCCTTCCAGATGCGCGGCGTCCAATCCTCGCGACCCTCGGGATCCTCCTCGAAACGGAATCCCGCGGCCATGCCGGGCGCGGCGTGCTCCAACGAACGGCCCGCGATGCATCGCACGGCCGCGTAGTCATCGTCGAGGAGCACGGCGAGGATGGGCGGGACCCATTGGGAACCGGAGGCCTTCAGCGCGGGTTCCCATCCCAGGTGCCACGCCGTCAGGGCGCGCTGGCCGGCGTCGCCCGCCATCGCCATACGGACCGACTCGGCGACCTCATGGGACTGCCCGAGTCCCTTGGGGATGGGCTGGCCGTACCACGCGTTGAGTTGGCGGGCCGTCCAGGAGAGGGGCCGGTCGAGGTGGCAGATGTTGCAGGCGTTGGGACGGCCATGCTCCAGGGTCTCGGCGGCGGTGGGGCGCGTGATCTGGTGGCTGCGAATCGCCCCAAGGACGCCGTAGGTCGTGTGGGGCATGTGGCAATTCCGGCAGTCGCTGCCGGAGGATCCCTCGGCGTGGCGCGTGTGACGGAGGAGCCCGTCCTTGCTGGCGTAGGCGCCGTGGCACGCGATGCACGCCAGGTTCCCCTGCCCCTTCCGCGTCAACTGGTCGTCCGGGTCCGCGTCATGCATCGAATGACACGTCACGCACGACAGCTTGCCCCCCTCGAAGCACTTGCTCTCCACCAACCCGTTCATCTCCCGCCCGCTCACCCGCACCATGCCGTCGGGCCAGAAGTACTCCGACAACAGCCCCTGGTTGCGCGCAAGGAACTCCTTGAGGCCCGGGACGCCATCGGCCGTGCGAGGCCGGATGATCGGCGTGGTGTCGCCCAGGCGGTCGCCCGGCCGGAACCGAAACCCTCCCTGTCGCCATGGCTCGCCCCGGTCGATCCACTTCATCGAGTGGCAAAAGCCGCACGTCTCCGTCGAACGAGCGGCGTCCAGCTTCGCCGGGTGCACGATCTCGCCCGGTGGCAAGGGGGCGTCCTCGGCGCGGGACGCGTCCTTGCGGCGTGCATGGACGTGGCGTTCGCCCGGCCCATGGCAGGCCTCGCACGAGATGCCCAGCTCGGCCGCGCGCGTCTCCACCGATCGGCGTGACGCATCCACGCGGGGCTCGATGGCCGTCGCATGGCATCGGCTGCAACCCACGTTCCACACCTCCGTCGAATGAGCGGTGCCGGGCGGCCGGATGAAGGTGGCGTGGCGCGGCACCCAACGTCCCTCGGGAATCAACCACGTGAACGGGAACCCCACCTGCACGTTGCCGTCCTCGCCCGGCATCCAGAAGACCTGCATGTGATGCGAGCCCGTCACGAGGCTCAGCCGCGACTCCACCGGCTCGCCCCCGCCCGCCACCGACTCCAGCCACACCTTGAACACGTCGCCCGTGCTCCCCAGCCGGTAGCGTACCCCGCTATGGGTGAGGACCACCCCGTCGATTCGGGCCTTCACCGACTCGCGCGTGGGATATTGGGTCATCGTGCGATGGTACGTCCGATGCCATGAGCTGAACGCCTCGCGATGGCATTCGCGGCAGGACTCGGACCCGGTGTAGCCCGCAGGACCGCCCTCGGTGGGAACGATGCCCGCAAGGTGGGGCGGCAATGGCGAGGCCACGACGGCCACGACGGCAAGGAGCCCGGCGAGCCACACAACCCCTCGAGGCGACGCCCACCGAACGCGCCAGCGCGGGGAGGCGCACCCGTCCCCGGCCCGCCATGAGCCCCCGCTCGTTCCCCGCGCTCGCTTCATGCTCCAGCCTTGCCTGCGTCCGACCGATCCGGCAACCCGGGGACGACCACGCCCCCAGGGCTCCTTACTTCCACTCCCAGCGTTCCCCGAAGAATCCTCCGTCCACGATCTTCCCCGGGAATCGCGGGCCGGGGGCCTGCGAGACGTCGATCACCGCCCAGTCCGGGAGCTTGGGGGTTTGGCGGGCGTTGTTGAGGTAGTCGTACTCGCGGAAGGTGAAGCCGCTGTTGAGGACGACGTAGCGCGCCGGGTTGAGCGGGTTCGGGAACACCATCACGGGGACGTGGCGCGCCGGGTCGTGCGTCTTGCCGTGGGCCACCAAGGCGTCGGGAGTCCATTGGATGGGCAACTTGGCGATCAGGCGCGAGAGCAGGCGGTTGCTCGCCGGATCCCCCCACAACACCACGTTGGAACGGGCGAGTTCCTCGTCGGTCACGGCCGTGTCGTCCACGACGATGGCATCTCCCCGGTAGTGTCGGCGCCATTCCCTCTGGGCACGTTCCATCTCGGACTTGGCCCAGGCGGCGGTGAGGGGGAATTGGGGCTCGCCCGTGGGACGGACGAACACGAATCGGTCCATGAACGCGTCGTCGATGGGCCCCTGGAGCCCGTGGCGCTTCGCCAGGCCCTCGGATGGGGCCGGCCCGGCCGCCCATCCCTGCGCGCCGCGATGGAGGGATCCGCGAAACGACCGCTCCGAGGTCGGCCGCCCCAGCGTGACGGTCTCCGCGGCACGGCCGTCGGACTGCACCTCGACCCGGACGGGTGAGCGCGGGTCGAAGGGAGACTCGCCCGGGCCGAATTCGAGGGACAACGCGGTCACGTTGGTGACGACGACGCGAACGGTGTTGCCCTGCCAATCGCCGGCGACCGTGGCGGGCTCCCAATGCTGACCAAGGCCATCGACCACCACCCAGGCCATGCGCGGGTAACGGAGCGAATGCGTCGTGAACAGGACTCGCGGCGGCACGCGCACGCGGCCCTGCCGGGCGATGGCGTCGATGCGCCGGTTGAGCTCGGCCTTGGTGGCGGGCTCGTATTGGTGACCCGTCTTGGGCGCCACCAAGTGCGTCAGCTCCATCCCGAGGCCGGCCATGGACTTCTCGACGGCGCGGGCGGCCTGGATCTGGCGGTCATCGGCGCCGCTGTACGCGATCACGGGCGTCATCGCGAGGTTGAGGGCGTTGGCCGTCGCGTCATGCAGGCGCCACAACTTGGGTTCCCAGGGGAAGGGCTGGAGCTTCTCGTTTTGGAAGACGTCCAGGAACTCCGCCGTCTCGGAGAAGCCCGCGCCCGGGGCCGACGCCGCGAAACGCCACGCATGATGCACGGTGAAGTGCCAGCACGAGGCCCCCCCCAGGCTGAACCCGCGCACCACCATGCGGTCCTCGTCGATCGCGTACAGCCGCTGCACGTCCTCCAGCGCCTCCCAGAAGTCGGTCTCCCCCGCAAAGCGCGACCCGTTGCAATAACGACCGTACAAGTGCAGCACGAACGTGTCCGGCGGCGTGAACTCCCCGGGGTTCCGCATGCGGTCGTTGATGAATGACAGCTCGCTCAATTGCTCGCCCCGGCCATGAAGCCAAAAGTCCAGCCGCCACCGCCGGCCGCTGTCCGGCCGCCACGACGACGGCACCACCAAGCCGTACGGCTGCACCGACCCATCGATGCGCGACCGATACCCGCGCACGGTCGGCCCCGTGGCCTCCGCCCAGCCGACCTTGCCCGTTCGCAACGCCGCCGCCTTCTCGTGCCCCGTCTGCAACAGCATCCGCGCCGCGGCCAGCTCGTTCGTCTTGAAGACCTCGTCGTGGCGCACCGCCCAATCGACCGCCTTCTGGAAGATCTCCACGTCCGGAAGCCGCGCCGCGAGCTCGGGCTTGCCCGACACGTCCTTGCGCAATTGGTCGATGTCGCGCCCCAGCATCGTAGCGCCCATGCGCAGGAACTCCTTCACCTCGCCCGGGTAGGCCATGCCCGGCGGCGGCACGGGCCGGACCTTGTCGGGGACGTTGTCGGCCGGGCCGTCGGCCCACAGGACGGCAATCCCGCAGGCAAGCGCCAGCGCAGGGAGCCATCGAATGTCGCGCTTCATGATTTCCACCAGAAAACGACAACCCGCCCGGGCCTTCAACAAGGGTTTCCACCTCGATGCCACGGGGCGTCGGCGCGGGGGTTTTGCCGCACGGCCACGGCTGAATCGTCGCGTCACGGGAAATGGAAACTTGCCCGCGCCCACGTGTCGCATTGAATGGGAGGGCGCGTCGCGGTTGCGGCCGCACCCCATGGACAAGTTGCTGCTCATCGACGACGAGGCGGACGTTCAATACTCCTTCCGCCGCATCTTTGACTCGCCCGGGCTCGAGCTTCACACCGCCTCCAGCGGCGAGGAAGGCCTCCGCCTCATCCCCAAGGTCCGCCCCGACCTCGTCATCACCGACGTGCGCATGGCGGGCATCAACGGGCTGGAGACGCTGCGCCGGATCCGGCAGGCCGACCCCAAGCTCCCGGTCATCTTGATGACAGCCTACGGCACCACGCAGACCGCCATCGAGGCGATGAAGCTGGGCGCCTTCGACTACCTCCTGAAGCCCTTCGACGTCCCGCGCCTCAAGCAGCTCGTCGCCGACGCCCTCAAGGCCTCGCACGACATGCGCCAGACCGTCGCCCTCGCCCCGCAACTCGAGCAGCAAGACTACGACCTCGGCGTCATCGGCCGCTCGCAGCCCATGCAAGCCGTCTTCAAGCTCGTCGGCCAGGTCGCCCAGACGGACGCCACCGTCCTCATCACCGGCGAAAGCGGCACCGGCAAGGAACTCGTCGCCCGCGCGATCTACCACAACAGCCGCCGTTGCCAGCAGCCCTTCGTCGCCATCAACTGCGCCGCCATCCCCGAGAACCTCCTGGAAAGCGAGCTCTTCGGCCACGAGAAGGGCTCCTTCACCGGCGCCACCCAGCAACGCATCGGGAAGTTCGAGCAATGCCATGGCGGCACCCTCTTCCTCGACGAGATCGGCGACATGACGCCCGCCACCCAGACCAAGATCCTCCGCGTCCTCCAAAACGGGACCTTCGAGCGCGTCGGCGGCAACGCCCCCATCCGGGCCGACGTCCGCGTCATCGCCGCGACCAACAAGCCCCTCGAGGAAGCGGTCGCCAACCGCCAGTTCCGCGAGGACCTCTTCTACCGCCTCAACGTCGTTCGCATCCAAATGCCTCCTCTGCGCGAGCGACGCGACGACGTCCGGCTCCTCGTGGATTACTTCCTGCGCAAGCTGGGCGGGGGCACCCCTCGGACCATCGCCGCCTCCGCCCTCGCTGCCCTCGAAGCCTACCATTGGCCCGGCAACGTCCGGGAACTCGAAAACATCGTCCGGCGCGCCACCGTGGTCGCCAAGGGCCCCGCCATCCTGCCCTCGGACCTCCCGCCGGAATTCACCTCGACCCCGCGCGCCCAGGCCGCCGCCGCCACGACGCACGCCGAGGATCCATCCGCCCCTGCCGCAGCCCCCGCCGCCGCACCCGCGAGCCCGGCGTCCGCGGCACCACCCACCCCCGCCCCGGCTACCCCCCAAGGATCCACCCCCGCCACCATGCCCGAGCTCGCGCAAGCCCTCTTCCGCCACGCTCGCTCCGACCCCAAGCTTCGCATCCTCCCGGCCGTCGAACGGGAGCTGATCATCCAGGCGCTGCGCGAAACCTCCGGCAACCAAGTCCAGGCCGCCAAGCTCCTCGGCATCACCCGCGCCACCCTTCGCAAGCGCGTCGAGAAGTTCGGCATCCGACGCGAGCTGAGCGTTGCCTAGCCAGACGGGTTCGTTTGAAAGCAAACTCTTGGGGCATGGGCCTTCCCGGCATGACGCATGAAGAGACCTGACCCAGGCACGTTTGGGTCCGCGGCCCAACACCCGCGCCGTCGCCCCGATTGAATCGCCCGGGCTTGCCCCCCATTCCCCATGGATTCGACCCCCGTCCTCACACCCCTAGGCATGCGCGCATGGGAACGCGCGTCCTGGGCCGCCGGGGTCCGCGAGCAGGAGGTCATCGCCCGCGTCGGATCCGAGGTCGCCCGCGTCGTGCGTCGCCTCGCGCCACGCGGCCACGTCCTGCTCCTCGCCGGCAAGGGCCATAACGGGGACGACGTCCGCGCCGCCCTGCCACACCTGCCGCCCGGCCAAGCGTCACTCCTCCTCGTGGAGGACCCCGCCCAAGCCCTCCCGGCTCTCTCCCATGCGCTCCACGCGAGACCCGCGCTCGTCGTGGATGGGTTGTTCGGCATCGGGCTCAACCGCCCCCTTTCCCCCGACTGGATTCGCCTCGTCGAGCGAATCAATGACGCCGAACTCCCCGTCTTGGCCGTCGATGTCCCCTCCGGGATGAACGCGGCCGATTGCCAGTCGTGGGGGGCCATCGTCCGCGCCACCGAGACGCTCGTCGTGGGGGCGCCCAAGTCCGGGCTCCTCGCGGGCCATGCCGCCCGGTTCACCGGACGCATCCGCGTCACCGATGACGTGGGCCTGGTGCCATGGGCGACGGCGGGAATCCCCGACGCGGACATCGCGGGGCATTGGGGCACCGCGCAGGACTTCAAGGATTGGCCGCCGCGCCGGCCGATCGACGCGCACAAGGGCAGCCTCGGCCACGTGCTCGTCGTGGCGGGAAGCGTCGGGTACCACGGCGCCGCCGTGCTGGCCGCCCGGGCGGCGCTGCGTGCCAATCCAGGCTTGGTCACGGTATGGACCCATCCACAGACCCTCGTGCCGGTCGCGTGCCAGTTGGCTTCCCCCATCGTCCAGTCTTGGGAGCCGGGACGCCCCATGCCGGCCAGCGTGACCTGCGTCGTCGCGGGTCCCGGCCTTGCCGGTCCTGGCGTCGAACCATGGCTCGTGAACCAACTCGTTGAATGGTGGTCCCGGACGCCCGTGGCCATGGTGGCGGATGCCTCCGCGCTCGATTTCCTCCCTCGTGGACGAACCCCATCGGATTACCCGCGCGTCCTCACGCCACATCCCGGCGAGGCCGCCCGGCTCCTCGGCACGACGGCGGCACGCGTCCAATCCGACCGAGCCGCGTCTTTGCGGGAGCTTCAGGCGCTGTTCGACGGCGCATGGATCGTCCTGAAGGGCCACGCCACCATGGCCGGTCGCACGGGACGGAAGCCGTGGTGGAACTCCACCGGGAACCCATGGCTGGCCCAGGGCGGCAGCGGCGACGTCCTCGCCGGCTTCCTAGGCGGGTTGCTCGCGCAACCCTTGCTGGCCGCGGATCCCGAAACCGCCGTCCGCGCCGCCATCTTCGAGCACGGCGCCGCCGCCGACCGCCTCATGGAACGTGGCCCGGGCTGGACCACCGAGGACCTAGCGGGGGCCATCCGGGCGAACGCTTGAAACCGGCGGGTAATGCGCCCCCACTTCCCAACCGTGAACGCCAACGAGGAATGGTTCGACGTCGTGGACGAGCAGGACGTCGTGGTCGGACGCGAGCGACGCAGCGAGGTGCATCGGCTGGGATTGCGACATCGCGCGACGCACATGCTGGTCTTCAATGACCGCGGCGAGCTGTTCCTCCAGCAACGGTCCCTCTCCAAGGACATGTGGCCCGGCGTGTGGGATTCATCGGCCTCGGGCCACCTCGATGCCGGCGAGGACTACGACGCGTGCGCCCTGCGCGAGCTGCGGGAGGAACTCGGGCTCGTGACCCCGGTTCCCCCCGAGCGTTGGCTTCGCCTCGTGGCCGCGCCGGAGACTGGCATGGAGTTCTGCTGGGTCTATCGGCTGCGCCACGAAGGACCCTTTGTCCTCCAACCGTCCGAGGTCCGCGGCGGCGCATGGTTTGCCCTGGAACGTATCGCCGACTGGGTGGCCGCCCACCCCGAGGACTTCGCATCCGCATTCCGGGTGATTTGGTCGCGCCTCGCCCAGGGCGCCTTCCCGGGCAAACGCCACGCCAGCGATGGATGACCCAAAACGGTGCTGGGGTTTTGGGGTCGCCCGAACCCTCCGGTGAAGCCGAACGCCCCCCCATCATGTAGGCCGCGTGCCCTCACGCGGCGGCCAGGATGCCGCGCCTCCGAGCGCCGGGTGAGGGCACCCGGCCCTTGGTCCCCTACTGCTTCCTGAGCGAGTCAAACCACGCCTTGGCGAGCAGCAACGCAGGTTGCGCGCAATCGCCGTGGCTGGCCCCGGACTTCGGATCGATCAACACGACGTTCGCACCCAAGGCCTTCATGCGATCCCGCGCGGCCACCGAGTTGGCCGGCAGGACGTCCTGGTCGCCGCTGCAATGGTAAAGCCGCACGGGAGCACGCGGTGACCACGACGCCAGATCGTTGTCACGAAGCGCCCGTCGCAACGGATGGCCGGGGTCCGATCGGACGGCGGCGAGGAAGGTCGGCTTGACGATCCGGTTCGCGATGGATGGAAGGACGGCGTTCACGGATCCGCCGTCAGTGGAGCCGTCCAACAACGGCGGCAACGTTTGGTCGAAGGGCGCCACCAGCAGGTCCGACAAGCTCGGGGCCAGCCCGTACAGATCCACCAACGTCTGCAACAGGAACGCAAAGTAGTAGGGGTTCGGCACGGGACGATCCGACAACGCATCGTCCAGCGTGACGCCCGAAAGATCGAAGGCCCCGGCCATGGGGGCGCACGCGACGACGTCGAACTCCGAGGCGTGGCGGGACTCGATCTCGCGCAGGGCAGCCATGGTGGCGTGCCCGCCCTGCGAGTAGCCCGCAAGGAAAACCTGCCCGTTCAACGGGATGCCGTTGGACGCACAGGCGGCACGGCCCGCCCTCATGGCGTCCACCACGGCCGTGGCCTGCGACGACGCATGATGGTACGGATGCCGGCCGGGTGACTCCCCAAGCCCGAGGTAGTCCGCCGAAACACCCACGTATCCGCTGGTCGCCAACAGGACGCCCACGAGCCCTTCCGTGCTCAGGCCCGAGGACGGCGCGTCGAGCTTTCGCAGGAGCGTCCCATGCTGATAGCCCAGCAGCGGCCATGCGCGGCCCGACTTGATGGGCAGGCAAAGCCCGGCCGTTGCGACCGTCGGCAGCCCCCACGGATCAACGGTCTGATAAACCAGCTTGTACACGTCCACGTCGAACTGCGCGGCCAGGGGAATGCCCTGGAGCAGCAACAGGAAGGACAGTTGCGCCGCCGGATACGACGCGGTCTTGGACAGGGAGAGGAGCCTGCCGCGAGCCACGAGCGGCGGCGTGTGCACGACACGGAAAACCCGCTGGGCAGCGTCCACGGTGCCGCGGGGGTCGAGCCAGCTCCGGGCAGGGCCCACGGTGCCGTTCGGGGAAGGCACCCAGGGCCCCGTTGGATCAAGGGCCTCCTGGACGTCGAACGTCCATCCATCCCCCGGCACCTCCCAAGACATGCGAATCCCCGAGGGCTCGGGAACGGGCGGATGAACGCGCAATCGAGACGGCAACTCGGCATGCAGCATCATGGCCATGGACCACCCCAAGACGGCCAAGCCCGTCCTCCATCCCACGGGACGGAACGCAAGATTTGGGAACATGAGGCGAGGCTAACGCCGCAGTTTCGCCCAAGGCGAGCATCGGCTTCCCCGGCGCGCCGCGCCGCCACGCGCCTCCCTCTTGAATCGTCCCCGCTAAAGAATGTTGGCCGCAACCTCGGCGAGGTCGGAGCGCTCGCCCTGGGCCAGCTCCACGTGGGCGGACAGACGCTGGCCCTTGAAACGATTGACGATGTAGGTGAAGCCGTTGGAGGCGGCGTCCACGTACGGGTTGTCGATCTGGTACGGGTCGCCCGTGAGCACGATCTTCGTGCCCTGCCCCACGCGGGTGATGATCGTCTTGGCCTCGAGCGGGGTCAGGTTTTGCGCCTCGTCGATGATCATGAACTGGTGGGCGATCGAACGGCCCCGGATGTAGCTCAGCGCTTCCACCATGATCGTGCCGGAGCGCAGAAGATCGGAGGTCCGCCCGTTCTCCCGGCCCATGTTGAGGTCCCCGAGCAGCTCCAAGGCGTCATGGATGGGTTGCATCCACGGCGCGAGCTTCTCCTCGAGGGAACCCGGCAGGAACCCCAGCTCCTTGCCCATCGAGACCGTCGGACGCGCGACGACCAGGCGACGAAACTCCCGGTCGGCCACCGTCTTCTTCACCCCCGCAGCCAAGGCCAGCAACGTCTTCCCCGTCCCCGCCTTTCCCATGAGGGTGACGAGCTTGATCCCGTCGTCGAGGAGCGCATCCAACGCGAAGTGTTGCTCGCGATTCTTCGGGCGGATGCCCCAGACGTTCTGCACGTCCTGCAAGGGGATGATGCGCGCCCCCGTGGGATCGACCCGGCCAAGGATCGAGCGCTTGGTGGCCCCCTCCTCGACGAGGGAGCAGTACTGGTTGGCATGGCGCCTGGGCCCCTCGGGAATCGGGACCTCGCCGTGGATGCGGAAGTTGGCGAGGCGCCCGGCCGGCACGGTGGCCTCGAAATAGCCGGTGTAGAGGTCCTTCAGGTTGACCTGGTCCGTCTCGTAGTCCTCGGCGTCCAACCCATACACGTCCGCCTTCAGGCGAAGGTTGATGTCCTTCGTCACCAGGATCGTCGGACGCCCGCGCTCGGCGTCGCTCACCGCCAGGGCCAACGCCAGGATGCGGTTGTCCACCGTGCCCGTGCCGTTGGGAAGCGAGGGCCGCGAGCGCGCCGACGGCGCCTCGAAGATGATCCGAAGCAACCCGCCATTGGGAAGCACGACGCCCTCCGCCAACGAGCCTTGGCGCCGCAGGCCGTCCAGCCGACGGGACACGGTGCGGGCGTTCTGGCCGCGCTCGCTTGTCTCCCGCTTGAACTTGTCGATCTCCTCGATGACCTCGATGGGCACCAGGACGTGGTTGTCCTGGAAGTTCAGCAGGGCGTTCGGGTCATGCAGGAGGACGTTCGTGTCGAGGACGTAGTTCTTGGGACCCGTGCCGTTCGCCGCCGGACGACGACGAGGACGACGCGACGTAACGCGGGACGGCTGGGAGCCCGCGACGGGGGAATCTTCACGCTCGGACACGGTCGGACGATGGCCCGGCCGCGCCGTGTCTCAAGCGTGGATTGGGCGGGTGCCTCGGCGCGATGGCGGCGGAGTGGGGTGGATCGGTACCACCGCCGCTTCCCTGCCCACGAACTCGGGGACCTAGGCGTTCACCTTCGGCATGCCCAGCGACAAGGGCTCGGGCAGCTTCGTGAACTCCGAGAACGCCCCGAACATGCGCTCGAAATCCTTGTTCACGTCGCCCGAGAGGCAGTCCGTCAGGTCGTCGGCCACGCCCGGATGGCGGTCCGTGACGGACTTGAAGCTCACGTTGGCGTCATAGAAGGCGTACACCAGCTTGCGCATGTTCTCGATGCTGTCGTGCATGGCCTTGGCGTAGCCCGAGAAACTCGTCGCCGAGACGTGCCCCTGGCCGAGGGCCTCGTGAATGGCGTCGGCGGCCAGCACGCCGCTCTTCAAGGCCAACATCATCCCGCTGGAGAACACCGGGTCGAGGAACCCGTAGGCATCGCCCACCAACACCAACCCGTCCGCCGCGCAATACTCGCTGCGAAAGGTGTACTCGGCCGTCAGCCAATACTCCCCGCACGGCCGGCCGGGCTGGATGTGGTCCTCGATCCAGCGGTTTTCCTTCACCTCCCGATGGAAGATCTCCTTGGGATCCTTGATGCCGCCGCGCGTGAGGTACTTGCCCTCGGCGACGACGCCCACGCTGACGCGGTCGTTGTGCTGGGGGATGTACCAGAACCAGCCCTTGTCCGGGATGAACGCCACGGTGGTGCCACCCTCGTCTATCCCGGGGTCCCGCAGCGCGCCCTCGTAATAGGTCCAGACGGCGACCTTGTTCAGCTTGGGGTCCCCTCGCCGCCACGCGTTGCGGCTCGCGGCCATGGCCTCGCGACCCGTGGCGTCCACCGTCACGGGCGCATGGACGGTGTACTCGCGGCCGTCACGGGTCCGCACCCGCACGCCCACGTGCCGGTGGCCATCCTTCAACAACTCGACGACCTCGGTCTCCTCCCGGACCTCCACCCCTTTTTCCCGGGCGTTGTCCAAGAGCATCTGGTCGAACTCCGACCTCAGCACCTGCCACGTCTGGGCCACGGTGTCCCGGTCGTAGCGGTTGAAGAAGTAGAAGGGCTGGGACGCCCTGCCGGAGGGCGAGACGAACTGGACGGAGTACTTCTTGGGGAAGGCGGAGGAGCGAAGGCGCGGGATCATCCCGATGCGGTCGAGGGCATGGAAGGTGAAGGGGATGAGGGATTCGCCGATGTGATAGCGGGGGAACTTCTCGCGTTCGAGGACGAGGACGCGTCGATGGTGGAGGGCGAGGGCCGTGGCGGTGGCGCATCCTGCGGGGCCTGCGCCGACGACGATGGCGTCGAAGGTCTCGTTCATACGCAGACGTACTAATCGCGGTCCCAAAAAACACCAACCCCTTTGTGGCCAGTCCTCGCAATCACCACCCACCCGGCCCTCCCTCAACCCCGATCACCCAACCCCGTCACCCCCACCCCTTGCACATCCCCCACCTCCATCCCCATCGCCATCGCCCGTAGCCTCCCCTCTACCCCCTCAATCTCCTCGTCCGGCGTCGATGTCCCCGCCGTCAACCCCACGCGGTCCCCCACCCGAAACCACCCTGCCTCCAACTCCAACGCATGCTCCACGTGGTGCACTCGGGCGCACCACGCCCGGCACGTCTCCACCAAACGCCGCGTGTTGTGGCTGTGTCGCCCGCCCACCACCACCACCACCGTGCTGTCCCGCGCCATCTGCTCCGCCGCCGCCTGCCGGTCCTTCGTCGGCTGACACACCGTGTCGCGAAACACCACCTCCGACCCCGGGAACCGCGCCCTCAACCGATCCACCAAGCCCAGCACCAACCCCAATGGTTGCGTCGTCTGGCTCACCACCCCAAATCGCGGCCGCTGCTCCACCCCGTCCACGTCCTCCGCCGTCAACACGATGTCGCAGCCGGGATGATCCTCGGACATGCCACGCACCTCGACGTGGGTTCGCTGGCCCACGATGACCGGGTGGAATCCCTGGCGCACCAACGCGTCCAGCGCGGCATGGGCCTTGTGGACCAACGGGCAGGTCGTCTCCTGCACCTCCAAACCCATGTCCTGCAATTGCCGCAGCCGCGCGCGCGATGCCCCGTGGGCCGTGATCAACACCCTCCGCGTGGCGATGTCCGCCGGGTCGTGCCGGGTCAGCACGCCCTCCTTCCGAAGCGACTCCACCACGGCGGGGTTGTGGACCAGGTCGCCCAGGATGGTGATGGGCCCCTGGGAGGCGGCGGCACGGGCGTCGCCGACGGCGTCGCGGACGCCGAAGCACCAGCCAAGGTGGGAAGCGCGTCGAATGGTCATGGTGGTTTGCATTACAAAGTGAAGGTTTGGGACCGTGGGGCGAAAGGATTCATGAAGGGCGCTACGCGGGCCGGGCGTGTTGAACGATCGCGGCGAGGCGCGCGATGTGGGCGGCGAAGGCCTCCCGGCCGGCCTTGGTCAGCGCCAGCGTCGTGAGCGGCCGCGCCTCCTGATAGGCCTTCGTCACGGCCAGGTAGCCCGCCTCCTGGAGCGTGCGCACATGGCTCATCAAGTTGCCGTCGGTCAGGTCCAACGCATCGCGCACCTCCGTGAAGGAGAGGTCGGGGCTCGCCGCCAGCATGCTCATGATGGCAAGGCGCACCCGCTCATGCACAACCCGGTCCAGCTGGAGGATGTCGGAGGGGTTCACGCGCGCCGGGAACGTTCCGTGGCCACCAGGTACGCCCCGTAGGCGAGGTGGACGAGGCCAAACCCGATGGCCATGGCGAGGTGGGCGTGGGCGACGGGCGGGAACTGGTTGAGCGGGCATGTCCACCACAGCAGCAATCCGCTTCCGCCGGCGATGTAGAGCCATCCCAGCAGTCGAATGCCCCGGTGCATGAAGAAACCGGCGGCGTGCAACGCGCATCCGTACAGGACCATCCACAACGCCGGCAACAGCCACACGACCCGACGCGCCCAGTCCTCCCCGAGGAGGAACGGCACGCTCAGCAGGAAGCCGGCCGCCAAGGGCGGGGCGATTGACTCGGCCACGCGACGTGCAGGCGGCGACCAGAAGGCCTCCCTTTCCCGCACGGCCTGCCGACGCGAGGTCCAGAAGGCGATCCCAACGCCGAGAACGGCGGTGGCCAGCCAGCACAAGGCGAACGCCGTCGCGGTCTCCAGGGGAAGGAACCGATGCGCCGCACCGGCGGCGAGCCCGAGAGCACCCAGCCCGAGGCACGTGGGCGCCAAGGTGCGACGATAGAGGGCGGACCGCTCCATGAGGACGCGGATGGCCTCGAGGTCCGCACGGGCGTCTCGCTCGTTCATGGATGTTCTTTGCCACGCAAAGTGCATGGATGGCAAGCCCGTCCTTGGGCCCAGGGCCACGGTCACCGACGGATGCCAGCCATTCTCCCGGCCGAGTCGGCGGGGATGGAGTCGTGGGCGTTGCCGAATCCCACGGACGACGAGGGCGGGGCGGGGCGCCCGTCGGATCACGTCAGCCAAGCCTTGGGGCTTGCAACGGGGCGGCGGCGCAACACGCTCTCGCCGCCCCGTTTCCATGGGGACCCCGCTTGAACGTGATTCCTCGCAAGACCGGCTATTACACGATCGAAGGCCTCAACAGCTTCGCGACCTCGTACTTCTTCAACTACCTGCTGCAACGCCTGAAGCGGGACCTCGGGATGGAGGACCTGACGGTGCTGTGGGTGTGCGTGCTGCACGGGTTCCTCTACATCCCGATGTCCTACTTCGGCGGCGTGTTCGGCCAGCGGGTTGGCTACTTCACTTGCCTGGGCCTGGGGATCCTCGGCCAGGGGCTGGGCATTGGGTTGGCGTGGATCATCCCGGCGACATGGGCGCAGGTGGCGGGGATGGCGGTCTGGACGGCATCCATGTGCCTGGTGTGGCCCATGCTCGAGGCCTTGGTGAGCGAACGCGAGCCGCGGGACCGCCTGCCCGGCAAGGTGGGGCTCTACAACGTGGTGTGGGCGTCCACGGCGGCGGCCGGGGTGTTCCTGGGCGGCTCGATCTACCGGTGGCTCGGGGCGTCCAGCCTGTACGGGTTGCCCGTGGCGATCCACGTGGGGCAACTGGTGCTGCTGGCGTGGTTGAAGCCGCGTCATGACGCCTGGCTGGCCCAGGCGCCGCCCCCCGCGCCCGCCCGACCCGGGGACCCCGCCACCCCCCACGGGCCGGCGTTCTTCATGCGGTTGGCCTGGCTCGGCAACCCGTTCAACTACATGGCCATCAACACCGTCCTCGCCATCGTCCCCGCCTTGTCGATCCGCATGGGCATGGACATCGAGAGCGTCGGATGGCTGATGTCGGCGTGGTTTGTCGTGCGGGCGCTCGGGTTTGCGGTGCTGTGGCACTGGCAGGGCTGGCACTACCACTTCGGCTGGTACGTCTCCGCCTTCGTGCTGCTCATGGCGGGCTTCGTCGGCGTCGTCCTCGCCCCCAACGTCGCCGTCCTCCTTGTCGCGCAGGTCGCCCTCGGCTGGGCGAGCGCGCTGCTTTACTACTCGTCCTTGTTCTACGCCATGGATGGCACCGAGGAGCACGGGGCCCACGGCGGCATCCACGAGGCGTTCATCGGGTGCGGGATCTTTGGCGGCCCGGCCGTCAGCACGGTCGCCGTATGGTCCACCGGAAGCCCCTCTTCACCCGCATGGGCCGTGGGGTTGTTCCTGTTGGGCGGACTCGTGGCCGCGTGGGTGATCCGGGCCAAGGCAACAAGGCAGGCCACGTGAGCGGGCCGCGGCCGTTGGAAGAAACCCGATCGCGCAGCCGACGCCTCCGCAAGTCGGGGTGTGAATCAGGCGCAGCCGCAACCGGGCCCGCACGAACCTTCCATGTCGGAGGCCGTGGGCGCGCGGCCCAGCTCGAAGGTCTTGCCCACCCAACTCGCGATTTCCTCCTGGAGCCGAATCATGTCCTCGCGGGCCTCGAGGAACTCGCGGGCGACGTCGTTCGACACGAGCGCCTCGCGTTGACGCTCGAACTCGGCCACCTCCATCTCGCCGATCATCTCGCCGGCCTCCTGCCTCTGCTGCAATTGCGAGCCGCGACGGCTCACGATCTCGAATTGCATGCGGGCCTCGACGTCGCCGGAGAACCGCTCGATGCGAAGGCGAATGGACTGGAACTCGGGCGAGACGGCCAACGCCTCGCAAAGCTCACGCGTGCGTGCCCCCAGCATGTTTTCTTCAGCCGTTGCTTCCATGCAGCATGAGACGCACGCGGCGTTGAATGGTTCAACCGCCAATTCCGCATGGCCTCCGATGCCGGTGCATCCCGAGGTTGTGGGTGGTCCCAAAGACGTCGTGTGGGCTCAACCCTGGGAGCGCGGCCGTCCCCGGCCGCCCCTCCATGCTCCCGCCCTGCGGGACCGGTCACATCCCCGCTGCCCGCCCAGATTACAGGCGGCCGTTGTCGATCAAGCGCGTGCCCCCAAACCGGACGGCGAGGGCCATGTGGGTGCCGGGCGTCACGGGATCCCGCGTCTCCAACGTGTCCGCGTCAAAAAACTCCACGTAGTCCAGCCGCGCCAAGGGCTCGCCTGCCACCCATGCCGCGACCTCGGACTTCAACGCCCCCGCGGTCACGGGCCCAGGGGCCGTGCGAACCCGGCGACGCGCCCGCTGGATGGAACGAAACAGGACCGTCGCCTGGGCACGCTCCTCCGGGGCGAGGTACACGTTGCGGGAACTCATGGCCAAGCCGTCCGGCTCCCGTCGCGTGGGGGCCACGACGATCCGCACCGGGAAGTCGAGATCCCGCGTCATGCGCCGCACGACGGCCGCCTGTTGCCAATCCTTGGCCCCGAACACCGCCACGTCCGGAAGCACCGCGTTGAACAACTTCGCCACCACCGTGGTGACGCCCCGGAAGTGGGTGGGACGCGAGGCCCCTTCCATGCCTTGCCCCAGGCGCTCCTCCACCACGTAGGTGCTGTACCGCCCGTCGGCCTTGCCCGGGTACATGGCCGCGTCCGTGGGCGCGTAGATCACCTCGACGCCCGCGTCGCGGCAGCGGCGCTGGTCGCCCGCCCAATCCCGGGGATAACGCCCCAGGTCCTCCGTGGGCGCGAACTGCGTCGGGTTGACGTAGATGCTCACCACCACGACGCCGTCGGGCCCCACGCGACGCCGGGCCTCGTGCATCAACGAGACATGGCCCTCGTGCAGGTAGCCCATCGTCGGAACGAACCCAATTCGACGGCCCTCCATGCGCCATCGCCTCGCCCACCGCTGCATCGCCGCGGGCGTCCTGGTCACCTTCATTCCCGGCATCCTTCCCCGGCCGCCCTCGGGGTGGCAAGGCACCGGCGGGAATCTTGGGCTGATGCCTGGCGCGCGATTTCTGCTTGGACCCAGCAGGGGCCTGTTGAGACTCAGCGCCGGATGAACACCATGCGACGCACGTTTTGCGCGACATGCCGGAATGCGGCCCTTCACGCCATGATCTTCCACGGCTCCGCCGCCATGGCCCACGAGCCGGACAAGCTGGAGCGCATGGTGATCTCGGGGCGTGGCGACTCATTGGTGGGGATCGCGGGATCGGCCAGCGACGGCTACGTGGGCCGGGATCACTTCGAGCAGAGGCCCTTGCTTCGGCCGGGCGAGTTGCTGGAGACGGTGCCCGGGCTGATTGCCACGCAACACAGCGGCAACGGGAAGGCCAACCAGTACTACCTGCGCGGCTTCAACCTCGACCACGGCACCGATTTCGCGACGTTCGTGGACGGCGTGCCGGTCAACCTCCCGACGCATGCGCACGGCCAAGGCTACACCGACGTTAACTTCCTCATTCCCGAGCTGGTGGAGCGCATCCAATTCAGCAAGGGCACCCACCATGCGGAGCTGGGCGACTTCAGCTCGGCGGGGGCCGCGCGGCTGACCTATGCGTCCACCCTTCGCAGCACCCTGGTCCACGGCGAGGCCGGCATGTTCGGCCATGCACGCGGGCTCGTCGCCGGAAGCCCCGTCGTCGGCCAAGGCAACCTCCTCTACGCCGCCGAGTACCAGCATGACGATGGCCCGTGGGACCTGGCGTCGGGCTTCAACAAGGCCAACCTGCTCCTTCGCTACGGCCAGCAGACGGACGACTCCGGCTGGAACGTCACCGCGATGGGCTACCACGGCCAATGGCGCTCGACCGACCAGATACCCCGGCGCGCGGTGGAGAGCGGGGCGCTGCCGCGCTTCGGCACCATCGACCCCACGGACGGCGGCGAGTCCACGCGGCTGTCGTGCTCCGGCGCATGGCACCGGGACACCGAGCACGGCCACACCGAGATGCTGGTGTACGGGGTGGCGTCGAGCCTGGGGTTGTACTCCAACTTCACCTACTTCCTGGAGGACCCGGTGCGAGGCGACCAATTCGAGCAATCCGACCGGCGATTCCAGGGGGGCTGGGCAGGCCATCATGCATGGGCCCACGAGATCGCCGGGCGGGATGCCTCGACCGAGGCGGGATTGCAGGTGCGGGGCGACCGCATGGACGTCCGGCTAAGCAAGACGGAGAAGCGGGCGTTCGTGGAAGGCGTGAGCGCGGACAACGTCGGCCAGGTGAGCGCGTCGCCCTACCTGAAGAACGAGACGCGATGGTCCGACGCGATCCGCACGGAACTGGGTGCGCGATATGACGTGTACCACTTTGGGGTCGAGGACCGGGGGAGCGGGCGCTCGCGGGGACGAGACGCCGGCATCGCCAGCCCGAAGGGAAGCATCGTCGTGGGGCCCTGGGACGGGACGGAGTTCAACCTCTCGGGGGGCCTTGGATTCCATAGCAACGACGCGCGAGGGGTCACGGCGGCGTCGGATGCCGCCACGCCGTTGGCACGCACGAGCGGCGCGGAGATCGGATTGAGGACGACGCGGGTACGGGGCTTGCAAAGCACGGTTTCCTTGTGGTGGCTCGACAGCGACTCGGAACTCGTATTCGTCGGCGACGCCGGGACCACCGAGGCCACGCGCCCGGGGCGCAGGGTGGGGGTGGAGTGGGCCAACTACTACAGCCCGGCCCGCCCCGTGACCCTGGACCTGGATGTGTCCTGGACCCATGCCCGGTACCGGGACGACGCAGTGGAAGGCGACCACATCCCGGGCGCGCCGGAGGCGGTGGTGAGCGCCGGGGTTTCCGTGCGGGACGTGCCCGGCCTTGGCGGATTCTTCGGCAGCCTGCGTCTGCGATACCTCGGCCCGCGTCCGTTGGTGGAGGATGACTCGCGACGGTCCCATGCCACCGCGCTGGCCAGCCTTCAGTTGGGCTACCAATTCGACGCCACGTGGAGGCTGGTGGCCGACGTGTTCAACCTCCTGGACCAGCGGGCGGATGACATCACCTACTTCTACACGTCGCGCCTGCCTGGGGAGCCAGCGGGCGGTGCGGCCGACTTTCACTTCCACCCCGTGGAGCCCATCCAGGCCCGCATCGCCCTCAGCGCGCGGTTTTGAAGGGACCGGCTGCGGCCAACCCGGGATGATCCAGTTGGGAGGGAAGTGATTGCGCAGCAGATCGAGCAAGCACGACCGACCCAACTGAATCGTCCCGGCTAAGCCCCCTCCCCCGTGGCCTCGAGGAGGATTCGCGTGGGCGTGTTGAGCGGGAGGGCCATGGCCTCGGCTCGGGTGACCCATGCGTGCTCCTGGGCTTCCTCGTTGAGGACCACGGCGCACGGCCCATCCACGCGGCAGGTGTAGTTGAGGAGGAGGAAATGGGCGTCCTTGTAGAACTCCGGCGGCGAAATCGCGTCCTGCACCAGCACGAAGCGGATGTCGCGAACCGCGAGGCCCGTCTCCTCCATCAGCTCGCGTCGCAAGGCGTCCTCGGATGGCTCGCCCCACTCGATCTTGCCGCCGGGGATGCCCCAGAGCCCGGACCACTTCGCGGTTCGCACGAGGAGCACCTTGCCGTCGTCGCGCGCCACCAAGGCCCCGACGGTGGGAATGGGCGTCAGCCGCCCGGGGGCCGGTGCGCGCAATCGCATGCCATTGCGGTCCAGCAACGCACGGAGCTCGCCCAGGTGCTCGACGATGAGGTCCGGCCGCGCACGCCGCAGTTGGTCGAGCCGGTTGTAGCCCGTCAGCACGGCCACGCTGGGGATGCCGCCATGCCGCGCGGTCTCCACGTCGTGCTCCATGTCGCCAATGAAGACGGTTTCCTCCGGCAGGAGCCCGTGCTCGGAGAGGATGCCGTGGATGCGCTCGCGCTTGTCGTGGACGCCCACGTACGGGTGGTCCAGGAACTCGCCCAGGCCCGTGCTCCGATGCTGCACCTCGTAGAGCCGGGGGTGCACCGCGCTGAGCAGGAACGTGCGCAAGCCCCGCTCCCGGCAAAACCCAAGGAACTCCCGCGCAAACGGCAGCGCCACGATCGTGTGCTGCATCTCGCCAAACCGCTCGTGAAACCAACGCTCCAGCTCCGGCAACGGCACGTGCGCCACGTAGCGCTCGTAGAAGGAACGGAACGGCAGCTCAAACTCCGCGCGGAATCGGTCCAACGTCATCTCCGGGACGCCCGCCATCCGGAAGATGTGGTTCGACGCGTGCCACACGGCGGGAAGGTCGTCCACCAAGGTCCCGGACCAGTCGAAGATCACGTTGCGAATCACGGGCCCACCGTATCGCGGCACCGTCCGTTGTCGAAGCCAGGGACGAGGCCCTGACGGGGAAGAATCCGCGCATCCCGGAGTTGTGTTGTTGGCGGGATTTGGGCGGGCAGCGGGGATCTGACCGGTTCTGCATGGCGGGAGCATGGAGGGGCGGCCGGGGACGGCCGCGCTCCCAGCGTTGAGCGAGGTCATGGGCCATGCTTGCATCGCCCCGTGCGCATCAGTCATCGCGTCCTCCGTCGCTCCATCCCGGCCCTCCTTTGGGCCGGGCTTATCTTCGTCGGTTCAACCGACCTGTTGTCGGCGGGCAGGACAGCGAGTTTCCTGACCCCCTTCCTCCGCTGGCTCGTGCCGGGTATCCAGGACGAATCCATCGCGACCGTCCGCACCGTGATCCGCAAGGGGGGGCACGTGAGCGAGTTCGCGGTGCTGGCGGCGCTGGTGGCGTGGGCCGGGTCTGGGACGCGCCTGGATGACCGTGGCCGAAGGCTGTTCGCGGGGGCATGGCTGGTGGCAACCGCCTATGCGGCGACGGACGAATGGCACCAAACGTTTTATCCATCGCGCCAAGGCCAGGTCACGGACGTGGCCATCGACTCCTGCGGCGCCGCGCTCGGCGCGGCGATGGCCGTGGCATGGGCGCGAAGGCGGCGTTCCCAAACCGAGGTTGGCCCCGTGCCACGTCATGGGTGACATCCGTGCCGCGCGCGCAGCATCCTGAGCCCCATGCGTCGCACGCTCCGCACCCTTGCCCTCGCCGTGGCCGTCGTGGGAGGCGGCCTCTGGTTCTTCGGAGGCATGAACACCGGCCCATCGCAATGGACCGAGGATGCCGCAGCGTCGGAGCATGCGCCGGGCGCGGGGCCCGAAAAGAGGGCGGTCTTTCGGCCCGGGCTTTCCTTCCTCGGCGTCAGCGGCGCCGCCTCGCTCGCCCTGCTGGGCGCGTCGCACAAGGCTTTCCACCGGGGGCGGCCTCGGTAGCCTCGGGGCATGAGCAGCAGGGTACCGGTGCGGGCGCGGGTCGTCGTCGTGGGCGGGGGCGTGGCGGGGACGTCGGTGGCGTGGCACCTGGTGCAGCAGGGTTGGCACGACGTGTTGCTGCTCGAGCAGAACAAGCTGGCCGGCGGCACGTCCTGGCACGCGGCGGGCATGGTGGGGCGGTTGCGCGTGTCGAGCAGCATGATGCGGATCAACCAAGACTCGGCCGAGCTGTACTCGCGGCTCAAGGACCTCACCGGGCATGACGTCGGGTGGAGGCAGGTGGGAAGCCTCCTGCTCGCGCGCAACGCCGAGCGCATGACCCAATATCGGCGCACCACGGGCGTGGCGTCCTACCTCGGGGTGGAGTGCCATGAGATTTCACCAGCCGAGGCCCAGGCCCGGTTCCCGTGCATCCGGGTGGATGACCTGGCCGGGGCGTTCTGGATCCCGCACGACGGCCGGGTGTTGCCGGGCGAGGTGCCCTTGGCGTTGGCAAGGGGCGCGCGCGCGGGCGGCGCCACGGTGTTGGAGGGCGTGCGCGTCACGGCCTTGATCCATGAACATGGCCGCGTCACCGGCGTCCGCACGGCCGAGGGCGACGTGGAGGCGGAGCGGGTGGTGCTGGCGGGCGGGATGTGGACGCGCCAACTGGCCTTGGCGGCGGGCGTGCAGGTCCCGCTGCATCCCGTGGAGCACCATTACGTCGTCAGCAACGCGCTGGAGGGGGCGGACGGCAACAGCCCCTGCACGCGCGACATGGATGGCTCGATCTATTTTCGCGGCGAGGACGTGGAGGGTGGCGGCGGCGTGTTGCTCGGGGCGTTCCAGCGCACGACGAAGGTCTGGGACGTGCGACGCGTGCCCGACGACTTCTCGTTTGGGCTGCTGGAGCCGGACTGGGAGAAGTTCGAGCAACCGCTGCGCGAGGGGTTGCACCGCATCCCCGGGCTGCGCGCGGCGGGGTTCTCGCGGTTCGTGAACGGGCCCGAGAGCTTCACCCCGGACAACAACTTCCTGCTGGGCGAGACGGCGGAGTTGAAGGGGTTGTTCGTGGCGGCGGGCTTCAACTCGGCCGGGATCGCGTGCGGCGGCGGCGCCGGCAAGGCCTTGGCCGAATGGATCATCGGCGGCGCGATGCCCTACGACCTGACCAGCGTGGACGTCCGGAGGTTCGGGCCCTGGGCCAACGCCACCGGGTTCCTCCGTGACCGCGTCACGGAGTCCCTCGGCCTCCACTACGAGATGGCATGGCCCAACCGCGAGCCCGTCACCGGCCGCAATGCCCGCCTCGCCGCCCTCCACGGCATGTTGGAGGCACGCGGGGCGTGCTTTGGAACCAAGGGTGGATGGGAACGCCCCAACTGGTTCGCCACCGACGCCCCGGGCTGCGCGGCGACGCCCGAGGCGTCGTACTCCTTTGGACGCCAAAACTGGTTTCCCAACCATGCCCGCGAACACAACGCGTGCCGCCATCACGTCGCGCTCTTCGACCAGTCCGCCTTCGGCAAGATCTTGGTGCGCGGCCCCGAGGCGGCCCTGCGGCTCGGCCATCTCTGCGCCCAACGCATCGACGTGGAGCCCTCGCGGGTCGTCTATACGCCCATGCTCAACGAGCGCGGCGGGTATGAGTCCGACGTGACCGTCCTGCGGCTCGGCCGGGACGAGTTCCTCGTGGTGACCGGCAGCGCGCAGGTGACGCGGGACCTCGCCTGGATTCGTGGGCACCTGTCCCATGGCAACGCCGAGGCCTTCGACGTCACGGCGGCCACCGCCGTCATCGGCGTCATGGGCCCCAAGTCCCGCGACTTGCTGCACCGGGCCTCCGGGAAGGACCTGTCCAACGCCGCCTTCCCCTTCGGCACGTTCCAGTCCCTCGACGTCGGCATGGCCACCGTCCGCGCCGTGCGCATCACCTACGTCGGCGAGCTCGGATGGGAACTCCACGTCCCGGCCGAGCAAGCCGCGCAGGTCTTCGCGACGCTGGAGGCCGCCGGGCGCGACCTCGGCGTGGTCAACGCCGGCCACTACGCCATCAACTCGCTCAGGCTCGAGAAGGGATACCGCGCCTTCGGGGCCGAGCTTTCCCCGGATGAGACCCCGTTCGAGGCAGGCCTTGGCTTCGCGGTTTCCTGGGACCACGAGTTCCTCGGCAAAGAGACCTTGCTCGCCGCCCGTGACCAGCCCCGTCGCAAGCTCCTCGTCCAGTTCGTCCTGTCCGTGCCGGACATCCCGCTGTGGGGCGGCGAGGTGATCTTCCGCGATGGCGTCCCGTGCGGATACACCACCAGCGGCGCATACGGACACACCGTCGGCGGCGGCGTCGCGCTCGGCTACGTCAAGAACCCGGGTGCCGCCGTGACCCCGGATTGGATCCTGGCCGGGCGGTACGAACTGCTGGCCGACGGCGTCCGCCGCCCGGCCTTGGCCCACCTGCGCACGCCCTACGACCCACGGCGCGAGCGCATCCTCGCTTGAATCAAGCGCCAGCCCGAAATCCGTTCGCCTCGCGCCATTCCATCCCATGACGACCCATGCCCTTCCACGCGAGATGCAGGCGCTGGTCTATCGAGGCACCCACGACCTCCGCATCGAGACCGTCGAGGTGCCGCGCATCCGGCCCGACGAAATCCTCGTGCGCGTGGCGGCATGCGGCGTGTGCCCGACGGACATCAAGAAGATCACCACCGGCTCGGTCCCGCCGCCGCGCATCTTTGGACACGAGACCAGCGGGACGGTGGTGAAGGTGGGGGCACGGGTGCGGGGGATGGAGACGGGGACACGCGTGGCCCTCCACCACCACGTCCCCTGCATGAGCTGCCATCACTGCCTCCACCGGGCGTTCGCCCAATGCGAGACCTACAAGCGCACCGGGATCACCGCCGGGTTCGAGCCTGCGGGCGGTGGATACGCGGATTACGTGCGCGTCATGTCGTTCTGTCTCCCCGGCGTGGTGCCGATCCCATCACGCAACACCTTCGAGGAAGGCGCCCTGTTGGAGCCGGTGAACACCGTGCTGAAGGGCGTGCGGATGCTGCCATTGCTGCGGGATGACATCGTGCTAGTAGCCGGGCAGGGACCGATCGGGCTTTTGTTCACCCGGATCCTGGCGTTGCGCGGGATGCGGGTCGTGGCCACGGACCTTCTGCCCGCGAGGCGACGCCTGGCCCGGAAGTGGGGTGCATGGAAGACCCTGGACGGGGCCGATGCGGGGCTGGTCGATGCGCTGCGGAACGCCTCCGGAGGCCGGGGCGTCGATGCCGCCGTCGTGGCGGTGCCATCGGACGCCGCCGTCGAGCAAGCCCAGCAGGCGGTGCGTGGGGGCGGACCCACGCTCCTCTTTGCGCACACCCTCCGGGGCAAGACGGCGCCCGTGGACCTGGGGCGGGTTTGCGTGGACGAGAAAGCATTGATGGGCAGCTACTCCTCGGACTTCACCTTGCAGCGCGAGGTGGCTCGCCTGGTCTTCTCGCGCAGGCTCGACGTCCGTCCCCTCGTGACGCATCGATTTGCCCTGGGCGACGCCGCAGCCGCCATTCAACTCGCCGCAAGGCCCACGCCCGAGTCGTTGAAGGTCATCGTCGGGCCCGCCGGGGATGCCCGGCGTTGAACCTAAAAGCGGCAGTTGAAGAGGGCTTCCAGGCAAGGAAATGGCCGTCCCATCAAGGCAAAGAGGCCTTGTGGCATCCATCCGAGACCTCACCCAACGGAAACGTGGCAGAGCCGTCTCGGCTCTGGCTGGATCACCTCCAGCGGCAAGATGCTGCTGCCACCTTCCATGAGGGCCAAGTGAAAGTGGAAGCGGCTTCCAGCCGCTTCCACGTTCACTGGGC